>CALFML010000237.1 GCA_937879845.1 uncultured Myxococcales bacterium
CGGGCATTCGCCAGCGCTTGGCGCAGCAGCGCCTCCTGGGAACCCACGTTGGGCGCGGCCAGCCCGGTGGAGCGTCCCGCCTGGTTGGTCGCCGAGCCACGGATCAGGGCCCAGATCCTGTCGCCATCTCGCAGCGCGTCCGCCAGGCGCTTGAGCACCACCATGCCGCAGCCTTCCCCCCGCACGATTCCGTTGGCGCTGCGATCGAAGGTCTTGCAGCGGCCATCGGGAGAGAGCACCTGTCCCTGAGCGTACATCATCCCGATCAGAGGAGACAGGATGAGATTGACACCGCCGGCTACGGCCATCCGGCTCTCATTGGTGCGCAGACTCTGGCAGGCCAGGTGAACCGCGACCAGAGAGGACGAGCACGAGGTCTCCACCGCCAAAGAGGGCCCCTGCAAGCCGAGCACAGACGACAGGCGCCCGGCCCCCGTGGACATCAGGTTGCCGATGAGCGAGTAGGCATCCATGCGCTCGGGGTTCCGGCTGAGCATGCGTTCGTAGTCCAGGTTGGAGATGCCCACGAAAACTCCGGTCTGGCTGCCCATGAGCGCATCGGGTCGCTGGCCGGCGTCTTCAAGCGCTTCCCAGGCGACCTCCAGCAGCAAGCGCTGCTGCGGATCCAGCATGGTCGCTTCATGCGCAGAGATACCGAAGAAACCAGCATCAAAGCCGTCGATCGAGTCCAGCAGCCCGGCCCAGCGTAGCGCTGGCCATTCCGCCGGGAGCGCGCTCTGCTGAAAGCGGTGTCCCGTAGCATCCCGTACGCCGTCGATCCGTCCCTTCAGCGCCTGCCAGAAGGCTGTAGGGCCATGGCCGCCGCCGGGAAAGCGGCAGCCCATGCCGATGATGGCGATCGGCGACAGGCCTTGGACATCTGGCGCCCCCGGTGAGCTATCCGAAACCATGGCGTCGCTCCTCATCATAGGGGGTTTACTTGGTAAATAGGAAAGTAGTCAAAGATGTGTCCCGCCCCGTACGCCTCTGCCAGAGCCGGAATCTCGTCCCAGGACCAGACCTTGTCGCTCACCTTGGGCACCCAGCCGTAAAGCTCCGCGAACTCGACCGCCGGAGGACCGTCGCAGAGCCGGGCGTAGTGGGTATTGACGTGCGTGTGGCGGTTTATACACTCGATGGCGCGCATGTGCGTGATCATCATGCCCCCCTTCCAGCCGGCGGAGGTGATCACCCCCTGACGACCCAGTGCGCGCTGGGTTGCCAGGCTGACCGGGGTACCGATATAATCCACGAAGATTGACACTCCATCGCCGCCGGTGTGCTCCTTCACGAGGTCGAGGAAGGCCCGCTCGGACTCGTCGTAGGCCTTCGTGTAGCTCGGGTCGTTCCTATACCTTTCGCCATCGTAGTTCAGGTCCGGGAATAATCGCCGATCGATGGGCAGGATACCGCGCTCCGCGATGTAGCGGAGACGCTCCGGGAGCGAGGACATCATCGCCGTCCGGCAGCCGACGAGCCCGGCCAGTTCCAACTCGGCCAGCGTAGTCCCGCCGCCCCAACCCCAGACCCAGGGGGCGGGGCAGTCCTGCTCAGACATCTGCAATCGGAAGCAGCGGTAGGCCACGTTCCAGTTGTTGTAGGCGGTGAAGTAGCGGATGGCGAACGCCGCCCACGCCTGCAGCGGGTGGCGCGTATTCCGGGGCAGCGGGACGACCTGGGACTCTTTCAGCTTGTTCTGCTTGATGAGCATGCCGATCGTACCGGGGGCGTCGTAGCCCCAGGCCTGTCCCTGGCCCATGAAGCCCAGCTTGTCCCAAAGGGCGGCAAAGGCGACGCACAGGTCTCCCGGCTTCACCTTGGTGACAGCGGGACCAGCCCGCAGGACCCGGAGCACACCCGCGTTGCCGATGACTACCTTCGGCTCACGGCGCAGCCGACAGATGTCCACCGGTTGGCGCTTGAGCGCGTGATCCATATTCCCCTCCCATGACCCAAAGAGGGGCTCGACCAGTATTTCGTTTTCGGTGATGTCAGGGAATGAGAACGACTCCTTGACCAGGCTCGCAGGCTTGGAATCTTGGCGCCCGCTTCCCGCGTAGAGGACCCATGCCTCGCTTGTAATAGTGCCCATGCGGGCAATTTTTTTGCGGAAGACAGGTGTCGTATCAAGGAAAAAATGAATGACCCCGGCTCACCCTCGCTCCGACGATTGAAATCCCGAGCGCAGAAAGGGTCGCCTGGTTAATGCATCGATTACAACCTTGCGCTGCAGAAAATTAAACAGACGGCCTATCCTACTTTCTTTAAAGATTGCTTGGCCGCGCATGATGCGTGTAAATTTTTATGGCGTAGCTGTCATTTGAGCGCGAACTCGAAAAAGGACAGAGGAGGAACCGGCCTTGACTAAAAAGCCTGCAGATCTTGCTCGCGGTTGGTTCAATCGTGAGCTGTGGGGCATTGAACCGCGGCCTGAAAAACATGTGACCGCCTTCGCCAAGGCGGTTCTCATCTGCGCCCAGGGCGACGGCTGCCTGAGCCCCGCTGAGCAAGAGTGGATCCTTGGCGCCTATGCGGCACGAGGGGCATCGGTGGAGCTCATCGACGAGCTGCGCCGATACGATGCAAAGGAGGATCTGGCCCAGGTCCTCGCGGGCGTGGGCGCCGGCCAGGCGGAGGCCCGCGTCGTGATCTACTTCGCGATTCAAGCCTGCGCTGCAGACGGAGAGCTGCACAAGCTCGAGATGGCCAGCATCGTCAAGATGGGCGCGATGCTTGGGGTCTCCGAAGACATCGTTGGGAAGCTCGCGGACCTTTACCACGAGGAGCGAGCGCTGCGAGACAAGCGAATCAAGCTGGTCACCAGCGCTGGCACGACGGCGGCCTAGATAGTTGCTGTTCAGGAAGGTGAACAGCTGCCTCCGCAAGCGCGCAAAGCCTGCGCGGCCGGTCGGAACCACGGTTTCGCGTCCCAGGGAGTAGCTCAGCGGCGCCGTCGGTGGATCAAGGAGCCCGGTGCCAGCGAGCAGCGCGGGAATGTCCGGACTCTCCATATAGCCGTAGCGCGCCGTGATCTGATAGAAGCCGCAGCCAAGCTCCAGCGCTTGCACATGCCAGGATCGGCGTGGCTTCGCCGTAGATACGTCCGCACGAGTCGTCGCTCACCTCCCTGCATCGGATTGGCCCGACAGCGGCAGAGTGAAGAAGAACGTACTCCCGTGGCCGGACTCGCTCTCGACGCCGATGGTGCCGCCGTGCGCCTGGACAATCTCTTTGGCGATCGACAGCCCGAGCCCCGCCCCTCCGCTGGCGCTTTGGGGGATGCGAAAGAACTTGGTGAACAGGTCGCGCTGGTATTCCTTGGGAATTCCTTCGCCGGTGTCCGTCACTTCGATGCGCGCCAGCGGGCCGGCGGCCAGGGCCCGCACGGTGACTTGGCCCCCTTGGGGCGTGTGCCGGATGGCATTGCCGAGCAAGTTCCCGAAGACCAGCCCGATCCGCTCCGGATCGACGGCGACCTTGTCCTCATCCGCCAGCAGGACGTGCGCCGCCAAGGTCACGCCCCGCGCCTGCGCCGCGGCGTGCTGCTCGGCGACGGAGCGGTTGACCAGGTCCGCCACCGCCACGGGCAGCGGGCGCATCTCCAGGCGCCCCGCCTGAAGCCGCGCCAGGTCGAGCAGGTCGTCGATGATCCCCTGCAGCCGCTCGCAGTCCTCGCGCGCCGCATAAAGGAGCTCGGCCTGCTTCTCCGTGAGCGGCCCCACCACACCTTCCAGACACAGATGGACCGCCATGCGCAGCGAGGTGAGCGGCGTGCGGAACTCATGCGCTACGGTCGCCACGAGGTCGTTCTTCAGCTCATCGAAGCGCCGCAGCCGCGTCACGTCTTGCAGGATCACCGTCGCGCCCTGCACTGCGCCCTGCTCGTTGCGCACCGGGGTCGCGCGCGGCAGAAGGTAGTGCTCGCCGTCGGCTGCCTTGAGGCACACTGACTCACTGAAGTCCTTGGGCGCGTAGGCGCCCTTGCCGGACAGGATGTGCGCGCGCATCCGCGACAGGACCTCGCGCACCGCGGGCTCCATCGGGGCCAGCGGCTCGGCCGCTTCCGGCGCCGTCTCGGCATGGAGCAGGGTCTCGGCCGCCTGGTTGACGTTGAGGATCCCCCCTTCCGTATCGAAGATGAGCACGGGATCCGGAATGCTGTCGATGGCCGACTGCGCCGCGTGCTGGACCTGCAAGAGCTCCCCCAGAGAGCTCGTGCGGTAGCGCTTCAAGTGCTCGGCCATGGCGTTGAAATCCGCCGCCAGCTGCGCCAGCTCATCGCGACCCCGGACCTCGGCGCGGGCATCGAGGTCCCCTTCACCGATGCGATGCGCGGCCTGGCTCAGGCGCGACAACGGCCGCAACAGCCGTGCGGTCAGCACGGTCGAGGCGAAGATGCCCAGAAGGAACGCGGCCACGGCCGACCCGGCGGCGACCTGGCCCAGGTGCTGCGCCACCGCTTGCGCCCGCTCGCTCTTGCGTACCATGGCGTCCTGGTTCAGGCCCAGGATCTCGTCGGCTGCGTCCTTTACTGCGGTGAACCGGGGCTCCAGGGTGCGAAAATACAGGGCCCGGCTCGCCGCGGCATCCGGGAGCTGCGCCAGCTCGTCGAAGCTGTGCGCGTAGTCCTCCCACAGTCGGTGTAGCCGGCGCGCAGCGTCCGCCTCGCCGCGCTCGGTGATGTTGTCTTCTTCTACCTGGAGCTCGGCCGCGAAACGCTTGCGGCTGACGGCGACCTGCTGCATTCCTTTTTCGCGCTGCCCGGCGAGGACGAACAGGGCGCCGCTGTCCATGCGCTCGATCGCCTCCTTCATGCGCTGCGCCGCCAGCACGCTGCGGTAGTTGTCGCGCAGGATATGCTGGGCGCTGCCGCCGATCGAGGAGACCGTCACCATGGACAGCGCTCCAAGGAATGCCAGCGCCGCAAGCAGCGGCGCCTGGGCTAAAAGCAGCTTGGCTCGCAGCGTCATGTGGCCTCCTCCTTCTCGGCGCGCTCTTCATGCGGCTCGGCAAACGAGACGATGTGCAAGTCGAGTCCCTCCGCCTGCGCCACCATCTCCGCGGTAAAGGAGCGGCGGAGCAGCCGGTGCAGCCAGGAGCCTTGCACGCGTCCGATCACCACGTCGCTGACGCGGTGCGAGCGGGCGAACGCGAGCAGCGTCTCCACCGGATCGCTCCCGCGCAGGCGCACCACCTCTGCACCCAGCTCGCGGGCCCGGTCGATATTCTGGAGGAGGTGCCGCTGCGCCGTGCTGTCGATGCGATCCGGGGCCTCGCCGGGGGTCTCGACATAGACGACGTACCAGTCGGTGTTGAGCCGGCCGGCCAAGCGCGAGCCGCGGCGCAAGAGCGTCCGCGCATGCGGCGGGTTGCTCGACAGGCAGACCATCAACTTGCCGCCCCAGCCGCAGCTCGCACCGAGCGCGGGCTGGGCGGCCCGCTGCGCCGTGACCGCGCGCTCCAGGCTCTCCGCCACTTCGCGCAGCGCCAGCTCACGCAGCGTCGACAGATTGCCCGGCTGGAAAAAGTGGCTCAGCGCCCAGGGCACCTTGTCCGGCGTATAGATCTTGCCGGCGCGCAGGCGGTCGAGCAGGTCTTCCACGTCCAAGTCCAGCGTCACCACCTGATCGGCCTGCTTGAGGAAGGCGTCGGGCAGCGTCTCGCGCACGCGCACGCCGGTGACGCGGGCGACCAGGTCGTTCAGGCTCTCCAGGTGCTGAATGTTGAAGGCGCAGATCACATTGATGCCGGCCTCCAAGATCTGGATGACGTCTTGATAGCGCTTGTTGTTCTGGGAGCCGGGGACGTTGGTATGGGCCACCTCATCGATGATCGCGACCTGCGGGTTGCGCTCGATGACGGCGTCTACGTCCATCTCCGGCAGGGTCACGCCGCGATAGGAGAACAGGCGCGGCGGCACGGCCAAAAGGCCCGTGACCAGCGCCGCGGTCTCGGCCCGACCGTGGGTCTCGATGACACCCAGCACCACATCGACGCCGCGACGCTTGAGGGCGTGGGCCTCCTCCAGCATCCGGTAGGTCTTGCCGACGCCGGCCGCGAACCCCAGGTATACCTTGAGCCGTCCGCGCTTGGCGCGCTCCACGAGCTCGAGGAAATCCTCGGCCCGGCGCGATCCGGATGGAGAGGTTCGCGGCGTCGGCATGACCGCGTCTAGGCCCCCGGACCGGGGCGCCCGAACTGCCGATCGAGCGCCAGGTTGAGCAAAAGGACGTTCACGCGCGGCTCGCCCAGGAACCCGAGCTCGCGACCCTCGACGTGGTCAACGACCAAACTCTGGACCCGCTCCGGACTTAAGCCGCGCGCGCGCGCGACCCGCGGCACCTGCCACAGGGCGGCGGCGGGCGAGATGTGCGGGTCCAGACCGCTGGCCGAGGCTGTGATCAGATCGGCCGGGAGGGGGCCCGGCGTATCCGGGTTCTCCTTGCGCAGGCGCGTGATCTCCTGCTGCGCGCGCTCGCGCAGCTTGCGGGAGGTCGGCCCGAGGTTAGAGCCCGAAGAGGATGCCGCATCATAGCCCCCCTCCCCGGCCGCCGAAGGCCGCGGGGCGAAGTAAGCCGGCGTCCGGAAGCGCTGCCCGATGAGGGCCGAGCCCACTGCCTGCCCCTTGTCATCGGTGACCAGGCTGCCGTGGGCTTTGCCGGGAAAGACCAGCTCGCACACGCCGGTCATGGCGAGCGGATACAGCAACCCGGTGGCCACAAGAGTAAGCAGCGTCACCCGCAGCGCAACAAATAAAGTGGAGAACGCATCACGCACGAGTGCCTCCTATACCAGATGCAGGACCGTAAGGAGCAGGTCGATGAGCTTGATCCCGAGGAACGGCGCCACGAGTCCCCCCAGTCCATAGATGAGAAGCGATCGCCGCAGCACCGCGGCGGCGCCGAGCGGCCGGTAGCGCACGCCGCGCAGCGCCAGCGGAATCAGCAAGATGATGATGAGGGCGTTGAAGATGACGGCGGCCAGGATGGCGCTCTGGGGGGATGAAAGGCGCATGATGTTGAGCGGCGCGATCTCGGGAAACACCGCCACGAACAGCGCCGGCAGGATGGCGAAGTACTTGGACACGTCGTTGGCGATCGAGAACGTGGTCAGGCAGCCGCGGGTCATGAGCAGCTGCTTGCCGACCTCCACGACCTCTAGCAGCTTGGTGGGGTTGGAGTCCAGATCGACCATGTTGCCGGCCTCTTTGGCCGCCTGGGTGCCGCTGTTCATCGCCACGCCGACATCCGCCTGGGCCAGCGCCGGCGCGTCGTTGGTGCCGTCCCCGGTCATGGCCACGAGCTTGCCCTTTTCCTGCTCCTTGCGGATAAGGCGCATCTTGGTCTCCGGCGTCGCCTCGGCCAGGAAGTCATCCACGCCGGCTTCCTGCGCGATGGCGGCGGCGGTGCGCGGGTTGTCTCCGGTGATCATCACCGTGCGGATGCCCATGGCGCGAAAGCGGTCGAAGCGCTCCTTGATGCCGCCTTTGACCACGTCCTTGAGGTAGATGACGCCCAGAAGCGCCTTCCCATCGCTGACGGCGAGCGGAGTCCCGCCCACGCTGCTGATCCGCCGCGCGACCGCATCGAGCTCCGGCGGCACGCGGCCGCCCTGCGCCTCCACATGCTGGCGGATGGCGTCCACGGCTCCCTTGCGGATTGCGCGGACCAGGCTTGCATCGACGAAATCACACCCGCTCATCCGGGTCTGGGCAGAAAACGGAATGAAGCGGTGTCCGGTCGTGTCGCGGCCGCGGAGGTGGTGCTTCTCCTTGACCAGCACCACGATCGAGCGCCCTTCCGGCGTCTCATCCGCCAGGCTTGCCAGCTGCGCAGCGTCCGCGAGCTCCTCCACCGGCACTCCGGGCATCGGAATGAGCTCGGTGGCCATCCGATTGCCGAGCGTAATGGTGCCGGTCTTGTCCAGAAGGAGCGTGTCCACGTCGCCCGCCGCCTCCACCGCCCGGCCGCTCATCGCCAGCACGTTCTTGCGCAGCATGCGATCCATGCCTGCGATGCCGATGGCGGACAAGAGCCCGCCGATGGTCGTGGGGATCAAGCATACGAGCAGCGCGACGATGACCGTGATGCCGAGCCGCAGCCCTGAGTATAGGGCCATCGGCACGAGCGTCACGCAGGCAAAAAGGAAGATCAGCGTCAGGCCTACGAGCAGGATATGCAGCGCGATCTCATTGGGAGTCTTCTGGCGTGCCGCGCCCTCCACGAGCGCGATCATGCGGTCGAGAAAGGACTGCCCGGGATCGGCCGTGATGCGCACCACGATGCGATCGGACAGCACCTTGGTGCCGCCCGTGACCGCGGAGCGGTCGCCGCCGCTCTCGCGGATGACCGGGGCGCTCTCGCCGGTGATGGCGCTCTCGTCCACGGAGGCCACGCCCACCACGACCTCGCCGTCGCCGGGAATGATCTGGCCGGCCTTCACCAGCACGAACTGCCCCTTGCGCAAATCGCGCGAGAAGGTGGCCACCCAGGGCGCGCCGGGGTCGGGGGCATCCAGCCGGAAGGCGGGCACCACGTCGCGCGACTTGCGCAGCGTGTCGGCCTGGGCCTTGCCGCGCCCCTCCGCCATGGCCTCGGCGAAGTTGGCGAAGAGCAAGATCGGAAGAGCACACGTCTGAACTCCAGTCACGCCAATGTATCTCGTA
>CALFML010000238.1 GCA_937879845.1 uncultured Myxococcales bacterium
CAATTTTCAATTTCGTTTGATACTTCGCAGGCTTACGTTTTGTCAAACAGATTTTTGCGGATCGGGAGTTATGCGGTCTGTCGCAACAGGGAGCGTTGCGCCGAAGTTAAACCACGCCTCGCATCAGATCCGCAGTTTCGGACTGCGCCGCGGGTCCCGTCACCTCGGCACCCCGCTGCTCGCGCAGCAGGGTCCCCGCCTCCGGCGCCACCCGCTCTCCGGGCAATAACTTCGGATTTCAACTGGGGCGCGGTTTAGTTGAAGGTTGAACCAATCAGGTGCGGCGCACGGGAGTCGCTGCGCGGAATTGGGAAGGGGACTGCTACCGCGGATATAGGGACGGCTGTTGCGGCGGTGGATAGGCGGGGAAACCTGGCTGCGGCACGCCGCTTCCGTCAGGCCCCGGGATGGCGATGGGAACTCCAGGTCTCATTCCGAGCGTGTCCCAGATTCGGCGCAGGCTCTTGGCATCGTTAATTAGGATGCTACTGGCCGTGGTCAGTAGCAGCGTGCCGCCATAGCCAACCGCGTAGTTGACGATGTCCTTGTTTGGGATATCCACGCCGCCCAAGATATATCCGGTGCCCACGCTGGCGAGGCCGAGCGCGCCGAACACCACGCCGGTAATGAACTTGGTGCGGCCGGAGTCCTTCCCGATCATGCCGAGCGCGCTATGCTGCAGGATAAGCCCGGTGACCAGGAAGCCGGTGCCAGTGATGTTGCCGACGGAGCCTGCAAGCGATAGAGCCGGACCAGGATCCGATGGGGACGCGGAGCTTCCCCCCGCTGCTAAGACGATGCCGCCGATGCTGGCGACGGTGGTGGCGGCCATGCTCAAGCCGGTTCCCACGCCGTACAGCGCCCGGCCGGCATTCCAGCGGCTCATCACCGGACCTGGCACGATCAGCGCATCTTCCTTGAACGACACCACCTTGCGCGGCACGAAGCATATCTGGGTTGGGGACTGCGGCGAAACGTCCACCCCTGGTGCCGCGGTGACGGACGGCGTCGCAATGAGAGAAGTCGATGGCGCGGATGGCGACGCTGCAGCGGTCCCCGGGCTTGAACCGGCCTTCGAGCTCGCGACGGGGGCGGGGGCCGAAAGGGAAGTCGACGGCGGGGCGGGTGCCGCAGCCGGGGCCGCAGCGGGCGGCGCAGCGGGCGATGCCGCCGGCGTCGTAGCGGGCGCCGGCGCCGACGCCGATGTCGAAGCTGGTGTCGATGCCGGGGCGGTAGCCGATCCCGAGGTCGAAGGGCTGGTCGATGCGGAGGACTCCTTATCGTCTGACTTAGACCCCTTCTTCGAGTGCCTTCTCGCCTCCGCGGCCGTCGCGCTTAGCCCGTTGCACAACAGAGCAGCCAAAATCAAGTGTTCGATGCGACCTAATTTCCGTCGGACCAACATGATTAAAATTTCTCCAATTTGCTTACGAGCGAATTCTGCTTAGGACGCGGGGGAAGGCGGAGTCGAGTGACTGGGCGCCACGGGCTGAGTGGGCCGCAGCTGCTGCTGGCGGCTTGCCAGGGCTCTGGCCCAAATCTCTTCCCCTTTGGCCTTGGCTCCCTCGAGGCGCGCGCTCAGCTGAGTCGATGCCACGTCATCGTCCACGACGATGGCCATGCTGTAGTCGTACTCCGTGATGCTGTAATAAATCCACGTGTCATGGTCGTAGCGCACGTTCACGGCCGTCGCGAGGCGTGTCACCTGATACCCCATGTCCTCGGCTGCAAGGAAAATGGCTCCGAAGTGGGCCTGAGCGGTCGTGAGATCCAGGTTCAGATGATAAACTTTTGTCGTCGCGCAGCCGGAAGCGGCAGTGAGCAGAAAGAGGCCGCAGGCCATGAAGGCCCGGCGCAAGACACCATACCGCACACAGAAGGATTTCATTTTTTCCTCACAATCTCACAAGATCCTTAGTACTCGCCCGCGCCCAAGGAAACCTAAGCAATGCTTGCGCCATCCTTACCTACAGAGACTTTGCCGGGAGATCCTGCGGCGCCGCTCGGTCCTCGGTGCAAACCCTCATGGCCGGGTCCGACATGCAAACTGCACCACTACCGCAAGGGAGCGATCGAGCCGGTTAAGTTTGATCAGACAAGACTCCCAGCAAATCAGATGCCGAGCTCACGACCGCGGGCAGAGTCCGCAGATTGTCGGTTTTACTGACGGTAAGAGCGAATAAACGGAAGGACGGCGGGACGCTGTGTGGGAAGGTGGGCAACCGGCGGAGGGTGTAGACACGGCGAGTCCATATTCCGAGTCACCGCCGATCAAGCGCGGATTGGAGACAACCGACCCCGTCCGGAACATGTACTGGGCATGTCCGGGACACATGGGCTTGGGATGCGTGGAACAGGTGCGGCAAAGCGGCGACTTTGCGGCTGAAAGCGGGGAGCGGATGTGATCTGGTTCACATGCTCCCTTTTCCTACTTCGGGCCCGCAGGTGCGACCCCCGCGGGCTGCCGCCGGACGCTAGAACATGCCGTTTTTGTGCGCCATGGTTGCGGGCATGCGCTGGAGGACGTCCCAGTGCTCGACAATCTTGCCGTGCTCGTCGAAACGGAAGATGTCGATGCCGGCGTACTCGCCTTCGTCGCCCGGCCAGATCTGGTGGCAGTGGAGCACCACGAGGTCGCCCTCGGCGATGGCGCGTTTGAACTCGACGCGCTTGCCCGGGTAGTCGCGCGCCATCCGCTCGAAGAAGATGATGAACGGCTCTTTGCCGTCGGCGACATCGGGATTGTGCTGGATGTAGACGGCGCCGGCGTAGCGGGCGATGGCCTCACGCGGCTTATTCTGATTGAACATCAGGTCATAAAACGCCATAGCGTTGCGCTTGTTGTCTTCGCACGACATGGTCCCATGATATCCGAAGAGGCGCGCTTTGCTGGAGGAGATTCGCGCTGAATGCGGCCCGATGCCGCGGCGCTACCGTTCCGCGGCGCGACAATGCCGCGGCGCTGGCTAGCCGAGAAGGAGTCCCTTGAGCATGAGCCCGAACATGACAAGCTGCACCGCCCAGAACGTCGCGCGGATCAGCACGAGCAGCTTGGTCGTGGCGATAAGGTGCGCCGTGCTCTGGCCGATGCGGGCGTACAGCACGATCGGGGCATAGGTCGCCACCGCCGCGTCCTTGCCCATCGCCGCCGCCGCCAGCACCAGGACGGCGAACACCGGCAGGTTCTCCAGGCAGTTGGCGTGCGCATCGGAGACCCGCTTGGCAAACGCCGCATCCCCGGTGTCCGCCTTGCCGCGCGGCCAGTTGTTGATGGGAGTCCCCTGCAGCAGCCGCACCCCGCGGTACGAGAACACCAAAAGCACCATGAGCAATGTCCAACCCGTAAACCCGAGCAGCGCCGTCATCGAGGTCATCGTGCACTCCTAGTCTGAGAATTGCGGTCCGTGATGCTGCTCCGCGAGCGCGTCCGAGGCGTAGCGCCTTGGGCGGAGCGGCCGAAAAAGTAGGCAATCATATACCCGATAAAACCAAGCGGGGAAGGGCAATCAGCCGCCGCTGGCCAAAATTTGCCGCCGCCGCCGCCCGGTCTTATACAATGGGCACTTGTCCTCGCTTCCACTTCCTCCCGGTGATCTCGGGCTGCCGCTTGTCGGCGAAACGCTTTCCTTTCTTGCCGACCCGCTCGGCTTTTCGGATGCGCGGCGGGCGCGTTACGGCAACGTGTTCAAGACGCGGCTCTTTGGCCGCCCCACGGTGATCTTCACCGCGCCGGAGGGGATTCGCTTTCTGCTCAGCAATGAGTATCGCTATTTCGCGGTGAGCTGGCCGGCTACCACGGCGCAGCTCCTTGGCCCCGGCAGCATCTCAGTCGCCGAGGGCGAGCTGCACCGCCACCAGCGCCGGCTCTTTCAGCGCGCCTTCGATCGCGCGCTTGTCGGCAGCTACGTGCCGCAGATGGAGCGGATCGCGCGGACGCACCTTGACCGGTGGCAGCGGCGCGCAGAGCTGGCGCTCTGCCCCGCGATCAGCGAGTTCACTTTCGACCTGGCCTGCCGGCTGATCATCGGCATGGACGAGCACGAGACCGGCGAAGCCGAGATCGGCGAGCTGTCGCGCCGCTTCGCCATCTGTACGGCGGGACTTTTCGCCCTGCCGATCCCGCTGCCCTTTGCCAAGTACGGCCGCGCGCTGCGGCAGCGCACAGCCCTGCTAGAGCGCATCCGGCGCATCGTCCTTTTGCGCCACGCCGATACCGATGCTCGCCTTACAGCGCGGCGCGATGCCCTGTCGGTGATGCTGCAGGCCTGCCGCGCCGAGGGCCCGCCCGCCGACATAGCCAGCCTGCAGGATCAAGTGCTGACGCTGCTGTTCGCCGGCCACGACACCTCCGCATGCGCGCTGGCCAACTTCTGCATGCTCGTGGCGCAGCACCCCGCGGTCTTGTCGCGGCTGCGTGCCGAGCAGGATCAAGCCGCGGGCGGCCCGCTCACCACCGCCGCGCTGGAGCAGCTGCCGTATCTCGATCAGGTCATTCGCGAGGTCTTGCGCGTCATGCCGCCGGTAGGCGGCGGCTTTCGCAAGATCATCGCCCCGTGTGAGTTTGACGGCTACCAGCTACCGCTCGGATGGAATGCGATGTATCAGGTCCGCGGACCGCACCGCGACCCCGCCATCTTCCCCCATCCCGAACGCTTCGATCCGGAACGCTTTGCGCCCGAGCGCGCCGAAGATCGCAGCCAGCGTTTCTCCTATATTCCCTTCGGCGGCGGACCGCGCGTATGCCTGGGAATGGAGTTCGCCCGTCTGGAGCTGGCGGTCATGGGCGCGCTGCTCTTGCGTGAGTACGACCTGCAGCTTGTGCCCGGCCAAGATTTGCGCATTTCGCAGATTCCGCTGCCTCGTCCAAGAAGCGGTCTTGTGGTACGCATCACAAAACGGCACTAGCGGACGCCGTCCTATCTATTTTTCCGTCCATTGAGTAACATTTTGGCAATGGAGCCTGATTGGCGTGCGATTGGGACTCACCGCATTCGGGTGATCGGGGATCAGGTGGAGCTGCGCCAGTGCGGAGTCTTGAGTCTGGCCGATGCCATGGAGTACTTCAAAAGCGTGGAGGCGGTCAGCGCGGAGTATGGCTACAGCCTCTCCCTGTTTGAGCAGCAGCATGCCACCGGGATCGAGGCGAGCGCCCGGAGCTTCATCGGCCAGCGCGCCAAGGCGCTGCGTTCGCTGTCGGCGCTCGCGGTAGTGGGGGCGAGCCTGCCGCTGCGTACGTTGGCCAGACTTATCTTGCGGGCCATCAACATGATCCGCAACCCGCCGCTGCCGATCGGCTTTTTCGCCACGGAGCTAGAGGCGCGGACCTATCTCGCCATGTACCGCAACGAGTTTCGCATCAAGCTGAACCCGCCGGCCGCAGACCGACCCGCTTACCGGTAAACGCGGCAGCGCGGCCCGCGCGCTCGTCCGGCTTCGCGGCAGCGCGGCGCGGGGAGCGCGTCTAGGGGCAGATAGCGCTTATTTGGTCGGGTCCGGCGCGCTATGCTTGCGCGTCATGAGACAGCAAACGGAGCAGGAGCTCATCGATCGCGTGCTTGCGCACCTGGCCGCCGGGACCACGGATCTGGCGCCGGCGCCGGGCCAGGCCGCCGCCGCGGAGTACATCGATCCGATGCGGCACGAGCAGGAGCGGGCGGTGCTGTTCCGCCGCCAGCCGATTGCCGTGGCGCCCATCGCCGCGCTGCCGCGGCCCGGCGACTTCTTGACCGTGGACGACTACGGGCTGCCGCTCCTTGCGACGCGCGACAAGCAGGGCCGCGCGCATGTATTCCTCAACGCCTGCCGCCACCGCGGGACTCGACTCGTGTCCGCGCCGCACGGCAAAAACCGCCCGAGCTTTGTCTGTCCCTACCACGCCTGGACGTATGCCAACGATGGCGCGCTCTTGAAAGTGAACCACCCTGCGTGCTTTCCCGACCTGAAGCAGGAAGAGCACGGGCTCATCGAGCTGCCGGCCGGCGAAGCGGCGGGATTCCTCTGGGCGCTTTTGACCCCGGAGGCCGGCGGGGATCCGGCCGGCGCCGTGGCGCAGTCGCTCGGTGCGCTCCTGCCGGAGCTGGCGGCGCTGGAGCTCGGCCAGGCCGCGGTGTATGAGCCTTACGAGCGCCTGTGGCGGGCCAACTGGAAGATTCTGGTCGAAGGCGGGCTTGAGGCCTACCACTTCCGAGTGGTGCACCGGGACAGCATCTATCCGCTGTTCCACGACAACCTCATGCTCCACGACCGCTTCGGCGCGCATCAGCGGCTCGTGCTGCCCAAGCGCTCCATTTCTGAGCTGGGCGGCGTGCCGCGGGAGCAGTGGCGCCTGCGCAAACACGCCAACCTCGTGTACCTCCTGTACCCGAACCTCATGCTGCTCGTACAGCAGGATCACGTGGTGGCGGTTCACATCTATCCCACCGCGGCGGCAGAGAGCCGGATCGTTATCACCATGCTCGTTCCGGAAGCGCCGACGAGCGAAAAGACGGCGGCGCACTGGGCGCGCAACCGCGCCATCACCCTCTCCGCGCTCGATGAGGACTTTGCCGTCGGCGAAAAGGTCGATACCGGCCTGCGCGCCGGCCTCATCGACCGCGTCACCTTCGGCCGCAACGAGCTCGGTCTCACCGCATTCCACGAGAGCCTGGCGAAATCTCTGTCCGGAGGGTAGTCTGCCCCCGCCGCGCCAATTGCGGCAACGATGCGGCAACGATGCGGCAACGATCTCAATGCGGGCCGGCGCTGCGAAAAGCGGCGCGAAAATTTATGCAACTAAATGGTTGCGCTTCCAAAAATGCCGACCTATATATGCAACCAGGAGGTTGCATATCACCATGACCAACACCGCGACCCATACCGTGCCCAACACCGACCGCATCGAAAAGCAAATCCTGCTCCGCGCCCCTCGCTCCCGCGTCTTTCGCGCCCTCGCCAGCGCGGAGGAGTTCGGCCGCTGGTTCCGGGTAAAACTTGACGGCTCCTTCGCCGCCGGTGCTACCATCCGAGGAAATATCACCTACCCTGGCTATGAGCACCTGAAGGTGGAGATGGCGATCGAAAAGATAGAGCCGGAGCGGCACTTCTCCTACCGCTGGCATCCCTACGCGGTAAAGCCGGAGGTCGATTACTCCGCCGAGCCGACCACCCTGGTCGAGTTCACCTTGACCGAGGCGCCCGGCGGCACGCTGCTCACCGTGGTGGAGTCCGGCTTTGACCGACTGCCGCCGGAGCGCCGCGCCGAAGCGTTCCGGATGAACGAGGGCGGTTGGCAGCAGCAGCTTGGCAACATCGAGCGCCATGTTGCGACCGGGTAGCCGCGCCGCGGCCCGGCTTGTGGACTCGGCGCCGGTGTTCGCGGCGCTGGGGGACAGGACGCGGCTGCAGCTGGTCGTGCGCCTGTGCT
Source organism: uncultured Myxococcales bacterium (assembly GCA_937879845.1). Lineage (GTDB taxonomy): Bacteria > Myxococcota_A > Polyangia > Palsa-1104 > JAEUJZ01 > CALFML01. Next base: position 7,403 of record CALFML010000238.1, read on the forward strand.
TGGACGGGCCGCTGTCGATAACCAGCCTGGGGGCGGGAGCCGCGGTGACGCGCCAGGCTATCACCAAGCATCTGCAGTCGCTCGCGGCCGCTGGACTTGTATGCGACACCCGCTGCGGCCGCGAGCGCATCTGGCAGATCGAGCCGCAGCGCCTCGCCCAAGCCCGTCTGTGTCTGGAGCAGATCTCGCAGCAGTGGGATCAGGCGCTCGGACGGCTGAAAGCGCTCGTCGAAGAAGAAGAGTGATTCAGCACGGCAAAGGGAATCTGCGGCCGCAGCCGCACGCACTCATCAAAGAGCTCACGCGGGTTTGCCGGGACGGGTACGGCGCGGGCCATGTGCTCCGCATGCTGGGCGGTGAAGCGTGCGGCGGGGGGAGGCTATTTGGCCGCGCCGCGGCGCCGGGGGCGGACGCCGCTTGCCAGGCTGGCCTCTTTGACGATCGCGGCTACGCAGGTACGCAGCCAGCGATGCCCGGGATCGCTGTCGCAGCGCGGGTGCCAGGTTTGGGATATGGCGATCTCCGGCAAGGCCAGGGGGACATCCACAGCCACCACCCGCAGCTTCTTCTGGAGCGTCGCGACGACGAGGCTCGGCACCGTGGTCACGAGGTCCGACTCTGCCGCCGCGACCACCGCGGCGATGGCCGAAGGCACCGTGGCGACCACCTGACGGCGCAGGCCGAGCTTCTGCAGCGCGCGATCGAGGGGTCCGGAAAAGCGGCCGCGCCGCGAGACGCCGATATGCTGAAACTGGGTGAGCTGCGCCGGTCGCTTGATGCCGCCGGCGAGCGGATGGCCGACCCGCACCACGGCGACGAAACGATCGCGCAGGAGCGTCTGCGTGCGCAGCTCCGGCGCGCTGTCATCGAGCACGCCCAGATCCAGATCGACGCGGCCGTCGCGCAGCTCGGCCGGGCTTTCCTCCCCTTCGGAGACAAAGGCCAGCGTCAGGCCTTTGGCGCGCGTATGCACCTGCTTGAGCAGAAGCGGCAACAGCGGCCCCACCACGCCGTCGTTGGTGCGCACCACCAGCGTCTGCACGAGCGTGTCCAGACTCTGCGCCCGCGGGCCCGCCAGGATGGCTTGGCCGTCCGCCGAAAGCGCCGCGACGCGCGACTGCAGCGCCACGGCGTAGGGCGTGAGCACAAGCCCGCGCCCGGCCCGCACGAGCAGCGGATCCGCAAGCCCCTCGCGCAGGCGCTTCAGCATGCGGCTCATCGACGGCACGGTCACACCCAATCGCTGCGCCGCGCGGCTCACGCTGGCCTCCTGCAGGAGCGCATGCAGAGCCGGAATCAGGTTCCAATCCATAGTTGTCGCTTGCGACAAAGATACCTTGTCAGAGATTACTCTACCTGGCAAACCACGGCCGGCGCAAGCTTCTCTTTATGAACACCCTACATACCCCCCAAGTGAGCCAGCTTCTCGATTCTCTTTATGCCTCTGCCGCGGCGGCCGATGCGCCGATCATGGCCCAGCTGCATGCGCTGGAGCCCGCCGCGCGCGAGGCCCTCTTGCGCGATTATCGGCGTCTATATGCCGCTGCCAAAGACGCCTACCTCGCGGTCTCGCGCGAGGTAGGCGGTTTTTTGTATACGCAGGCGCGGGCCTGCCGCGCCCGCTGCATCGTCGAATTCGGCACCTCGTTCGGCCTGTCCACCGTGTACCTGGCCGCGGCGCTGCGCGATAACGGCGGCGGGCGTCTGATCAGCAGCGAGATGGAAGCCGACAAGGCGCAGCGCGCCGCGGAAAACCTGGCCCAGGCCGGCCTGGCCGATCTGGTCGAAATCCGCGTCGGCGATGCGCTGGAATCGCTGCGCGAGCTGCCGTCCGCCGTGGATCTTCTGTACCTGGACGGGGCCAAGACGCTCTATCGCGAGGTCCTCGGCTTGTGCGAAAAGCGCCTTGCGCCCGGCGCCCTGGTGATTGCCGACAACATCGATATGGTCGCCCTGGTCGCGCCTTATACGGACTACGTGCGCGACCCGGCCAACGGCTACCTGTCGAGCCGCATCGTGCTCGGGGACGGACTGGAAGTGAGTCTGCGCCTGGGTTAGCGCGCCGGCTTGCGGCCGACCACATCGAGTACGGCGGGCGCGATGACCAGCGCGTTCTTGTCGCGCGCGGCGCCCTGCCAGAACGTCCGCAGCGCGTCGGCCTTGGCGGGAGTAAGCGGCGGAAACGCCGCCAGGCGGTCCATGACGCCGAGAAAATAGCCGGTCATCCACTTCCAGACTGCGGAGCCGGGCCGGCCGGTGCGGAGCGTCGGGACCGTCTCCACCACCTGCAGACCGACCCGGCGGTACAGCTCCGGCAGCCGTCCGCCGATGCTGACATCGCCGCCTTGGGAGGCGAAGAACTGGCGATCGGCCGCGACGAAATCGAAAAACGTCTCCGGACGCGGGATGAGCGCCATGGTCTCGCGGTGATAGTCTTCGATTGCCAGCAGGCCGCCGGGCTTGAGCGCGCGGACAAGCTGGCGCAGATGCGCCACCGGATCCGGCAGAAACAGAAACACCCAGCGGGCGAAGATCAGATCATAGGTATCGCGGGGCAAGCGCGCCGCGCGGAGATCCATCTCCCACAGCTGACCTGCGCCCAGTCCGTCGCGCCGGCACAGTTTTTTGAGCTTGGCCGCAAACACCGGCGAGCGCTCGACCGCGTCGACCGGCGCCTGGACCCGCCGGCGCAGCTCCAGGTGCAGCGAGCCCTGTCCGGGACCTACCTCCAATACCTTCCATCCCGGGCGTACGCCGAGGCGATCAAATAGCGCATGGGCCGTCGGATCCCACAGCCGGCTTTGGGCGCGCAGGCGGGCTGCCTCCCCACGGGAGTCTCCTAGGATGTATGTGTAGGCTTTCGTCCGTTTCATGTCCTACCTGGTAGCGTAAACAAGGCACTCTGTCTGGCCGTTTTCGGACGTGCAATTGCCGCCGCTGGCCGCAGGTGAATATAGTAAAATGCGGCCTAGGAGGTCCCATGCGATTTCGTCATTTCATGCGTATCAGTGCGCTTCTTTTTTCTGTACACGTTCTGTCCGGCTGCAGTGAAAACCAGGTTGGCAGCTCTTGCACCACCGACGATCAGTGCGGCGAATTCAAGTGCCTGCGCGATCAGAAGCTGAATAACGACAACACCTGCTCAAATGTTCCATTTCCAAATGGAAACTGCAGCCCGCAGTGCCGCACGCACGCCGACTGCACCAAGTATGGTTCCACGCTCAAGTGCGCTCTGGCGCAGACCGACGTGATCTGCAATCCCACCGGCATCTGTCTGGACGACTACAAGATCACCTGCAACCCGGGTCCGTGCCGCGAAGCTCCCGCCAACTGATGGCGCGGCTCATTCCTTCCTAATAAATAGCGGAAATCAAATAGAGTCTTGCGGGAGCGTTTGCGGTATGTTCCGCCCCACTCGCATCGGCGATGCGATTTAAGGAGCGAACGACATGACCTTATTCTCTCGGAAGATCGTCCGGCTTATGGGCGTGGGCGGGCTTGTGGCCTCCGCGGTGACGTGCGGGGATGGGACTGCAGTGGTCGAGCCACAGAATATCGGTACTACGAACCAGCCAACCATCGTATCGACCATCACGGAAGGCGACTACATCATCCGCTCGGTCGCGACCGGCAAGTGCATCGACATCTCTTCGTCGAGCACCGCCGACGGCGCCAAGGTGCAGGAGTGGGACTGCAACGGTACGAGCGCGCAGAAGTTCCACATCTCTCCCGCCTCGCCCGGCTACTTCAAGATCATCAACGTCAACAGCGGCAAGGGACTCGACATCAAAGATGTGAGCAAGGAGCAGAACGCCCTTGTGCAGCAGTGGTCCTACGGCGGCGGCAGCAACCAGCAGTTCCGGTTCGTCGCCCGCGGCGGCAACCAGTTCAGCTTCCATCCGCTCTTGACCGACATGGCGGTGGATCTGTACTACGGCCGCTCGGACAATGGGACGATTCTGGTCCAGTATCCCTACGGCGGGACGACGAACCAGCTGTGGACGTTCGACAACGTCAGCGGCGGCGGGACCGCTCCTCCGGGCACGCTGCCGGTGGTGGTGACTAACACCTGTCCGTTCCCCTTGAGCGTCGTTTTGAGCGGCGTCGGCGACATCGCGCTGGAGCGCGATACGAGCGGCAACCGGATCTTCCGCACCCTGAACACCGGCGGTACGTACACCTATTACCCGCCGAGCAACTACCCGAGCGGCCGCGTCTCGGCCTATAAGACCCTGCCCACGCCGGCCTCGCCGCGCGAGCTGGAGAAGGCGGAGTTCACCCTGGGCCTGGACGGGGGCGGCGCGCAGAACATCTACTACAACCTTACCTATGTCGACCACCTGGGTCTGCCCATGCGGATTGCCGCCACGGGAGGCGGCAGCGGCTGCCAGCTCGTGCAGTGTAGCAAGTCCTATAGCGCCGTCACCGCGGCCATCGCCGGCGGGTGTCCGGACGGGCTGCGCTACTCGCTAGGCGGGAATACGGTGTGTCTGGCGCCGCGTTCGTTCTGCATCGATGGCGAGTACGCCGGCGACCCGCGCCGCGGCTCGGTATGCTCGCGCCTTGACTCGGAGGTCGCCCGCTGCGCCAGCCGCTACCCCGGGCAGTGCAATCCGGGCGGGGATAAGACGCCGCAGGTCTATGCCTGCTCGGGCGGCTTTTTC
>CALFML010000239.1 GCA_937879845.1 uncultured Myxococcales bacterium
CCGGTGATGACCAGACCGCCAAGCTGTGGGACAGCCAGACAGGCAAGCTCCTGGCTTCTCTGGAGGGGCATCAGGCCCAAGTGACCGCTGCGAGCTTCAGCCCCGATGGCACCCGTGTGGTCACCGCAAGTTGGGACCATACGGCGAGGCTGTGGGACAGCCAGACAGGCAAGCTCCTGGCCTCCCTTCAGGGCCATGACGACAGGGTGACCACTGCGAGCTTCAGCCCCGATGGCACTCGCGTGGTCACCGCAAGTTGGGACCATACGGCGAAGCTATGGGACGGCCAGACGGGCAAGCTCCTCGCCTCCCTGCAGGGCCATCAATACGTTGTGAACGGCGCGGGCTTCAGCCCCGATGGCACCCGCGTGGTCACTTCCAGTAAAGACAATACCGCAAAGTTGTGGGACGGCCAGACGGGCAAACTCCTGGCCTCCCTTCAGGGGCATCAGAGCTGGGTGACGGCCGCGGGCTTCAGCCCCGATGGTACCCGCGTGGTCACTTCCAGTCTTGACCATACCGCGAAGCTGTGGGACGGCCAGACGGGCAAGCTCCTGGCCTCCCTGGAAGGGCATCAAGAGGGGGTGTCCGCCGCGGCCTTCAGCCCCGATGGCACCCGCGTGGTCACCAGTACGGACAAGACTGCGAAGCTGTGGGATGGCCAGACGGGCAAGCTCCTGGCCTCCCTGCAGGGGGAACTGCTCGCAGTGTCCGCCGCATCCTTCAACCCTCGCGTGGTCACCGCGAGTAAGGACCACACTGCGAAGCTGTGGGACAGCCAGACGGGCAAGCTTCTGGCCTCCCTGGAAGGGCATCAAGAAATGGTGTCCGTGGCGACCTTCAGCCCCAATGGTACCCGCGTGATCACCGCCTGTTCTGACCTCGGGAGTATTGACCCCACTGCGAAGCTATGGGACGCCCAGACGGGCAAGCTCCTGGCCTCTCTGGACGAGCATCAGGCCCCGGTAAACACTGCGGCCTTCAGCACCGATGGCACCCGCCTGGTCACCGCCAGTAAAGACAGCACCGCAAAGGTGTGGGACATCCAGACGGGCAAGCTCCTGGCCTCCCTAGAGGGGCACCATGAAGGTGTGAACACCGCGGCCTTCAGCTCTGATGGCACCCGTGTCGTCACCGCCAGTAACGACAACACCGCAAAGGTGTGGGACGTACACCTTGAGGAGCGCGGCAAGGCCGAGATGGAAGCGCTAATCAGGTGCCGTGTTCCCTTTAGGTTTGAGAGTGAGGCGATAGTCCCGGCGAAGCCCGATCTGGAGGCATGCAAAAAACTCTCACATTCTTTGCCTTAGACCGCGGGGTGGGTAGCGCTCTGGAAAGACTTCTCCGATAGGGTCCGCTCGGACTCACCTTATAGGTGGATCAAACTTTGGGGGCCGGTCATGTGGTCGCCGTGGTCGGCATGGCTGTGGCGGTAGCCCGACTGTGGCCAGCTGGTAGGCGCGGTGGGCGCCGCCTACCGTGTCTTCGACTTGACTACCGCAGAGTGGCCACATCGCTGATGTGTTCCCATCGAGAGTCTCGACGACACGCCATCGCGATCTGGAACTCAGTCGATCTGGTGTTCACGGCGAGCGGGACGATTCAGCGTTCCGCCGCGCTCGACGGGTCGGCCTGAGTCGCGACGCTACCGGTAGCCAGACAACCCCTACTATAGATGAGGTCAAATCGGGATGCGTTCACTTTCGGCGGGCCCAGGATCCTCAAGTGGAACGGGGCGTCCTGGGCCGTGCAGAACAGCGGTGCCGCGACGAGCTTCGCCGGGGGTTGGGGGCTCGGGGCCAACAACCTATGGAGCTTCGGCTCAAGGGGGGCGATCCTGCACAAGCCGCAGTAGCCGGCCAGCATTGCGAGCTCCAGGGGACATGTTCCGGACATGTCCCCTGGGGTCAGGAGACCTTGGACCAGCTCCGCTCAGAGCCGCACCGGCATCATCGCCGAAAAGCCGCAGACCGGGGCTTGCCAATCAAGCCCTTCCGGCGAGGGAAGCCGCTATCCGGCGGATAAAACTTGCGGACCCCATGGGGGACTGAGGTTTATAAGCTCAGGCGAGTCGTCACGGAGCATCGCGCGGACCAGGCCAAAGCGGCGGCCGGGAGCTTCGGCTTTGATGGTGTAGGTGCCGACCTGGAGGCTTGGGATGAGCACTCCGCCGTCGGCGCTCGTGGCGGTGCCGCGGCGCCAGCGGGCGCTGAACAGGTCTGTCTTATGAACAAACGGAATGATACCCAAATAGATAGGAGTGACCTGGATCGCGCGCTCCTCCCGGGTGACCTGGATAGTGGCGCTCGGCTCTCCCTGCACTGCGTCACGCAGGGTCATTCCCGCAGCGGTCACCGTGGTCACCAGATGGCGCCGCCCTGGCACCGTCGGGATCCGCAGCCACCGCTTGGCGGCGGCGAAGAACCACGTCGGGAGCGTTTGGAACGTGACTTCCTTGTCGCGCCCGCATAAAGCCTGGTTCGGAACCACCAGTGCGGCGCCTTGGGTGCTGACAAACCCTGCCTTCTCGAGCACAAAGGAGACCTCCTCCCCGGGGGGCCGGTGCACTACGGCGCAGCCTTGCGCATCGGTCACGGCGAGCGTGACCGACGGCTCGCCTAAAGCAAAAATGCGCGCCCCCGCCACCGGCCGGCCAAAAGCAGCAAAGTTGAAGGCGGCGATCGAAATAGCAGTCAGCATGCCTATAGTATTATCCGATAATTGGATCTATATCAAAGGTCGTCTCCCGGTTGACCTCACGAGGCCGGAAACAGCCCGATCGGCTCCGCGGCCCCGAGCGCGTAGGTCCGGAGCGTGCAGCAAGCCCAGCGCGATGAGTAATTCTTCGGTCAAAGACAGCGAGACAAATCCACTGCCAGCATGGGCGACAGATACGCTGGGCTCCAGACTGTGTCCGGTTTCGCCGCCGACCTTGCCAGCCGCCACAGCGAACCCCAGCAGAGCGGGGGCCTCTGGGGCTTCACAAACTCCGGGTTGCGGGTGGGGCGGGGTCAGTCGCGTTCGCAGCCCAGCAATCGTTCCGGTCAAGCCTGTGGCAAGTTCGATTCGCGGATCACCAGGCTGCGGATCATGACGGCTGCCTGGTCATGGTGTCGGCGGCCCGAGCAGAATGAGCGGGTCAAGGGCACCTGTTTGCCGCCCTGAAGCACCACCACCACACGCCGCCGCCCGTTACTGGACTGATTCACTTCGACGATAGCATCACATACTTGCGCCAGCGGTAGCTCCCGGCTCTTCGCGGCGAGCGGCCACCGGGCATGCACGGTAACCAGGCGATCCGCGCGGCGGTAAAGCCGCACCGATTTCGTGCTGTCCCAGCCGAGTAGGAACAGCGCGAAGCCGACCCCGCCGAATAAGGCCGCTTCGGACCAAGCCCTGGTCGCAGACCGCGCTTCCATGAGCGAGCAGATGATAAAGATTAGCGCCGTACCAAAGCTGGATAAGGCGACCCACCAGGGCTCTGGATAATACTTTACCGCTCTCGCTAATCCGTCATCCATGGCAACCTGATCTCTACATTTCAGTCATCGTTTGCTTGGGACGTCTGAAGCAGTTTCTCCCACTCATCACCAGAAAGCAATACCCGGGTTCCGCGCGTGGCAACTTCACCAAAATTTTCGACAAAGGCCTGTTCAAATTCTGCGTAGGGGGGAGTAAGTTCGAGGGAGTCTGCTAGCGACGTAACAGCGACTTCCGGGTATTGCTCGGCCAGGACCTCGGTCAGCGCCTGTTGGCCGGCGGGTACCGTATGTGCATAGACGAACGAAGCATAGGTGCGGGGCGCCTCGGCCTCATAAACGCGTATATATTTTTCCTGCATACCAGGATTCGTCCGGCCAAACCAGTCCCCTACCGTTTTTTTAACCGACTTACCAATGGCCTTGAACAGATCCTTAGCGTATTTGCTGGAAATTTTCTTGACCAACTCGGTAGATAGCTTGATGACCAGCTGGTGAATGGCTTCCTCGACCTCCTTTTCCAGCCATTTTTCGACGGTCTCGCCGAGTGCTTTTTTCAGTGCCATTTTAAGCACAGTCTCTAACGGTTCTTTCAGCCTATTGTCGAAAAATTTATTGAGCTGCCAGCTCAATAACATATCGGCTCCCGCGTAAAGTATGGAGAGCAATAGATCAAGACCCGAGACGCCGACCCACACCGTGGGCAGCCGCGTCGGTATGGTGAGACCCGATGGCTTGGGAAAGCCGCTCCAGCAGTTGAGGGTCATCCAGTGCAGCCCAGCGGGCTCGTTATGCGCATGCACGGTAAAACTGCCGAGCACGATCTTTGAACTCGACAGCGGTATTATGACTAAAAGCATGACCCAGCCCGGCAGCGGCAACGGCACATGCGGAATCAAGTAGCCAATATTGTGAAAGTGCTTGCAATATAGTCGGTTTTCGATGAAGACCTTCTCGCCTTGCGACCACTCGGACTTATTAGCCAACCAGTGCATTGTCCCAATGACTACGTGGTTATGCATCGGCGAGAACCGAGGCGGCCAAGGCGGAATGCATAGCTCGTTGTGCTGATCCCACCCTACCATCAAGTCGTATTCGGTGACCCAGGGACGTGCGTCGGCCATATGAAAAACTCCTATCTGGGCGCTACGTTCTACAGATTCTGACCTGGCGACTGACCTCCCGATCAGTCATATCGATCGGCACCAGCCACCGGGTCAGGGTGAACAGACGCTGCTGATCCGGTAACAGGCATAGTAGGTCTGGCTGCGCAGCAAGTTGCTCGCTGGCGCCACAGAGCGCATGCTCAAGGTAAAATGCCGGTCGCGGCGCCGTACAGATAAAGCGGCCTTCGGCGGTCATCCCGGAGAGCGAGCAGACGCTGTCTTGCGGATAGGAATCCATTACGCAAGCGGGATGGGCGCTATTCCACAGCCGCGGCAGCAGTACCGGGTTGCCCGCTGCAGTCTGGCGCACGCCGTGTTCGAGCCGCAGCGCCCAGTGAATCGGGTAGGCGGCAAACCCCGCCGGAACCGGCTCATCGCTGGGGGTCGTCAGCCGCTCCCCAGGCGACTCGATGTTGGGTAGCGGCCGGCCGCTGAAGTCCATCACAGCCGCAGAAATCGGATTCCAGCCCTTGCCGAGCGGATTGCGCGCGTAGCCAATCTCTGCTCCTTCTGGACTGCGATAGACTCCGCCGAACGCTCGCTTGTAGTCGAGCGGCATCTGCTGAAACGGCACCGGCTCCGTCGGCAGCCAGGACGCACCGGCTCTCTGCCAGAAGCGGTCCCCAGTCACCTGCAGTAAGCGTGACCAGCCGCCGATGCGCAGTTCCACCGTCAGCTCCCGAACCGCTCTTCCGGCGGGCGCGCGCGCCGAACCGATGACCACGATGTCGACCCCGCCTTTTTCCAGCGCGAGCTCGCCGGGTGCGAGCCCGTTTTCGGTTTCTTCGTCCTGCGCCACAATGGGGAGTTGGTCGTCATCGGGAACGGCGACGCCATCAGGACTTACCGCGTATGTTGCTTTGACGACGATCTGCGCCAGCCACCGTACCGGCTCGCCGCTGAAAATCGTGGCAGTGAGCGGCAGGTGACCACCTAAAGTCGCATATGCGGGAAAATTCGTATCATTCTGAACAACGAGCATCGTGGTTCAGTTGCCGAAATCGGCATCACAGTTAAAGAACAGGCGCTCGCCATTGAGCCGCATATCGGACTCAGCTTTGGCTTCGATCTGTCCGCCACTGCGCAGGCTTACCATATCGCCCGCCATAACCTCGAAGCGCTTGCATCTTAATGCGATAGACTCAATAGTTTCTAATTCCAGGCGCACTCCGCCTAGACGTAGTAGGGGTCCTTCGTTGGTCAATAGAATCTGCACTTCGATATCCCCCTGCGGGGAACGCACAGTGATTTCTTCCTGATATATAACTCATCCGAGTTCATGCATAAATGATTTCCGGTTCATTACGCATAGGAAGCGCTGGCCGGTAGACTGAGCAAAAGCGACAAGGGCGGCAGGGTGGGCGCAAGCACGCTGGGTCCCGCCCGAACTGCAGCGGCCCGGAAGCGCTGGCGCGCGGCCGCTGCGGCGGCTACCGATGCCTTAAATATCGCCTGGACGATGCGATGTCATATTCAAGGCGTTGACTAAAAACGCTCTCGCAACGGCAAACTCTTATATCGACTCGCCTAACCTGGGCTGAAGCCGGATCACGACCCCTGCCCCATTTCTGGTTGCGCCGGGCCAGCGTCTGTCCAACGCAGAGGCCACGGGGAGCGGCCGCGCGATTTCGCCCTCGCCGACGAATCCATCCGCAACACGTCCGCAGCCCCCTCCCCTGCTCTCCTCTCCGTGGAGACAGCAGCTCCGGAACTCTCTCGGCAATAGCGTCGAATCCATTTGCGGCTCGCGCTCAGCGTCACGGTTTTGGGGGACAAAACTTCGGCGGAAGGCTTCTGGAACGGATATGGACCCGCGGGTCTCCCCTTGAGACAAGCTACGGCTCGACGATGAGCGGCCCAGTGAAGGTTCGCGACGCGCGCGCCTGGGAGGATGACAGATAATCAGGGTCCGGGCCGGTGCGGATTACCTTGCGGCAGGATTACGCGAAAGCGCAATGGTTCATGGCTTAGCGTTTGGACTTGGACAGATCGAAGGACATCCGGCCGCGGCCGCCGGTGGCTTCGTAGAAGTTGAAGGTATAGCGGCCGTCATCGCCGGCGGTGCTCTGCCGCACCAGCATCGCATCGATGACCGATGCGTCCTCCGGCTTCAGCGCCGGCGCGGGGGTGAGCACGGCGATGAGGACGCGGAACTCCTTTTGCGCGTCCTTGCACTCGGGAACCCGCGGACCCAACAGCTCTACGATCGACTTCTGATCGTAGGTGGTCTTTTGAGTCGCGTAGAACTTGCCGTTGGCCGCGCCCTGCGGATCGTACGTCAATCCGGTGAACACGTCGAACGGCTGCAGCTCGCTCGCCGGGATGAGGCCCATGAGATAAAGCTCGAAGTTCGAGTACGGAACGCAGTTGCCCCAGTTCGCATTCTGTCCGAAGGAGGTGTAGCCGCCGACGCTGGCCTGGTATTTGTTCGGCTCGTTATCGACGCCGGATTTCAGGCTCGCTTGATCGAATCCGCCGAGCTGGCCGCCGCATCCCGAGTACCCCCAGTGTCCGCCGGCGTCCTTGCCGTACGCGATCGTCTTGACGGCGCCTGTGTCGTCGGCCGAAAATCCCGCCGTCGGGATGGCGCTGTTGGCCCACTGATGGCAGAGCTCATGCAGGAACGGGCCGTTCTCCATCGCCGTGCGCGTCCACAAAGTGAAATAGCCCTTCAGCCGCCCGGAGGAGCCAAACGTACTGCTGTCGTCCCGCGGACTCTTTCCGATGCCCTGGATCGAGTTCGCGACCGGGCTGTGCTGGCCGAACGGAACCCCGTCGGGCTTTGTGTCCAGGTCGAGTACGAAGGCGATGAAGTCGAAGTCGTCTTTGAAGCGAGCATAGAGCTGCCGAGCGATCTTGGAGCTTTTCTGATAGTCGGTGTTATAGCCGCCGGTGCACCAGCCATCGAACTCGCTCTGGGGGAGCGTCACCGTGACCATGCGGTTGTTCGGATGCGTCGTAATCGGCAAGTGCGGCGAGAGACCCCCGAGCCGGACATCCATCGTCGCGTGGCCGCTTGTCGCCTCGGCAAAAGAGAGCCAGCGCGCCTGGCCGGGGGGCGGCGCGTCGGCCTGGATGCCGCCACAGAGCTTGGCATAAAGCTCCGCCTTGGCCAGCACCTCCGGCGCGGCGGGCTGCTCGCTCACCAGCACCCAGGCGGAGCGGAAGTTGCTGCTGGCCGCCTTGGGCGGACCGCCGAAGTTGTTGGTAATGATCTCATCGACCGTGAGCCGGCCGAAGCCGCCGCACTGGAACACATACGCGCTGGGGTCGTTGCTATAAAAAGAGAGCAACGGCTGCTTCATATAGTACAGATCGCCGACTTCTTCCTTCGGGGCCAGGCCCATCATCCACAGCTCGATGGGAGCAAACGGACGGCTGACGGGAGAGGTCTCCGTATCAAACTTGGCGACCTTGAACTTGACATCGGGCTTGATGCTCAGCGGATCCAAGATCGGATTGTTATTGAGATCGCGCAGGGTCGCCTTGTCAAAGCCGCCGGCGACGCCGTTGGCGCTATTGAAAAGCCAGCCATAGTCGGTGATCAGCGGAAACCGGGTGAGGCCGGCGAGCTTGACGCCCCAGTGGCGGATGAGGGCGCGGTGGATGTGCGGCGGGTCGGACGGCTCCATCACCAGGGGGACCGCGACGGCAGCGGCCAGCCGGCCGTTGCTGCCGAAGCTGGAGCGGGCATCCCACGACAAATCAGGCGGGCTGCCGATCCCCAGGCCCAGACACGTGTTTTTATTGACATCGTAAAGGCGCGCCTTCCAGTTATTGGCCTTTGGCGCTACGCGCAGAAAGAAGATGAAATCATAGTCATCCTCATAGAGGTCATAAAAGGTCTTGGCCAAGATCGACAAGTCCCCCTGGTATCCGGTCGACAGGTACAGGTCGAGCTCCTTGGTGTACGGTTTGGCGGGCGTATCGATTAGGTTGAAGATGTACGTGTCTGCCACAAGCGCCTCCAGGTAGTTTGATGGCCGCACGGCGCGCTCCGGGAGATCCGGTGCCGCCGCAAACAAGGACGCAGCGGAGTCCGGAGAGACCCGGAATTTCCTTGCTGCGGTTGCGGCCAGAGCTTTCCAAAATTCATGCCAGACGCCCCGCTGCAAAACCGGAACGCCGCGGCTCAAATCGCCCGGCGCCGCAGCGGCCCCGGTTGCGGTCCGGGATTTGCACAGCCAATCCGGCGGGGCTTATGACAGCGAGTCAGGATAACATGCCGGGCGCACCCACATCCGCGCCCGGACACCTCGCCCGGAGCGCAAGCAGTGAAGGTCGGGGTGGCGATGAGCTGTGGACGCGCGCGTTCCTGATGGTGTTCGGCTGCCTGTCAGGACTCATCGCTGCGCTCTTGGCGTACTTCTACTTTCAGCGCCCGGAGAACTTGGCGTCGGTGCAGCTGGAGGATGCGCTCATCCGGTCCGAACGCGCCGGCCTGGCGCTGTGCCTATATCAGGCCAAGGCGATGCAATATAACGTCCGCCTGCTCATCGCCTTGCGCTTCCTGGGAATGTTCGTCGGCGCCCAGTGCATCCTGCTCGGGGCGCTGTTTCTGCTCAAGGGGATCGAAACCAACTACCAGTTTCATCTCCACGCCGAGCGCGCCTCCTCTTCCATCAATACCTCCTCTCCCGGGCTGGTCCTTATCACCCTGGGGACGGTGCTGGTAGCGCTGACGCAGTTCCACGATCAGGATCTGGCGGCCAGCTCCCTGCCAAGCTGCGGCGCCGGAGCAGGTCCGGCGGCGGCCGGGGTCGGAGCTCCCGCGCCCCGCGCTGCCGCTCCCGATGGCGGTGCGACCGAGCCTGACGCAGCGGCGCCGGACAGCGCGCCCTCCTCCGCCGTTGCGGACGGCGGCGCGGCGGTGGCGGGAGCGGTGAACGCGCCGGAGCGGAGCAGCAAGCACTCGCGGCAAAACAAGACGAGGCGTCATGAATCCCACCTTTGAGCTGACCATCCAGCGCTGTCTGGAGTTCGATGTCTTTCCGGTCGTGGTGGAGCTGACGCTCCCGGGACAGGCGCTGCCGCTGCGCTCCGAGGGTCGCCTGACGCTCAGCGCGGTGGATATCGAGGAGCTGGCCGCCAAGACCCGCGCGAGCGATTATGGGGCAGCGCTCGGCAGCGCGCTTTTTTGCGGCGAGATCCTGCGCGCCTTCGATCGCGCCGTGGCCCAGGTCGGCGGTCGCATGAACGTCCTTTTGTCCATCGAGGCGCCGGAGCTGCGCGCGCTGCACTGGGAGTGGCTGAGCATTCCCGTCGATGGCACGTTCCGGCCGATCGCCCAAGATCAGCGCTTCCCCTACTGCCTGTTTCAGCCGAGCCAGGTCGATCGCCGCTTCCCGCCGCTCGGACGCCGCGACCTGCGCATGCTGGCGGTGGTCGCGAGCCCAGCCGGCCTCGAGAAGTACAACCTGGAGCCGTTCGATGAGGTGCGGGCGCTGGAGACAGTGACCGGCGCGCTCTCCGACAAGGTGTCGTATGACGTCCTGGCGGATCGCGAAGACCTGCCGCGGCGGCTCGGACCGCCGAGCCTGGCCCAGCTCTGCGAGCGGCTGACCGCCCGGCGCTACCCCCTGCTTCACATCATCGCCCACGGCCGCTTCAATCGCGAAGGCGAGACCGTCCTTTACTTAAGTAGCGAAGCCGGCGAGGTGCAGGCGGTTCCCGCCAAGGAGCTGCTGGCGCGGCTGGCGCAGCTTGGCACCCTGCCGCATTTTGTCTTCCTCGCGGTCTGCGAGAGCGCCAAGCCGGAGGCGGAGGCGGCGCTCGGCGGGCTTGGCCAGCGCCTCTGCCGCGACCTTGGCACTCCGGCGGTGCTGGCGATGACGCGCAAGGTGTCGCACTTTCTCGCCTACGAGCTGACCAAGCGCTTATACCCGCGGCTCCTCGAGCACGGGGAAGTCGAGCGCGCGCTGGTCGAAGCCTGCGCCGGGCTGATCGGACAGACCGATGTATCCGTCCCGGCTCTTTACAGTCGCCTGGGCGGGCGTCCGCTGTTCAGCGATGATCTGGCGGGACGCGAGCTGACGGCCGCCGAGCTGGCGTTCGGGCTCGATCGGTTGATGGAGCTATGCGCCGATCGCGCCCCCGTGCTGCTGCCGAATCTGCTGGAGCAGGTCAACAAGGTACGAGCGACACTGGGGCTTTTGCCGCGCGGCGATGCAAAGTCTGCGCTGCCCGGCGGGGCCGCGGCGCGCACCGGAGCGGCCAAGGCCGGTGGCAAGTTCCGCAGCACGGCCCGGGTGGTCGATGCCGGACAGGCGGGCGGTTCCTTCAAGAAGAGCAAGACCCGCGCCGGGACGCTATTCACCGACGCCGCAACCCTGAGCAAGGAAGCGAAACAAGAACAGCAGGAGGCCCTGGCGCGGCTGGAGACGCTCTGCCTGCAGGTCTTGGACCTGAGCTTTGCCGCGGTGGCCTTGGACAAAAAGGTCCTGCCCTACTTGGCCCAGTGTCCCTTCCCCGGCATGCGCGCCTTCGGTCCGGAGGAGCAGCGCTATTTCTTCGGCCGGGACGCCCTCATCGAGTCGCTGCTGCGTCGTCTCAAGGAGCATCCGTTCCTGGCCGTGCTCGGCGCCTCGGGCAGCGGTAAGTCGTCCGTGGTGCGGGCGGGGCTTCTGCCGCGTCTTTTGCAGGCGGCCCCGGAGCTGCAGGTGATCACGATGATTCCGGGAGCGGATCCGTACTCGCAGCTGGAGGCGGCCCTGGAGCGCGCCGGCCTGCGTGAAGACGCCGCCGCCGCCCGGCCGGCCTTGCTGTTCGTCGATCAGTTCGAGGAACTTTTTACTCTGTGTCCGCGCGAAAAGCGGAAGCTGTTTCTCCAGCGGCTGCTCAAGCTCTTGCCGGCCGTCCCGCTGGTTCTGACCATGCGCGCCGACTTCTGGGGGGAGTGCGCCGAGCATGCGGAGCTGCGGCGGCTGATGCAGGAGCACCAGGAGCTTGTCGCGCCGATGAGCGGCTATGAGCTGCGCAGCGCCATCGAGCAGCAGGCGCGCTCGGTCGGGCTGCGCTTTGAGCCGGGCCTGTGCGAAAAGATCGTCGAGCATGTCCAGAGCGAACCCGGGGCCATGCCGCTGCTCCAGCACGCGCTGCTCAAGCTTTGGGAGCGCCGGCACGGCTCCTGGCTGAGCGCTGCCGAGTACGCGGCGCTCGGCGGCGTCCAGCGCGCCATCGCCGAGACCGCCGACAGCATCTATGACGGCCTTGCGGAGGACGATCGGGCGCGCATGCGCGCGGTGTTCGTGCGGCTGACCCGCGTCGACGACTCGGCTACGGCCGGCGAGGCGCGGCGGGACACCCGGCAGCGCGTAGCCAAGAGCGAGCTGATCCCGGCCGGCGCCGACAGCGCGCCGTATGTGGCGCTCATCGCCCACCTGGCCGATGCGCGCCTGCTTGTCACCAACATCAGCCCC
>CALFML010000240.1 GCA_937879845.1 uncultured Myxococcales bacterium
CGCGCAACCAGGCCGGCGACTTCCTGACCCTGTGCAAGACCCCGGAGCTGGCCTGCGAGGTCACCCTGCAGCCACTGCGCCGTTATGCCCTCGACGCGGCTATCCTGTTTTCCGACATCCTGACCATCCCTGACGCAATGGGTCTGGGCTTGAGTCTGGAAGAAGGCCTCGGCCCGCGCTTTGCCCGCCCGCTGCGCAGCCGCGCCGACATCGACGCGCTGCCGGTGCCCGATCCGGGCGATGAACTGCGCTATGTGACCGACGCCGTCAGCCTCATCAAACGCGAACTCAAAGGCCAGGTGCCGCTGATCGGCTTCGCCGGCAGCCCGTGGACGCTCGCCACCTACATGGTGGAAGGCCAGAGCAGCCGCGAATTCACCCGCATCAAGGGCCTCATCTACAACGACCCGGCAGTGGCCCACACCCTGCTCGACAAAGTTGCGCGCGCCACCAGCGCCTATCTGCGCGCGCAGATCGAAGCCGTCTTCGAGGAGTTGCCGCCGCGCGCGGCTAAGACTGGCATGCTCTTCTCGGCGCCGCTGATTCGCGAAGTGGCGCGCGCCTGGCGCGGACGGCGCTGTCCGCTGGTCGTCGATCCGGTGTTCGTGACGTGGCTGCAGGAGCAGAAGTTTTTCGCGGCTGATCCGTTCAGCGGGGCTGGATTCGGCGCTTCTGCGGCGCTATCTGCGGATGGCCGTACCGCCATCGTCGGTGCGACTGGTGCGGGAGGCGCCTACATATTCACCCGCTCGGGCTCAACCTGGACGCAGCAGCAGAAGATTGTCAGCCCTGACCTAAAATCGGGCGATGCGTTAAGCGGCTCCGTGGCACTGTCTGCCGATGGCAATACCGCCCTCGCCGGAGCATATAACCAGAGCGAGGCCGGCACCTCTAGCAATGGCGCGGCGTATGTGTTTACGCGTGCGGGCACGACGTGGTCTTTTCAGCAGAAGCTCCTTGCCCCGGACAGAGCTAACAATGATCTTTTCGGTTGGTCCGTGGCGCTCTCCAGCGATGGCAAAACCGCCCTGGTCGGAGCGCGTGGCGATTCAGATTCGGCCATGGGCCTCAGCATAAATGGATCGGGGTACGTGTTCACGCTCGCGGGCACCACGTGGTCTTATCAGCAGAAGCTCCTCGCCTCAGATCGGGCGTCGATCGATCAACTCGGCTGGTCCGCAGCGCTGTCTGGCGATGGCAACACTGCCATCCTCGGGACTTACGTTGAAAGTACAGCGCCCACCAGCCAGAACGGAGCGGCGTATGTGTTCACGCGCGCCGGCGTCACCTGGACGCAGCAGCAGAAGCTCCTCGCCGGAGACAAGAGCAACAACGCCGGATTCGGCGTTGCCATGGACCTGTCTGACGACGGCAACACCGCCCTCATCGGCGCCCACGGTGATGGAGGCGCCGGCGCGGCGTATGCGTTCACGCGCGCCGGCGTCACCTGGACGCAGCAGCAGAAGCTCGCCTCCTCCGACCTTGCAGCGGGAGATTTTTTTGGTTTTTCCGTGGCGCTGTCTGGCGATGGGAACACCGCCTTCATCGGAGCGACTGGCGCTGGCAACGGCGCCGTGTATTTCTTCGATCGCGTCGGCACCACCTGGACGCAGGAGCAGAAGCTCGTTTCCTTGGACGGGGCGGCGAACATATTCGGCAACGCTGTGGCGCTGTCTTCCGACGAAAAATTCGCCATCATCGGGGCGAACAACGAGGCCTACGCCTTCGAGCCCCGCGACAACAACGGCCAACCCTGCACGGTCGGCGCCACCTGCGTAAGCGGCATCTGCGCCGACGGCGTCTGCTGCAACACCGCCTGCGGCGGCTCGGTCAAAAACGACTGCCAGGCCTGCAGCACGGCGGCTGGCGCCCCCGTAAACGGCACCTGCGGCTTCCTGCCCAGCACCACCGTCTGCCGCACCGCGGCCGGCGTCTGCGATAGCGCCGAGAAGTGTACCGGCAGCGCCGCCGCCTGCCCGGCCGACGCCTTCAAGCCGAATACCACCGTCTGCCGCGCGGTCGCCGATATCTGCGACGTCGAAGAGATGTGTACCGGCAGCGCCGCGGCGTGTCCCGCCGACTCGTTCCTGCCCGACACCACGGTCTGCCGCCCCACGGCGGGCATCTGCGACATCGCCGAGCAGTGTACCGGCAGTGGCGTCGCCTGCCCCAGCGACACGCTGCTTGCCGCCGGCACGGTCTGCCGCGCGGTCGCCGATGTCTGCGACGTCGAAGAGCAGTGCACCGGCACCGACGCAACCTGCCCCGGCGACCAATTTCAGCCAAGCACTCTGGTCTGCCGGCCCTCGGTCGATCAGTTCGATCCGCAGGAGTCGTGTACCGGCAACTCTGCCCCCTGTCCGCCGGACGTAAACAACGCCGCGCTGCCGCGCAACGCCGGTGGCGGCCTTGGCTGCGCCGTGAGTCCGCTTGGCGCTGCCTCTCAGCCGGCCCCCTGGGCACTTTCTGCTTCTCTGCTGCTGTCGCTGTCGCTGTCGCTGCTGCGGCGGCGCTCGCGCACGCGCCAGATGAATCGCTAAACATTCGGAGTCCGGATCATGATTGGCATTGTCCTCCGTGTTCGCGCGGCGGCGATCTTCGCCGTGCTGTTCATCGCGTCTTCGGCCCTGGCGCAGAACCAGGGCTTTCAGCTCAGTCGGCATGAACCGACGTCGGCGGGCGAGTTCTCGTTCGGCGTCGATCATCCGTGGTATTCCTCGACGCGCTACTTCGCCGGCGGTTTGACGCTGGACTACGGCCACGCGCCGCTGGTCTTCGGGCAGCAGCTGCGCGATGGGACCTTCATGCGGCTCGATCCGGTCATCGCGCACCAGCTGATCAGCCACGTCGATCTGGCGGGCTCCTTTTTGGATCGCGTCACGTTGTCTTTATCGCTGCCGGTCGTGCTGTACGAAAGCGGAACGCCGCAGAACGGCATCGAGCCACTTTCCGGCGCAAGCGTCGGCGATCCGCGCTTCGGGGTCATGGTGCGGATCTGGGGCCAGCCCGATCGCAGCCCGTTTTCGATCAGCGTGGGCGGTCAGATCTGGGTGCCGCTGCGCAAGTTCACCGACAGCCTGCCGCAGCAAGAGAGTGATCAGGAAGTGCGCGGCCTGCCCAAGCTCGTGCTGGCGGGCCTTTCGCACCGCATCCGCTGGTCGTTCACGTTCGGGGTGCTGATTCGGCCGGATGCGATTGTCGGCACGCCGGTTCTGCTGGACGGCAGCAGCACCGGCACCGCGACGCAGTTCGGCGCGCTTTTGCAATACGCCGACGTGCAGCGCCGCTTCGCGGTCGGTCCCGAAGCGCTGCTCAGCAGCGTGATCACCGGCGGCCACGCCTTCAAGCCCGACTACACCAGTCTGGAAGTCCTGCTGGGCGCGCATTACAACGTCGCCAAACAGGTGCAGCTGGGCCTGGCAGGCGGCGTGGGAATCCTGCGCGAGCCGGGCACGCCCGACGGCCGGCTGCTGTTCCGCGTCGTCTACGCGCCGATTCGCGGCCCCGAAAAGCCGCGCGACGTCGATCATGACGGAGTCCTCGACCGCGACGACCTGTGTCCGCAAGAGCCGGCGGGCGCGCACCCCGATCCGCAGCGGCTCGGCTGCCCGCTGTCAGACAGCGATGGCGACGGTGTGATCGATGTAGAAGACCTGTGTCCGCAAAAGCCGGCGGGTGCCAATCCCGATCCGCAGCGGCTCGGTTGCCCGCTGCCGGACAGCGACGGCGATGGCGTGTTCGATGATCAAGATCGGTGTCCCAAAGAGCCGGCGGGCCCGCATCCCGATCCGCAGCGCAAAGGCTGCCCGGCCGCGGACAGCGATGGCGACGGCGTGTTCGATGACGAGGATCAGTGTCCCAAAGAGCCCGCCGGTTCGCTGCCCGATCCGCAGCGCAAAGGCTGCCCGGCGCCCGATCGCGATGGCGACAGGGTCCCCGATGCGCAGGACATGTGTCCCGATCAGCCGGCCGGCCCGAACCCCGATCCGAAGCGTCCCGGCTGCCCGCTGCAGGACAGCGATGGCGATGGCATTCCCGACGTGCAGGATCTGTGTCCGAAGGTGCCGGCTGGACCGCAGCCCGATACGCAGCGCATCGGTTGTCCGCTGCCTGATCAGGACGCCGATGAGATTCCCGACAAGATCGACGCCTGTCCCCGCGTCCCCGGCATTCCCGATCCCGACCCCAAGAAGAACGGCTGTCCGGGCCTGGTCGAGATCAAGCATGGCTTCATCGAGATCAAGCAGCAGATCTACTTCAAGACGGCGCGGCCGGAGCTCGAAGAGAAGCGAAGCCTGCGCATCCTGCGCGCCATCGTGAACCTGTTGCAGGCCAAGCCCGAGATCAAAAGGGTCGAGGTCGTCGGCCACTCGGATGACAAGGGAGACTCTGAGCCGAACCGCATCTTGTCGGACAACCGCGCAAAGAGCGTCATGAAGTGGCTTGTTGGCCACGGCGTCGCCGCCGAGCGCCTGCAAGCCAAGGGCTACGGCGAAGTGCAGCTTGTCGAAGGCATCTCGAAGCGCAAACAGCGCCAGCGCAACCGCCGCGTCGAATTTCAAATCCTGGATCCACCGCAGCCCAAGGCCGCAGTGCAAGCGCCGCAGGCCCCAGCCGCGCAGCCGGAACCTGCGGCAGGGGATTCGAAGGCGAAGAAGCGCCCGCACCGCAAGAAAAAGGACGACGCGGCGAAGGACGCCTCCGCTGCGCCAGACAAGCCGACCGCTGCCGAAAAAGCGGAACCTGCCGCGGACAAGGATGAAAAGGCAAAGAAGCGCTCGCACCGCAAGAAAAAGGACGATGCGAAGGATTCTTCACCTGCGAAATAGAATCTAAAGCAGCCGACGCCTACTTACGCTTTCCGGCACAGCCATCGAAGTTCCCCTTCAACGGTACAATCCCGCAGTGTCCGGCCGACTCCTTCGCGCCGGCCGGACAGATCTGCCGCTTCGTCTCGAGGCGGTCTCACCCTTTCGGCGAGCCGAAAATCACCCCCCGAGTTGTGGGGCCCTACCAGGAGCGCGGCAAATGGCGAATTGTCGTCGTAGAGAACGGATCTCGAAGGTCCATCTTCTTTCCATGCGAACAGAAAGCACGGAAAGCTTCTCAGCTCGCAACCTCAAGTACATGCGCGCCTTCGCCTTGGCGTGGCCCGACGAGACAATTGTGCAGCAACTTGCTGCACAATTGCCGTGGTTCCATAACTGCGTGCTCTTGGACAAAGTAAAGACACCTCAGTTCATCGAACATGGCCTCAGTGGTCGCCAGCACCATGACCGCTCCATCTGGGACATCAGCAGGGGACATAAACTCCGGCACACTCTCGAGAATCTGCTCAATCCTCGAGTCCGTGATGATGTACGAGCTGGCCGTCTTCCGCAGATAAATCCAGAGAATAGTATCTCTTAGACTTAGTAAACCTGTAGACGTCCGGAATCCGATCAGCGCGTCTCCATCCCCGTAGCCCGTATACCAGACACAGTTAGGGTCCGGGTCGATCTTGATACTTCCACCCTTGGCCCACGTGAGTTCCAGAGAGTCTTTGGAGCTGAGTTTGCACGCCAACGTCGCTGGCACCGGCTTGCTCGCGATCGCCGGCGAGCAGGCCAACCCTGCCAGGAACACAGCCAGGTGGGCCGCCAGACAGGCTGCCGGACCTACGGGGTGGAATGGGCCGGACCGCACTATGGTTTATCTTACCATCAATGACTGTGTCGCCAAGCTGACCCGATCGAGTGCCAGGATTTCCTTTGTAATACCCCGCTCGGCACGCATAAACCGAGCGCGTTTAGCAAGACAGCCGAGCTTGTCCTCCCCTCCGATGAGGACGCTGGAACACCTCACTGCAGCGATTCTCGGCAGATGCACCCGCTCCCAAGACTCCTGCGGAAAAAATAGGCTTCCGAGATGCTCGCCAGGCCTCCCATTCGGGCCTGTC
>CALFML010000241.1 GCA_937879845.1 uncultured Myxococcales bacterium
CCTCGACCTCGTCCTTGGCCTCCTCGACGCCGGAGACGTCGGCGAACGTGACCTTGTTCTGGTTGTCGGTGAGCAGCTTGGCCTTGGCCTTGCCGAAGCTCATCGCCTTGCCGCCGCCGGCCTGGATCTGCTTCATGATCAGGAAAAACAGAAAGACGATCACCGCCATCGGCAGGAAGCTGCCGAGCAGCAAGGTCAGCCAGCCGCTGTCCTCGCGCTTCTCCAGCTCGTAGCGGATGTGCGCCTTGTCCAGGGCGGTGAGGACCTGGGTCTGCGCCAGCTCCGTCGGACCGACCAGCTTCACCTTATCTTTGGGCGGCGGCTCGTTGTAGGTGACCAGGTAGTCCTGGCCGTCGATCTTGACGCTCTTGATATGAGCGGCGTTCTTCTCGACTTCCTGCATGAAGCCGCTGAAGCTGGGCTTGGTGTCGTCGTGCCCGCGGGCACCGAGGATCAGCTCATAAGCCACCGTGGAGGCCAGAGCGATCATCATGAGCATCAAAATTGTCTTGTGCGACTGACGCAATACAAACCTCGTTCAGTAAAAGTAACAGACCGCCGCTGATTCCGCCGCTACCTGCCGACACCCAAGGGAACTTACACCCTGTGCTACCCAGCGATTCCTGCTGTTACCTAAATTCATCTGTGTTGCTTGAACGGTCGTACTATAACGCAAGAGTTTAAGCAGGCGAGTAGGGCGTTGCCATTATTGCATACGGCGACGGTGCGTCAATGCAGCGCCAGCCTCTTAGCCGCAGGCTGCTGAATCGCTTGGAGACGCGGCGAACTTTTTCGCGCGGCGGCGTCAACTGGCCGGCCGGAACCGGGCGCGCAAGAGCGACCTTTTCATCCCGGCGGTCTCCGGCGATGACGCCGTGCCCGACGGCAGCGCACCAGGCGACGGCAGCGCACCAGGCGACGGCAGCGCACCAGGCGATGGCAGCGCATCAGGCGACGGCGGCGGCAGCGGCCGGGCAAGCGGACCCAGGGCCGGCGGCATCGCGGGAAGGGCGGCTTGCCGGCATCCGATCACCCACAGGATCCGGTCACCGTGGCAGAGCAGCAAAATGTCGGTGCGAGCCGGCCGCGGCACTTTCAAGTCGATGAGCAGATCGCTGATCTTGCGATGATCGCCGCGCGGGCTGAGACGGATCCGGTCGCCCGGACGCGGCGACCGCACAAGCAGGGGAAACGCCTCGGGCGTGAGCGCGAGGAGCACCTCGTCCGCGCGGCGGACCGACGGCGAAGCGGGGGCGCTTGCCGCGGCTTGCCCGGGCTGCCCAGACGAGGCCGTGACCCTCGGGGGAGCGGCCGGTTCCGCGGGCATTGCTTCCCATCCGAGGAAGAGCGTGCCCTGGGCGAAATCGTACTGTCCGCAAGCAGGGATCCAGTGCTCGGCCGTACTGCCAGTGGCTCGGTTCGGTGGGAGCTCGGGGCGGAAAAATCTCAGCTCGGTGTAGCGGCGCTCGGCCCGCCAACCGCCGGGTAGATCCAGGGAGTGGGTGCCCGCTTCGCTCTCGCACAAGGCCGCCAGCGCCGCGATGTGCAGGTGTCCTAGCCCGCCGCCGCTGGCCCGCCGCATGACGCGCGCGAACAGGGCCGGCGGCAGGGCCGCAGTCTCCGCCAGCGGCAGGCGGATTTCCGCTTCCGACGGCGCAGCGGCATCACCCGCTTGTTGCCGCAGCGCCGCGTAAGCCTTGGCCGCTTGCTGCTCAAGATAGTCCGCATCGGCGCGCAGCTGCACCGCCAGCTGCG
Source organism: uncultured Myxococcales bacterium (assembly GCA_937879845.1). GTDB lineage: Bacteria > Myxococcota_A > Polyangia > Palsa-1104 > JAEUJZ01 > CALFML01. The sequence goes on from CALFML010000241.1 coordinate 1,756, forward strand.
CCAGCCGACCGTCGAGCTGCGGCTGTTCCCGGCGCAGCTGCGGCAGCAGCTCATGGCGCAGCCGCGGGCGCTGATAGTGCCGATCGGCGTTTGAGGGGTCGTAAATGGGCAGCGGCGCAACCAGATCCGCCGTCTGTTGCAGCAGCTCCTCCAGCTCGGCTCGTCGCGTCGTGAGCAGCGGCCGCAGCAGCGTGAGGCTCCCGGCCGGCCGGTCGGGTACCGGCAGCTCGCGCTGCGCCTCCATCCCGCACAGACCCAAAAGCCCGGCGCCGCCGAGCCAGCGCATCAGCATGGTCTCGGTCTGATCCTCCTGCGTATGAGCGACTAAAACGGCCCGCGCCCCCCGACGCTGTGCGGCCTGCGCGAGGGCGGCGTACCGCACGGCTCGCGCCGCCGCCATCTTGGAGGGTCCCGGCGGACACACGACGGCAACCCGCTCGGCCGATAGGCCAAGGCGGGCCGCCGCGGCGCAGACCTCGGCGGCTTCCACCGCCGACTGCGCGCGGAGCTGGTGATCGACGCAGACGACGTGCACGGCCAACCAGCCCTCAGTCTGCAGCGCCCACAGCAGCACGACCAGCGCGGTGGAGTCAGGTCCCCCAGAGCACGCCGCGATGACCTCCGTCACCGGGGAATCGGCAGAACTGGCGCCCCACTGCGCCAGCGCCGTCCGAACCCGCTGGCACAACGGGCTGCGGCGGACCCGCTGGAGAACGGCAGCAGCATCGGGATAAAGAGAAGACATGGGGAAATCTGCAGTCGATGTCACAAGCGCCAAAATCGACGCCGAGCAGAGGAAGTGCGAGGGGGATGGTACACTGGCAGCGATGAAGTGGAAGTGGAAGCGGTCGGCGGCGCGTCGACTTTTTTTCGCCCGGGGCAGCGTAAAGCTCGCGCTTATCGGGCTAGTGGCCGCGGGCTCTCTCTCCGGCGCGGCGGCCGCGGGAGGTCCTGTCGCCGCCAAAGCCCCGGTTGCCAAGCCGGCGACGGAAGTGCCGGCACAAGACACTGCGGACCTGGCAGCTGCTCAGGCGCAAGCGCGGCAAGCCGGCAAGGCTCTGCTCTTGGCGTTCGGCGCGAAGTGGTGCGGTCCCTGCCAGGTCTTCGATCGGCAGGTCCTGCCCACCGCCAGCGTCCAGAGCGCCCTGAAAGAGGTGGTATTTGTTCACTACGATGCCGATACCCCAAGCGGTAAAGACGCCGCGCGTACGCTGGGGGTCATCGGCTACCCGACTTTTATCGCGCTAGGCTACGACGGCCGCGAGCTCAGCCGCCTGCAGGGGTACCAGGAAGCCGACGACTTCTCCCGCTGGGCCCGCAGCGCCGCTGCGGATGCCGAGCCGACCGCCAGCCTGCAAGCGCGGGCCGAGACTTCGGCCGCCCCCGCCGAGCCGCTGTTACAGCTGGGACGGCGGCGGCTCAAGGGCGGCGACGAAGCGGCCGCGGAGCAGCTTCTCACGCGCGCCCAACAAGCCGCCGCGGCCGCTGGAGCCCAGAGCGCCATCGCCGCGGAAATAGACTGGGAGCTGCAGCTTCTGCGCCTTCGTCGGCTGCTGCGCGAAGAGCCGCGCAAGGCGATGGTCCTGCACCTGAGCCGCTTCCCGGCCAGCGCCAGCGCCGATACCGCGGTGGCCGCCTTGAGCCGGCTCGGTCCGGCCGACGTTGCGACCCGGCAGGCGCTCGGGCGTTATGTGGACGCGCACGCGGAGGCCAGCCAGCAGGATCAGCTCAACAACGCCGTCTACAGCTGCCTGAAGGTCGGCGCCCTCGATGAAGCCGAGCGCGGCGCTCGGCGCCTGGTGAAGATCGATGGCAAAAATCCTGGTTACCTCGATACCCTAGCCGAGGTAATGCACCTGCGCGGCGATCGCGCCGCCGCCCTACGCTACTCGCGCGAGGCTCTTACCGCCCTTGGCAAAGCCGCCGGCATGAGCCCCAAGGAGCAGCAGCAGACACGCACCTTGCTCCTCCGCAACCAGCTGCGCTTCGAGCGCGCCCAGCATGATCTGCCGCCGGAGCTGCAAGGGCCCGACGACGCCCTCCAGCCGTGGGAGCACTGAGGCGCGACTCAGCAGGCGGCGGCGAGCGGCACCGCGGCGTGAAACGTCAGCCGGTAGACGCTGTTCTCCGTCTCGACGTATACCGAGTCGCTGTCCGGATCAGTAAGCACCCGGCGAACCGGCGTGGTGACCATGCGGTGGCCGTTCGGATCCCGGAAGATCACCATGCCCCGACCTACTACGGGGTAACTTACCAGCAAACCTTGGTAAACCCGCGCTGAGCTGCCTGCCCGACCGCTTCCATCACGTCCGTGATTACGGATCTTGCGTGCCGTGACGTTTACCATCGAACGATCGGCGTCCCCCAAGGCTCATCTTACGATTGGCCAAGGTTTGCTCCATACGATTAATTGCAAGCTCCTGAGATTTCTCCGCTTTGTAGGAACAAGCGCATGACTGAACCAGCCACTGCTTCATCGACCCCCGCACGACCTGAGCTGCCGCAGACTGTGGCTTCGGCCCCTTGGATTCGGCGCATTCCACTGCGCAGTCCGACACTGCCACCCGCAACGCATACCAACGCGTATGTGCTGGGCGAAGCGGAGCTGGTGGTGGTCGATCCCGGCAGCCCGTGGCCTGACGCGCAGGCCGAGCTGGTTTCCGCGCTGCGCTTGCTTTCGTCGCAAGGCCACAAGCTGTCCGCCGTCGTGCTGACACATCATCACTTCGATCACGTCAGCGGCGCGATGGAGCTGGCGGACGCGTTTTCCGTGCCCGTGTGGGCGCACGAGCAGACGGCGCGACGGCTGGCGGGTCGCCCCGAGCTGCGAATTGACCAGCACCTGCGCGAAGGCGACGTGCTGACGCTGGGGCCTCGCCGCTTTTCGGTGCTGCACACGCCGGGACATGCGCCGGGACACCTCTGTCTGCTCGATGAAGAAGGCGGCGGCGTGATTGCCGGGGACATGGTGGCGTCGCAGGGAACGATCATTGTCTCGCCGCAAGATGAAGGAGACATGGCGCTGTACCTGGCTTCGCTGCGACGGCTGCTTGGGCTGGGAGCGCAGCGGATCTGGCCTGCGCATGGCATTGCCGTGGAAGAAGGCGACAAGCTGGTGGGGCGCTACCTAGAACATCGGCTGCTGCGTGAGCACAAGGTGGTGCAGGCGCTGGCCACCGGGGCAGAGACGCTCGCGACGCTGCTTCCGCTGGCATATGACGATACGCCCGCTGCGCTGTATCCACTGGCGCAAGAGTCGCTGCTTGCGCACCTGCTGGCTTTGGTCACGACCGGACGCGTGGACGCAGTCCCCGATGCATCCGACCCAAGCGGGACTCGTTATCGACTGCGGCTCACTCGCTAGCACGGTGGCGAAAGCAACAGCTTCGCTGCGCACTTCTTCGCTCGAGTGCCCATCACCAGCCGGTGTCCACGCCTTGCACTTCCCCGCGGAAGGCACACTGCGCCGCGTGGAAGCGACGCTTTGCCAGGTGAAAGGCACACTGCGCCGCGTGGAAGCGACGCTTTGCCGGGTGAAAGTCGCACTGCGCCGCGTGGAAGCGACGCTTTGCCAGGTGAAAGGCGCACTCCGCCGCGCGAAAGTCGCGCTTTGCACAGTGAAAGTCGCAGTGCGCCGCGCGAAAGTCGCGCTTTACAACGTGAACGTCGCACCGCGCAGCGTGGAAGCGGCACTTTACGGCGTGAGCGTTGCACTGCGCAGCGTGGGAGCGCTGCTTGACCCAGCGAACATTGCACTGCGCGGTATGAAGGCGCGGCTGTACTGCGTGCGAATGGCGGTGGCCGTGGCGCTAACGTCTTGAGACGACAGGCTGTGCGACTTCGCACGACGGGACGTCGCCACAGCGGATGCGCACGGCCCTTTTCAGACAGAGCAAGCTGTGGCACACACTGAGCCCAAAAGTTTCCGGCCGAGTCCGTGAAGAGGTCCCTATGAGCCAGCACGATCCCGAGCTTTTGCAGCAGCCGCTCATCAGTCAGCGCAAGTCCGAACACCTCGCCCTGTGCGCGTCAGGTGACGTCGAGTTTCGCAGCAAAGGTACGCTGCTCGATCAAGTCCACTTGGTTCACCAAGCGATTCCCGAGCGGCACTACGACGAGCTGGATTTATCGACGCCGCTGCTGGGCAAGCGGCTGGCGCTGGTGCTCTCGCCGCACGGGGTGCTC
>CALFML010000242.1 GCA_937879845.1 uncultured Myxococcales bacterium
CCGCGCGAGACCGCGCTGCGCTCGCCCCAGCCGAGGCTGGGCTGATGGCATGAGACGCACGCGGTGGAACCGTTGCCCGACAGCCGCGGGTCCCAGAACAGCAGCCGGCCGAGCTCAATCTTGGCTGCGCTCATCGGGTTGTCGCTGGGCACGGGCACAGGCGGCAGCGCGGCGCTCGATCCGGCGCGCGCGCCACATGCCGCCGCAAGCGCCACCGCGGCCGTCGCTTCTTTATAGCGCCGCAGCCCCAGCCGCAGATCGTCGCGGACCGTCGGCCGCAGGAGCGGAATCAGCCGCACGCTGCCGCACTGCTGCGGCGGCGCCGGAATAAGGCCGGTCAGCGCAAGCCGGGTCGGCAGCTTGGTCTTCATTCGCGCAGCCCCGCAGGCTCAGCGGGATCGCCGCCGTCCGGGTTATCAGCAAAAGCGCCCGCGAGCGCATCCGGAACGGTCGTGGAGACGGCAACCGCGGCATCGGCGGACCCGGCGCGGCCATAAGCCGCCGGATGCAGGCGGCGCAACAGCTGCGGCACGCGCTGCGCCAGGTACGACTCCAGCTCCAGAAGCGGCGCGGTCCCATCCGCGAAACGAGCGAAGCCGATGCCGGTCAGAAGATCCTCCGCATCACGCAGACCGATGGTCGGAAGGGCACTGCCGAGCGTCCGCGGCGCGAAGCGCTCCGAGTCGAACACCGGGTTGACGTGGACAAACGACACCCGCCGCCGCCGGTCGAGGTGCGCCCGGTACAGCCGCACCACCTCGCTGCACAGCCCCGGCGGATCATTTTCGTAGCCGTCGGAGACGATGACGACGAGCTCGGGCTCGCCGGCCAGCGCATCGAGCAGCGGCTCCGCCAGCTGGGTCGGCCCGCGGGCGCTGACCAGGAGCTCCGCCGCCCGCCCCCCCGGATCGGCGGCGATCTCCGGCAGCGGCGAGGTCCACACCGCCTGATACGCTTGCGCGGTCGCCCGCAACAGCTGACTGACGGCCAGCGCCACGGCCAGCGGTCGCCGGCGTTTCTCCGTGCTGCCCGATGCGGAAAAGCTGCGATCGAGCACCGCCGCCACGCGGCCCAGGCGCAGCGGCGTGCGACGCAGCGCGCGCTCCGCCGACCCCTGCAAGGCGTCCAAGAGCTCCGCGCTGCGCGCGCGCCGCTCTTCTTCGCCCAGGGAGAGCAGATAGCTGCACAGCTTGGTGAGCGGGGCGCGGCCGAGATCGATCTCGATCGTCACCGCTGCGCGCTCCGCCGTCCCCTGCAGCCGCATCCGCTCCAGCGCGGTCATGCGCGGGGCGATGCGGGCGAGGAACTTGTCCTGCGGCACCTCATGCTTTTTGGCCAGGCCGACCGCGATCGAGTAAGGCAGCTCGTAGATCGACTCCATGCTGTAGTGGGCGCGGCGGAACGACTCGAAAAGCGGGGTCGCGTAGCTGCCTTTGCGCGACACGCCTTCGAAGACGAAGCGTCCGATCTCATCGGGCAGGCGCAGGTGCGCGTGGGCGGCGACGGCGCGCATGTGAACGCGGTACTTGACGGCGTCGAAGACCGGATCCGGGCGGCGGCGCAAAAATTCGCGGATGATGGCGCGGGTGCGGCGGTTGTTGACGCGGCGGCTGCGCACCTCGCGCAAGATCTGATAGGCGCGGGGGGCGGGCAGGGCGAGCAGCGTCGCCAGGATGAGCTCCCCTTCCTCGCGCCGCTCGGCGGGATCGGCGGGGGCGCCGGCGGCGAGCAGATTCTTGATGATGAGCGCCTGGTTGTAGTGGTTGATCCCGGCTGCGAGGGTGCGGGCGTACAGCCGGCGATAGTTGCCCTGGATGTACTCGTGCAGAAACCGGATCGAGATGCCTTGGTCGGCTGCGTCGCCGTAAAACTCCGACTGACCGGTGCAGGCGAAGCAGGCATTTATGAACAGCACCAGGTCTTCGCGCGCCACCCGCTCGCTGGCCGACCGCTCGGGCGCAGGCGGCGGGGGCTCGGGAGGGCGACCTTGGGGCATGGGGGCTTTCATGCTGGCGGACCCGGCGCGTGGACGGCTTGGATGGGGCTTGGATGGAAAGACCGCCCGAGGAGTAGCGACGCGACTACTTAGTTACAGTACAATCTGCTATTCGGAAGTCGAGTCATAGTCCCACGGGCGGCAGCCGTTAGTGTATCACGTCGGAGGCCGGCAGTGCGCCTGCGACCCTGGGGATTCGTTTATAATGTTCGGATGGCCGATCAAAACCTTGAGCCTGCAGCGGCAGCACAGGCTGAAGCCGCAGCGGATGTCCGGGCTACCCCTTCAGCACCGACCAGCGGAGCTTCCGACCCCGTCTCCGCCCCGAGCGAGTCCGACGCGCACGACAGGTCGATGGAAGAGTCCCTGCGCACCCGCGCCCGTCTCCTCGATATGGCGCGGCTCGACAGCGACAACGCGGCGCGGCTCGCGCAGTCGCAGCTAGACTTTAGCCGCCGCGGCGAGATCTTGTTCAAGGCCGTACCGGAGAAGTACCTGGAGATCGTCGGCTCGCTGCGGGCGGCGGTGCGCAGCTACAACGACGCCCTGCGCCAGGTGCCTGAGAACCCCATCCCGTACTGCCAGTGGTACGAGTCCCCCAACGTCACCCTGCGCGAACCGGTCGCCGGCGACGGGATGCGGATCCGGCTGAGCCGCATCACGGGGCAGTTTGAGCTCGTGTTGCGCTTTGTCAACCGCAACAAGAAGCCGGACGTGCCGATCATCGAGGGCTACGGCGAGTTCGGCAAAGATCTGAACAAGCGCCGCGTGCTTTTGCGCATCGAGGGCTGGGTCGAGCACGGCGAGATCCGCTACTGGTATAATCTTGACTTCAAGCGCCAGCACATCCCGCTGCATGAGGTCCCCGATCGCATCGTGATGGCGGTGGTGTCCAGCGACTACTCCCACCTGTCGCGCGACTACACCGACGACGACGAATCCCAGCTCACCGGCGTCTCCTCCCATTCCGACGCAGGCCGCAAGAGCTAAGCCGACGCTCCGTTTCACCGCGGAGAGTCGATCCACAGACTGGGGCCGGGACGCAGATTGGCGGCAGGCGGCTAGGTCGGGGCCGCGTGCTTGCGGGTGTAGCAGCGCTCGGCCAGGGCGATAAGCTCGGCGGCGCCCCATTGGCCGCGATCGGTCAGGTGCGGCGTCCAGGCCGCCGGAAGGTGCGGCAGCCCCAGATGCGCGCCGCTCATCGCCCCGGCCATCGCCGCGGTGGTGTCGACGTCGCCGCCGGCGGCGATCGCAGTGTAGATGGTCTCCAGGTAGTCCTCCGGGGTGCGCAGGAAGCAGTAGAGGCTCCACAGCACGCTCGTGACGACGTAGGACGAAACACCGCGCCACTCGGTGCTGCTGCCGGGGCACAGGCGCGCCCGGACCATGAACGTGGCCGCCGCCTCCGGCGACAGCGACACCCAGGCTGAGAGCTGATAGACATCAAACGCGACGCTCTGATCAATCTGCCGCACCCACTCGGCCAGCTGCGAAAGGAAGCTTTCGATGACCAGGGGGCGCGGGCGCATGGCCAGCGCGACCGCTCCGGCGATAGCCACGGCTCCGGCGGCGCAGCGCGCGTCCTGATGGGTGACGCGCGACTGATCGCGCGCCGCGGCGATGAGCTTGGCGGCGTCGTCGTAGTAGAAAAGCCCGATCGGCGCCGCGCGCATGGCGCTGGAGTTTCCGGCCGAGGGCGCGGGGATGGCGACCTTTTCATAGGCCATGCCGCCGGCGATGCGCTGGCCGACCTCTTGCGTCGCCCGGCCGGCGCGCACCACGCGGTCGGCGCGAAACAGGGCGCCGAGCCGCTCCGCATAGTCGGGCGCTTCGAAGGCGCCGCACGCGTCATAGCTCAGCATCAGCTCCCGCGCCAGCTGCGAATCGTCGGTGTACTGACCGAGCGGCGGTTCGCTCGGGGGCAGGTGCGCGGCGGCGGCTTTGATCGCGGCGCTCGGCGAAGCGGCGCGCAGCACCCTGGCGACATAGTTGGCGCAGCTGTGCGGATCCCGTCCCTCCAGCGGCGCCCCGAGCGCGTCTCCCAAGCACTGGCCGATCAAGCAGCCGCTCCACTTTTCCCTTGCTGGCACCATGCCGCGGCGATTCTAGGTCGCGCCGCCGAGCCGAGGCAAATTCCCGCCTCTTTTCCGGCCGCGCTTGAGCGACGGACAGCGGCGCCGCGAAGCGGCACGACAAGGCGATCCGAGAAGTGAGCGGTGAAAACCAAAGGCGGCGAGGAAAGCGCGTGGCGCGACCGCGGGAGAGGCTAAAAACCGATGTTGAGGCCGACTTTGACCCAGGGGTAGCCGAACTCGAAGTTCATGCCGATGTGCTTGGTGAAGTGCAGGTTCGCCCCAAGCTCGAACATCGGGAAGAAGCGGAAGACGACATCGCCGTTGCCGCGCGCGTACGCCGGCTGATTGCCGATGAACCACGGCCATACGCCGAAGCCGAGGTTGGCGTAGACCGACAGGATCTCGAACAGGAAAAAGCGCCACTGGACGTAGGGCCCAAGCGACAGCGAGAAAAACGACGGGTAATCATACGGGAAGTAGTTGTAGCCGGGGTGGACGTTGAAGTCGGTGAAGAAGCCGACGTAGAAGGCGTTGTTGATGCTCGGGATGAAGCCGTTTTGCACCACCGGGAACAGCATGGAGAAGCCGGGGCCGACCGAGTAAGTGTTGTAATAGGGCGCGTAGCCGTCGAGGCTGTCGTACCAGCCGAAGCCGTAGTAGGCCTGGCCGTGGATGTTGATCTCGATGTTGCGGCGTCCGCCCCGCTGCGGCCGGTTGCCGATGAACTGCGCGTGCGCCACCTTGGTCTCAAGTAGCACGCTGTCGCCGACGAGCGCCGTCAGTAGCACGAGCGAGCAGAGAAACGATCGCAGACGCATCAGAGCCTCCTTAGGTTAGCGATTAATCGGATTGGTATGAGAGCGCCCAGGTTTTTTACGGGCCTCCTGCCGCCCGCCCGCGCGGATGGCAGACCTTGGCACCGTCGCCGCGGCCCTAACGCTCCCCATACTATATCCTAGAAGGTCCCGCAAACTTAGCGATCACTAGGCGCTCTTCTAGCTGCCTTTTCGCGCGGCGCTCTTTCGCGGCGGGCTCTTTCGCTCCGGTCAAAAATGAGCCCGATGACTAAGCCAGCGAGCACGAAGTACACGAGATGAAAGTTTTACTTGCCCAAAGCGGCGCGCTCGGTGTACCAATCGTTCGCTTTAAAAACGGGCGTTTAGCTCAGCTGGATAGAGCGTTGGCCTCCGAAGCCAAAGGTCGCAGGTTCGAATCTTGCAACGCCCACCGACGGGACTGAGGTCCTGATAAGGCCGCTTCTAGGGCCAAATCAGGCTATTTGCGCGGGCTAGGAGCCCCAAGGTTTTCATCGATCCCCGGCGATTTCAGTCCCAGCCGGGACGGTGGCAGAGACCGAGCCGCGCCTTCAAGCCTAAAGCGCCTGTGGCAGCACGTCACTTCCATGGCGCTTCCATGCTCAGGGGTGGGGCTTCCAAGTCTGTCGCGCAGGTGGCCAAGCCGACATCATGTGCTAGGTTCGCCGCATGTCTAGCGCCTCGACACAGACGCCGTCTCCTCGGCTGGCGACCTTCGACGATTTAGCGGCCATCCCTGAAGCAGATCGGTTTCATGAGGTGCTCGACGGCGTGCTCATCGCGAAGGAGGCTGCCAGCCCCCGCCACGGCCTCGCCCAAGGCGTGGTGCGGGCTTCGCTAAGCAGGTTTCACAACAAGCCTTAAGGACCATCGCGCCCGGGAGGATGGTGGCTGACCACCGAAGTCACCGTCATGCTTTCTCCTCACCAGACTGTCCGGCCCGATGTCGTTGGCTGGCGACGGGAACGGCTGCCGCAGCTACCCGACACCTATCCCATTGAACTGCGTCCTGATTGGGTTTGCGAGATCGGTCTGGACGGAGATGCGCGTCGGCGCGATGGCCTCCAGAAGCGTCGTATTTACGCCGAGTACGGCGTTCCCTACTATTGGCTGGTAGACCTGGAGACCGAGCGACTGACCGTTCTGGGCCTTGTCGGGGGAGTATGCCGAGAGGTGCTTGTGGCAGGCCGCTCAGAGCGCGTGCGCGCCCAGCCCTTCGATGCCTTCGAACTGCAGGTGGGGATTCTGTTCGGCGACGACGAAGCCGACTGAGCGGCTCGATACACTCGCTAGTCAGGCTATCTGACTGCCAGCTGAACGCTTCCCATGAAGCCATTGACGCGAGCGCTAATCGTGACGGTGCCCGCGGCCACTCCGACCACGAGGCCGGGAATGCCGCCATCGTCACCGACGGTCGCCACCGCCTTATTGGAGCTGGTCCACTGCGCCTGATACGTAAGGTCGGTGAAGGTGCCGTCGGTGAGTGAGCCGACCGCCGTCATTTGATCGGTCGATCCGACCGCCACCAAAAGAGACGCCGGATTGACGCTAATGGCGCGCAGCGGGAGTGAGGAATCACAGCTTGCGCACGGCAGGCAGACCGCCACTGCTAGGGCTACGGCGAAAGTCGAAAGCAGATTGGGTCGGCGGGTTCGCCGATGGTTTTTCAACATGACTTTTCTCCTGTTCATCAACATCCAGTCGGGGCAGGAAGGCAGGCGGCTTTCCTACGGCAGAAGCCGCACACCATCCCGTGTACAATTTCATAGATTGTCTCCTTACTTTCGCGCCCAGCGCTTTTTCAGTCGGCAGTTCGTGCCTTCTCCAGGCAGCTAGATTTCTTCAAGAAAGAAAGCGCGGCAACCAGCCGCGCGCACCGAAAAAAGCCGAGCGAAGCCCGAAGCGGTGCGGGCGCGCATCGTGCGGCGCCGCCGTGCGACCGTGCCATAATGGAGCGCATGGCACAGCTCTCGTGGCTTTTTCCTTCGGTTTTAGCGGTGGTCGCGCTCGGCGGGGTGATGGTGCAACATCGCCACATCGCGCGTCTGGAGGCGCGGGTGGCGGCCCCCAGCGAGACCACGGATGATACGGCGGCAGAGCTGGCGACGCTGACCGCGCGGGTGGCGCAGCTAGAGCGTTTTCGCGCGCGGCCCATCGCGTTGCCGACTGTTCCGCCGGCTGCGGCTCCGGCCGCCGGAGGACCGCCGCCGGTGGTGCCGGGAAATCTGGTGGCCGAGGTGCAGCAGCTGCGCCAGGACGTGGATGCGCTGCTCACCGGCGAGGCGACCTCCACCGAGCAGGGGCAGGCGCGGCTGCGGTCGCTCATCGCCGATACGCAGCAGCGTCAGTGGGCGGAGCGCGAGGAGCGCCGGGACGCGCGCATCGTGCAGCAGCTCGCTGACGATGCGCACCTGAGCCAGGCGCAGCGCGACGATCTCGGCAAGGCATTTGAGGCGGAGCGGACCCAGCGTCGCGCCTTGCTCGCCGGAGTGCGCCAAGGGGAGGGCCGCTCGGAGGAGCTGCGCTCGTCCCTGCAGGCGCTGCGGACCCAGACCGATCAGAAGGCACGCGCGCTGCTCAGCGCGGATCAATACACCAAATACGAAGCCACACGGACGCAGGGTCGCGGTCCCCGGGGCGGTGGCGGCGGTGGCGGCGGTGGCGGCGGACAGCCAGCCCCAGCGCCCTAGCCAACCGACCTTGCCCGCTGTCAGTCCCCTTATTAAAGTTACAAGCGCGGTGCCGAGAAGTCCTTCTGTCAGTCGCCGGTTGATCCCCCCGATCTCGCCCGCCCGCGAAGGTTTTGAGTATCACAAGCACTAGACAGCCCCCCGACGCCAGCGCTCAGCGGATCGAGCAGCCGATCACTCCTACGCTCGTTCCCGCGGGTGCTTCCGGCGGCCATGCGGCCCAGCGGAGTGCGGGGTTGTTGGCGCTCGCCGCGGTGCTCTTTGCGGTCATGGCGGTGTGCGCCAAAAACGCGACGCGCGAACACTTGTCCGGGCCGGAGGTAGCGTGCCTGCGCTTCTGCTTCGGCCTGCTCTCCGGAGTGGTCCCGCTGGCGACGGGCGTGCGGTTGCGGCCGCATAACTATCGAGCGCTTTTCATGCGCGGACTGCTCGGCGGACTCGCGGTGCTTGCCTACTTTGCCGCGATCGCCCATCTGCCGGTGGGCATCGCGACGCTGCTAAATTCCAGCTCGCCGGTGTTCGTGGCGTTCTTCTCTGCCGTGTTCCTGCGCGAGCCGCTGCGGTGGCACGCGGTGCTGGCGCTCATCGTCAGCTCAGCGGGCGTGGCCATGGTCGTACTGGGCAACGCCCCAAGCGGCGGCAGTCAGCCGAGCGGCAGCCTCCTGTGGGCGCTCATCGGCCTGGGCTCGGCGGTGCTCTCTGCCGGGGCGGTGACGACGGTGCGGTCGATGCGCAACCGCGAGGGCTCGTGGGAGATCTTTCTCGCCTTCTGCCTTATCGGCGCGATCATCACCGCGATTCCCACCGCCGCCCACTGGGTGACGCCGAGCGCCGCGGCGATCGGCTGGCTGCTGGCGATGAGCGTCGTATCCGTCGCCGCCCAGATTCTCATGACCTACGCCCTGCGCGATGTCGAAGCGCTGCCGGCCGGCCTGATCCTGCAGCTGACGCCCATCGCCACGTTCACGCTCGGCGTCGCGCTCTTAGACGAGCGGCCGACCTCGATCGGATTGGTCGGCGCCGTCCTTACGATCATGGGCGTCACCTTTGGCGTCGTCACCCCGGCGCTCGCGCTAGGGCGGCGCCGCAAGAGCTAGCCTCGCAAAGCAAGAAAAACTCGAAAATTAGTCCGACCAGCCAGGCAAATTTGAGTGCGAGGCCGGGCGCACCGTAGGGTACAATCACAAGGCAGTGCTCCCTATTGGTGGACAGCCATTGACCCTTCGGGTCGTGCCCGGGTCTTTCTGCGGCCGGTTCGGGCCGCCAGTCGAGGATGCTCTCTCATCCGGGGGCGGTGCCGCTCTCAGGATCGTCTGCGGAGATGGTGATGCAAGCTCCTAGCAGCCTGATCGGACAGCAGATCGGCAATTACCGCATCACGCGTGAGCTTGGGCGCGGCGGCATGGGCGTGGTGTACGAGGCGATCCATGGCGCCATCGGCTACCGCGCCGCGGTCAAGGTGCTGGGGGCCAAGATTGCCACCGACCCCAAGCACAAGGTCTACGTGTCGCGGTTTCTCGATGAGGCCCGCGCCGTCAACCTGATCCAGCACCCCGGCGTCGTGCGCATCTTCGACATGGGCGAGACCGCCGACGGCACGCTGTTCATCCTCATGGAATTTTTGGAGGGACAGACGCTGCATGCGCGGCTCTTGGCGGCGCGTGAGGGGCGGGGCGCGCGTCTGTCGCTTTTGCAGTCGATGCGGGTGATCCGTCAGATCGCTCAGGCGATGGCGGCGGCGCACGACAAGTCCATCCTGCACCGCGACCTGAAGCCGGACAACGTGGTGCTCATCCCGGACGAAGAGGTCGCGGGCAAAGAGCGGGTCAAGATCCTCGACTTCGGGCTGGCGCGGTTTCTCGATTCGCCGGAGCGGCGGACCACGGCCGGAGTGGCGCTCGGCACGCCGACGTATATGTCGCCTGAGCAGTGCATGGGCGATGAGCTGGACGGCAAGAGCGATGTCTATACGCTCGGCGTCATTCTCTACGAGCTCATCGCCGACCAGGTGCCGTTTCCGGGCGAGGAGATGGGCCGGGTGATGCGCCAGCACGTGGACCAGCAGCCGCGTCAGGTGCGCGAGCTGAACCCGCAGATCTCGGTGGAGGTCGCGGGGCTTGTGCATTCGATGCTGGAGAAGCGGCGCGAGCAGCGGCCGGACATGCGGCAGGTGGCCAAGCGGGTCGAAGAGCTGGAGAGCGCGGGGAAGCTCGGGCCCTCGGGGGTTGCCGGAGGTGCGCCGGCGGCGCGCGGGACGCCGGACGCGCCGACGGTCGCCTCGCCGGTGCAGAAGCGTCCGGCGGCCCCGGCGACCGAGCTTGTGCGGCGGGTGACGCGGCCCAAGCTCGATCCAAAGATCATGGGGGCGATGGTCGGGCTCGGGCTGATTGCGGGGCTCGGGCTGGGGCTTGGAATCGGTGCGGGGCGGACGCCCAAGGCGCCGATTTGTCCGCCGGTCCTCAAGTGCCCGGAACCGTTATGTCCGCCGCCGGTCGCAGCACCGCCTGCGACCAGCGGCACCGAGCCGGGCTCCGAACCGGGCGATGTCGCCAAGCCTGTCAAGAAGAAGACCAAGCCCAAGAAGCCTGAAGCGGCGCGCGCGTCTGCGGGCAAGAAAACTCGCTGAAACAATAAGCGCTTTTCTGGCTGCGCTGCGGGGCCCGTCGCCTGCGGCACCCCGTCGCTGGCGCGCCGGGGGCCCCGCCTCCGGCGCCACC
>CALFML010000243.1 GCA_937879845.1 uncultured Myxococcales bacterium
ACGAGATACATTGGCGTGACTGGAGTTCAGACGTGTGCTCTTCCGATCTGGGGTGATTCATTCACCATGGAGCGCGAAGAGGATAGCGGCACGGCGCGCAACGTCGGCATGCTGTCCGGCCATGTGTTCGCGCGCTCGCTCACGCAGTTCGCCGGAAAATTCGGGCGCAGTCCCCAACCGACGACCGGTGCCCGGGGCAGGAACATGAACTAGATAAGCCTGCCACATGGCGGAGGATTTTTACGCGGGGGCGACACGCCGCGTCATGTCGTTGCTGCGCGCCCAGGGGGCCGAGGAACAGCTCCGGTGCTTGCATCGACCACGGCCATGGCGGGCGCTGGGGCTCGTGGTGATCGATTGGTCGATCATGGCAGCCAGTTGCTGGGCCGTTCATGCGATCTCGCCGATACTGACCCCATGCTCCCTTCTGCTGATTGGCTGGCGCCAGCGCGGGCTCGGCAATCTGCTGCATGACGGGTCACACGGCGCACTGCTGCCGGGCCGCCGGGCCAATCGAATCTTCACCATGATCTTCTGTGGCTTGCCCATGCTCGAAGACTTCGACGCCTATCGAGATTGCCACCAACGTCACCACCGCTACCTCGGCGACTGCGCGGTGGTCCTGCAGGCAGCTCTCGATTTCCACCGCGCTAATCTTATAGCCGCGGCTCTTAATAATATCCAGCGACCGTCGGCCCAGGATCCGGAACGTCCCATCCGGCTCGCGCACTGCGAGGTCGCCTGAGCGCAGCAAGCCCGCTGCCAGCACGCGCTGCAGCTCGGCCGGCCGGTTCCAGTAAGCGCTGAGCAGGCTGGGGCCGCCGATCAGGAGCTCACCGGGTTCACTGCCCGTGACCTCACTCATTTCGCCGCGATCCAAGCGCTCCGGATCGACCAGGCGTACCTCTACACCCGGCAGCGGACGCCCCACGTTGCCCGCCCGGCGGGTCTCGGCGCAGCGCGTCGACAACACGCAGCAGGCTTCGGTCAATCCGTAGCGGTTCATCAAGGCATAGCCGAACCGCTGGCGAAAGCGCTCGTAGGTCGACGGCGGCATCAGTGCCGAGCCCGAGACCCACATCCGCATGCGGCGCAAATCCACGCGCGCCAGCGCCTCATCGGAGAGCTGGACCAAGCGATTGTAAATCGTCGGTACGCCAAAGAACATCGTGCATTCCTGTCGAGATAGGAGCTCCAGCGCCTCTTCCGCGACAAAGCCCGGGCAGAGCACGAGGCTCGATCCCACACAGAGCGACAACAGAATGCCGAGGCCCAGGCCATGCAAGTGAAAGCACGGGAGGGTGAGCAGGAGCCGGTCGGCTTGGGTCCACTCCCAGGTCGTGGCCACAGTAGAGAAGTTGGTAAACAGCGCCCCCTGAGACAAGAGCACACCTTTGGGCCGGCTGGTCGTGCCTGAGGTGTACATGAGTATGGCCGGATCTTCTGGACCACGCCGCGGCAGTGGTGGCTCCGTAGCGCTGCCGGAAGTCCAATCCATGAGCGTCGCAGCCGTAAGGAGGGGCCCCGCGTAGCCGCAGGTGCGGATGGCGGGGGCCTGCTCCGGCTGGGTCAGGACGAGGGCGGCACCGCAGTCGCCGAGCAGATAACCCAGTTCGTCCACCGTGGCGCTCGGATTCAGCGGTACCAGGATGGCGCCGCTGCGCAGCGTGGCCAGCACCGCCACGACGAGCTCGGGCGAGTTTCTGAAGCTGACGGCGACGCGGTCGCCCGGCGTGATTCCCTGCGCGCGGAGCCCCCACGCCATGCGCTGGCTCCATACATCGAGCTCGGCGAAAGACCATGCGCGATCCTGCCAGAAAAGCGCCTGAGCAGGACCTCGTCGCAGCAGGCTCTTTTCAATTTCGTGAATCAGAGAGCACATGGTGTTTGAATCCTATCGATGACCCGGAGTTGCGGTCAACTCCCGCTTGTCCGTCGCCTTGTCGCGGGCATGGCAAGGGACTGCGCCAAGGCCGGGTCGCCCTTTGCGACTTCTCAGTGCGGCGGGCCGCGGCGATCCTGGTTGCCGCTGGGCGCTGCTTGATGCGCTGGGTCTTAAATCACCTGGAGGCGACAGCGCCGCGCGCATCGACTCCGCCGGCCGCGATCCCGACGAGGATAGGCCGCCGCGGGCCAAACGGCGCCATGCCCTCCTTCCTTGATTCGTGCCACCTTCATTGACAAGCAGACCGCCGCCCGACTATACGAAGGCTCACCATGAGCCAGACGACTTCGCATGCGTCCATTGGCAATGCGGTCTCCGCAGCAATCGGAAGCGCCGAGGGTCACCACCCGCGGGGCTTGTCGGCCGGGGTCCCGCGCCCTCACTCCGTCTTGACCAAGCGGCCGGTGGTGCTGCTCCGGCTCCGCGGCGTTCTCATACTCATGCTTCTGCTTGCGCTGGGGACGCCCCGGCGGGCGGCGGCGTTCTGCGGCTTCTTCGTCTCGGGAGCCGACGCGAGCCTGTACAACAGCGCTTCCCAGGTGGTGCTCCTGCGCAACGGCAACCGCACCACCCTGACGATGACCAACAACTACAAAGGACCGCCGGAGGACTTCGCGCTGGTCGTCCCGGTGCCGGTCGTGCTCCAGAAGCGCGATGTGAAAATCGTCGACCCGCAGATCCTGCGTCACCTGGATCACGTCACCGCGCCGCGCCTGGTCGAATATTGGGAACAAGACCCCTGCCTGGCGCGTGAGCCGTACACTGGGGCGACCGGCCGCACCTTTGAAGCTCTCTTATCCGTGGCACCAGGGACGAGCGCGGAGTCGGCCGAGCGCGACCTGGGGGTGCGCATCGAAGCCAAGTTTGTTGCCGGTGAGTATGAGATCCTCGTGCTCTCGGCCAAGGAGTCGAGCGGGCTTGAGACCTGGCTGCGCCTGAACCACTACAAGCTTCCGTCCGGCGCGGCCCAGGCGCTGGCTCCCTACATTCGCGAGCAGATGAAATTTTTTGTCGCCAAGGTCAACATCAAGAAAGTCCACCGCGATGCCCAAGGCCTGGTCGTTCTGTCGCCGCTGCGCTTCGAGTACGACGCCAGTGAGCTGCGCCTGCCGGTGCGCCTTGGGCTGCTCAACGCCGATGGACCCCAGGATCTGATCGTCTATATCTTGCATCCTGAAGAGCGCTTCGAGGTGGCCAATCTCCCGAACTTCTTCATTCCCACAAATCTTGATGTCAGCGACCCGGTACGTGCCGGATTCGGCGCTTTCTATGACAGCTTGTTCGCTGAGGCGCTGCATGCCGAGGGCGGCCGCGCCGTGGCCACCGAGTATGCCTGGGGCTCAAACTCCTGCGATCCTTGCCCGGAGCCGCCGCTGGCCGATGATGATCTGCGCACCTTGGGCGCGCCGCAGCGGACCGTCACCTGGAATAACCGCCAGCCCCTGCCGGTCCCGACGACGACACCCCTAGACCCGCCCGCGCAAGGTACGCGCACGGTCTATCCGCGTCTTGTCACCACCGGCTCTTCGTACTCCTTTGTGCAGCCCTATGTCATCACCCGGTTGCACGTGCGCTATAGCAAGGGCACGCTCTCCGAGGATCTCCTGTTTCGCTCCGCTCCTCCCGTCATCGGCGGCCGCGAGCCGAGCGGCGGCGGGCAAGGGGCCACCGTCGTTGGGCGCAACGTCGGCAGCAGTGCGTTCCAGGGCCGCTACATCATCCGCCACTACTGGGAAGGGCCGGTCGCTTGCTCGGCGCCGCAGTACGGCCGCTGGGGCGCGGGGTCGGGCGCGAAAGGCAAGACGCAGACCGCCAGCGAAAAGGCCGCGGGCACTGCCGCCCGCTTCGAGCTGCGTCAGGTCGTCCAGTCGCCGGTCCCGAGCCTCGGGCTTGCGGGCAATCCTCATCCGCTGCGTCCGGGGGAGACGCGCCGATGAGCGATCGGTCCGCGCCGCGTCCGCGCCGCGTCCACGCTGGCATCGGCGCTGATGCGGCGGTTGCGTCTTTTGCCGAGCTTACCCCCGGGCTCTTCTCGCGTCAGTCGGACTGCACGATCAAGTGTAGCTGGTTCTCGTTATCAAAGCCGGCGCTGCTGCCCTGGATGCCGTAGAGCGTGACCAGGCAGTCGCCGGGGTTTAAGAGAATGCTCGAAAAGCTTCGGTATAGCGGGAGGCCGTTGCTAAAGCCCGGGAGCAGCGGATCGATGGTCTGGACCGCCTGCACCCCTGCAACGCCGGACAGCGGCGCGCTGAGGAGGTGGACGGCGTCCGCAGGGATGTGGCTTGTGTAGTCGCCCGGACCGTTTGCCCCAGCGTGCAGGGGGCTGCAAGAAGCGCCGTGATATACGTACACGTCGTTGGTGGCGGTGAAGGAGCCGCGCGGCGGGGCGCCGAAGCTGCCGGTCCCATCGAAGGTGCTGTCGCTGATGTTACCCCAGGCGGCCAGCAGCCGGCTCCGCTGCGTGATCGGAACCACGGAGGCGAA
Organism: uncultured Myxococcales bacterium; assembly: GCA_937879845.1. Lineage (GTDB taxonomy): Bacteria > Myxococcota_A > Polyangia > Palsa-1104 > JAEUJZ01 > CALFML01. The sequence continues at coordinate 4,430 of CALFML010000243.1, forward strand.
CGAGAGGCTGTTATCGGTCGTGGCTCCTTGGCAACCCCAGCTCTGGCCGAAACAGAACTCGCTGCCCAGATCGATGGACTGCCCGGTGGCATCCAGACCGGGAAGATAGGTGACGGTCAGGTCCACTGAGCCGGTAACCGAGTGCCCCGACGCCACCGGGCCACCGTTTATGCCCACGAGCACGCAGGAGCCGAGCGGCAGCGTGGCCGGCAGAGTGAAGCGGACCGCATCGGTGAAGGTGCCAGCGGCCGGCGCCTTGACGATGTTGGTCCACAGCGGCGTGGTGCCGGGCGGACCCCACTCTGCGCTGGTCCCCGCGGTGGGACAGGCGCCCGATGGCAGGTAGCCCACGAGGAAGAGGATCTCCGCATAGCGGTTCGTGCTGTGGGTGAGCGAGACGGTCCCGCTCAGCGCCGCCATGGCGTTCGGGCCGGCCGGGAGCTTATAGCCCATCCAGAGCGAGGGGAAGCCGGTGGCCGAGGTGGTGAACGAGAAGCGGCTCTGCACCGTGCTCGCCCCCGGAATCTGCGGCGAGCCGGTCATCGGCATGAGCGCACCGCCGCGGGCCACCGCGTAGGCAGAGAGGCTGTGCACGCCGCTTGTGACCCACGCGGGCAGCGACACCGAAAAGCCGTGCACGCCCGTGATGCCGTAGGCGCCGTTCACATCGGGTCGATCCGTCGTGGTCGCTCCTGAGAAGACCAGCGTGCCGGTGGCGGCGCCGCGAGCCGGCTCGCCGTCGGCAAAGATCTGCACCTGGATCGACTCCGCGGAGTTGGTGGCGTCAAAGGCCCAGCCCCAGGCGACGCCGTGGGCATCCACCCCATCGAAGACCGCGTGGGTGGTCGGCAGCGGCACCTTGGCGCCGCCCGAGCCCGAGAGCAGGTTGTTGGGCCCCCCGCTCTGGGCGATGCCGTACACGTAGAGCGACTGCCCGGCGCGCTCCAGCAAGTCCCCGCTGACCGGAATCAAGAACCGGTGGCCGTTGGTGTTGCCGCATACCGGGAGATCGGAAGAGCGTCGT
>CALFML010000244.1 GCA_937879845.1 uncultured Myxococcales bacterium
AAAGTCGCCGGCGCGCAGCCGCCGCCACAGGCGATAGGCGACCTCGGCGACGTTGTGCTCAGGGGCGCGTTTGCGCACCTCCGGATCAAGCGAAATCATCTCCGGGTCGTGCAGCGCCCGCGACACCCGGCCCTGGCGCAGCGAGTAGTAGCGAGCCGCGACCTCGGTGAGCGGCCGGCCGCCCTGGCGCAGCGAATCATCGACGGTAAGCGCGGCGGCGTACAGCGGCAGCTGGAACGAAGTCGACAGCAGCTGGGAGCGCAAAAGCTCCTCATAGCGCACGAGCCGGCCGGCTTTATAGTCCAGCACCACGGCGCGGCCGGGGCCCAGATCCACGCGGTCGATGATGCCTTCGATGTGCAGCGCCATGCCGCTTTTACCCTCCCCCTCGTCGGGATGCTCGTCCGCGCTGCGGATCGCCAGCGGGCCGAAGCGGTGCTCGAACCGCGCCGGTACGCAGTCGGGATCGGGGGGGGTGCTCGCTTCGCGCTGCAGCAGGCGCTGGAGATCGGCCCGGAGTCGGCGCACCCGGACTTTGAGGAGCTGGGGGTGGCCGGTGCGCTCTTCGCCGCAGAAGCGGCGCAGCTCGTCGTCGATGGCCTGCTCCATGGCGGCGCGATCGTCGGCGTCGCCGCGCAGCGGCAGGCGGCCGGCGGCGCGGCGGTCGATGAAGAAGCGCTCCAGCACGGCGTGGTGCAGCCGCCCGCTGGCCAGGGGATCGAGGTCCTCCCCGCTCTCCGTGAGCGGCGCGGCCTTGAGGACGCGGCGGACGAAGAAGCGGAAGGGACACTTGGCGTAGTCTTCCAGCGCCGAGGCGGACAGCGGATGCTCCTTGCCTCCCGGCAGCCGCGGCTGCAGGCTCTGCACCCCGTCGGGCCGGGCCAAGCGGCCGACGAATGGACCGGCCAGGGCGTCGAGCGACAGCGGCGCCAGGCCGGAGGCCACGCCGGCAAACCACCGGCTGCGCAGCTGCTCGATGTCGATCCGGGCGCGCAGGCGGGCGGCGCGGGCGCGGTCGTGCTCCGCCAGGGCGCCTAGGAGCGCGGGCGAGCAGAGGCGGACGCGCGGTGCCTCGGGCCCGAAGCGCTCCGCCGGGGCGGCATCGGCGATGAGCGTGTCCGCCGCCGGCGGGCGCAGCGCGTCGGCGCGGCGGGTCGCCAAGGTGGCGCGAGCCCATAGCTCGCTGCGATGGCGGGCCTGATCCGGCCATGGCAAAAGCGGCACCCGCCACCGCTCCGCCCAAGAGCGGGCCGCGGCCTGCAGCACGGCATCGACCAGCGAGGAGCGCAGCAGCGGCCGCCCTTCCTCATCGGCGGTCGGCCATGACAGGTGCGCCGCCTGGCTGTGCGCCAGGGCCTCGGCGAGCAGCAGCGGGGCCCGCTCGCCGTCCTGCTGCGCCAGCGGCCAGATCGGGGCGTCGCACAGGCGGTTCAGGGCGCGGCGCTCGTCATCGTCGAGCACCGCGTCCTCAGGCTGGCGCAGCGGCAGCTCCCCGTCGAGAAGTCCGGCGATGAACAGGTGCGCAAAGCTCTGTCCGCCGAGCTGGGCGAGCTCGCCGACGAACACCCCCGCCCCCGCGGTGCCAAGGGGTCCGGCCGGGGGCAAAAGCCGCAACAGCGCCGCGCGCAGCAGCACCGCGAAGCGGGTCCGCGGCAAGAGCTGCGCCGCCATCCCCAGGCGCCGTCCCAGCCGCGGCAGCTCATCCAGCGCCTTGTGCAGCACCGCCACAGCCGCCAGGTCGCGCGCCTGCGCCAGACACTCACTGGCCAGAAGCTCTGCCGCTTCGGCTGCCTCCGCCTCCGGCGCCTCATCGCCGCTCTCCCCATCGTCACCGGCCATGATCTGCTGCGCGTCCGGCGGGCGCAGCGCCGCCGGGCCGAGCTGGAGGCGGTCGGCCAACCGGCGCAAGGCGGCGCAGTGCTCGGAAAGGGCTGCGGTGTCGGGGAGCGTCGCCAGCTCGCGAATTACTGCATCGACCTGGCGGGACACGGCTAAAAGCGGCTCGGGCAGCGGGGCGGCGGCGATGGGCGTCGCAGGCTCGGGCTGGGGCGCGGCGGCGCGTTTGGGACGCTGCTGCGCCGCCTGCTGCCGCAGCCACTGCTCAAGCCGCTGGCGATAGTCGCTGCCCGTCGGCGACGCTGCGGGCGCGGCTGACATTGCAGGCATCCACAAGTCGTTCTGCGCCGCCGCGGCCTCCGGCGATCGGAGCTCACGCACGCCGGCCTCGCGCAGGGCGCGCGCGACCTGCCAGGGACGGCTCTGCAGCGGCCCGGGAAAGCGCAGATAGCGCGAGGTCAGGGCCTTTATGAGCCCTTCGCGCGGCAGGCCCTGCGCGAGCGTGTCCAAAAGACCCAAAAGCGCTTGCAGCGGCGGCGGCAGCACGGTCTGCCGCGCCTCCCCAAGGAGCCCGACCGGCGGCGGCGCATACACCGGCACTTGGTACCGGAGCAGCGCGGCGATGAGGCGCTGGCGGCGCTCGGGATTGGCCGCGATGACGGCGAGCGCGCCCGGCGGGCTGCCGGCGTCCAGCAGATCGCGGATGCGCCGGGCCAGATGCTGCGCTTCGGCGCGCGGGCTCGGCAGGGCGGAGCAGCTGAGCTGCGATTCACCAAGCTCGCCGGGGGCGACCAGGGCCGGGGCGCCGGTCTTGAGAAACAGCCCGCGCAGAAATCGCGCCCAGGGCGAGTCGCCTACCGCGTAAGGTCCAAGGGGCACGCGGAGCTCGTCGATGTTGAGCTCATGTTTGCGAAACAGCGCGTCGTAGATCGGCGCCAGCGCCTGAACCAGCAGCGGGCGGTCCTCGACCTGGGGCAGGACCACGCGCACGCGGCGGCTCTGGCCTAGCTCATCGAGCGCCGCCATCAGCGCGTGCGGCGTCGGCACCGCATCCCATGCCGCGACCCGGTGGAGGCCGTGCAGCTCGATCTCGGTGACCCCGGCGAGCAGCGGCAGCTCTGATAGGCCGCGCAGCCCCTTGTGCCACAGGAGCGCGGTATCCAGCCGCCGCGCCCCAAGGTGTTCGCGGTATCTGCGGTACAAGTGCGCGACCTCGGTGAGCTTTTCGCTGCTGCGGGCGCTGGCCGTCTCCCCCTTGCCGCGGCGCCGGGCCAAAGCGGCGAACGCGGCCGGCTTCAGGTCCACGCACGCCGCGGCCTGAAACGCCCGCTCCAACGATCTGCGCAGCCCGGCGGTCGCAGCGATGCCGCGCAGCGGTCCCTGGCTGTCTGCGGCCAAGGCATCCACCAACAAGACTTCGCCCAGGGACCCCAGAAACGCTCCGCCCGCCGCCGCGTTCCGCATCGCCGCGGCGAGCACCAGCTCCTGCAGGCTGCTCGCTGGCGCGCCTTGATCCGACCCGGTAGGCGAGGCCGCTGCCCAGCCGGCGGCAGGTCCTGCCCAGCCGGCGGCAGGTCCTACAATGACCGGGCGGCTATGCAGTCGCAGCGTGCGCACGTCGGGGACATACCACGGGCCGTCTGCTGCCGCTATCAAGGAGAGGGAAAACGGCTGCCGGTTCGCCCTCGTGTCATGCCCTCAGGATCGTTTCAGGATTGTTGCGGCGTCGCCTACCTGAGCGGTGGCTGCGTTTTGCGCGCTTGCGGCAAGAAACGCTGGACCGCTGGGGGGGAGCGCCGCAGTTTTTTCAGGTGTACTTGAAGGCGCGGATGAGGGGCGCCAGCTGCGCCAGGGCCAGCGCGTGCAGGGTGCCGTTGCTGGCGACCATCCCGCGGCGGTGGCCGAGATCGGGTCCGATATAAGTCAGCGGCTCGCCCAGAAGATCGGTCAGGCGGCCGCCGGCCTCGGTGAGGATGATGTCGGGGGCGGCGGTGTCCCACAGCTTGCACTTGCCGGCCGGGTTCACATATAGATCGCGCTCGCCCGCGGCGACGAGGCTCAGCTTGATGCCGACCGAGCCGACCTGCGTTTCGTCGCGAATCCCGGCGCGGTCGCGCAGCTCGGCGACCAGCGGATCCGGGTGCGAGACCGAAGAGACCATGCGCGCCGCGGAAAGCTCGGCGGTCGCCGCGACATGCAGCGGCTGCGGCGGGCCGCCGGCCTGCTCACCGAAGGCCCCGGCCCCGACCGCGGCGTACCACAGCCGGTCGTCCGTGGGCTGGTAGACCGCCCCGAGCACCGGCCGACCGCCGCTGAGAAGGCCGATCATGACGGAGAACCCGGCGCGGCCGGCGATGAAGTCCTTGGTGCCGTCGATGGGATCGATGAGCCAGGTGCGCGCCGCGTGGTGGCGGGCCCCGTCATCGGGCAGCTCTTCGCTGAGGATGGCGTCGGCCGGGAAGGCGAGACGCAGGCGGCGGACGCACAGCTCGCTGACCGCCCGATCGGCGGCCGTCACCGGCTCATCGCCGTCTTTCATCTCCACGGCCAGCGCCGACGAAGCAGGACCGCCGTGCCAGGCGTTGAAGTAGCGCATCGCCAGCGCCCCGGCCTCACGGATGAGCGGCAGGACGACGTCCAAGTCGGGCGAGAGGCTCGCCTTGCCGCCAGCGGTCCCGTTGCAAGTAGGAGTTCCAGAGGTCACGACAGCACAGTAACAGCGATTGCCCCCGCCCGCATCCGCGCCCGTCGGGCGGGATCGGCTGAGCTTAGATGAACAGGCTCGAGATCGAGTCGCCGTGGTGGATGCGCCGGATCGACTCCCCGAGCAGTCGGGCGACCGACAAGACCTTGATCTTGCGGCACTGCTTGGCGGCCGCGGACAAGGGGATGGTATCGGAGATGATGACCTCGGAGATCACCGACTCCTCGATGCGCTGGATCGCCGGGCCCGACAGCACCCCGTGCGTGGCGCAGGCCACCACCGACTTGGCCCCCTGGTCGAGCACCGCCTTGGCAGCCAGGGTGACGGTGCCGGCGGTGTCGATCATGTCATCGATGATCACCGCGTGCTTGCCGCGGACGTCGCCGATGATGTTCATGACCTCGGAGATATTGGGCGCCGGGCGGCGCTTGTCGATGATCGCCATCGACGACTCCATGCGCTTGGCGAAGCCGCGGGCGCGCTCGACGCCGCCGGCATCGGGGGAGATGGCCACCGCGTTGTCGCCGATGAGGCCGCCCGTGCGCAGGTACTCGATGAACACCGGCATCGCGTACAGGTGGTCCACCGGGATGTCGAAAAAACCCTGGATCTGCCCGGCGTGCAGGTCTACCGAGACCACCCGATCCGCGCCCGAGGCGGTGATCAAGTCCGCCACCAGCTTGGCCGAGATCGGCGTCCGCGGCTTGACCTTGCGATCCTGCCGCCCATAGCCAAAGTACGGCATGATGGCGACGATGGAGCCGGCCGAGGCGCGCTTTAGCGCATCGATCATGATGAGCAGCTCCATCAGGTTGTTGTTCACCGGGGAGCTTGTCGGCTGAACCACGAAGCAGTTGACGCCGCGGACGTTCTCACGGATTTCTACGAAAGACTCTCCGTCAGAGAAGTTGCTCACC
>CALFML010000245.1 GCA_937879845.1 uncultured Myxococcales bacterium
CCCTTCCTCTGCGCAAAAAGCGCCGGCAGCACCTGCAGCACCGCATAGGACAAAAGCCCATGCGTCTGCTCGGTGCCGCTAGCATGGGTGACGCGCAGCTCGATCGCGGATTCGTTTTCCTGACAGGCCGCGAGCACACAGTATGGCGCCGCCGCCGGTTCATTCGCGGCCAGCCCCCGCGGCCCAAGCTCCGGCGGGGCGGGCGGTTCTTCGTCGGCGCCGGTTTCCACCGCCAGGTAGCGCTGGGTGACGGCCGGTTGACCATCGAGGCTCCGGGTCAGACCGCCGGACTGGCAGCAGTCTAGGATCACCGTCAAGTCGCCGCTCCGCCTGGCAATGGCGGCGAGCAGCTTATTGAGCTCGAAATCGAACACGAGCTGGCTCCGGCTGCCCGTATAGCCCGCCGGCACGAGCGCTTCGCAGTCCGTACCACTTTTGGTGAAGTACAAGCGCGTGCCGTGCCCAGAATAATAAATGATTACGCGATCACCCGGCAGAACCGACTCGCCGGCCAGCGATTGCAGGGCGGCGACGATGCGCGGGCGGGTCGGCCAGTTCTCATCCGGCTCCCGCCCGCGCGGCGCGGTCAATTTCTCAATGATGCACGGTGCCTCCGCCGCCTCTGATTGAGCGCGCAGAAAGACGGCGAAGGCCTCCACGTCGTTGACGCAGCCGGCCAGTCTGCTGCCTGGCTGCGCGTAGGCGTCGATTCCGATGAGCAGGGCATGGATGCGGGCGGCGGTGGGAGTCATGAGCGGACTTCCTTATATCGAGCACAGGGCGCCTGAGCCGGTCGGCTTGAAAAATCCCGCCGCCAGGAGGGCAGGGGAGGCTTGGCCGGGAGAAGGGAGCGCGCCCAGCCTGCTAGAAACGGATGAAGACGTCTTCATCCGGCTTGTCGTGGTTGACGTACAAGTTCTGATCCACCTTGCCGACCCGGCGCGCGACGATCTTACTGCTCGCGAGCCAGACATAGAGCGGATAGCCGTTGCGCTGCCCGACCGGGGCGGGATCGCCATTGGGCAGAATGTCGCCGCTGCGCGGGCCTTGCCCAGCGGCCAGGGCCAGCGGGATGAGTGCCTCGGCCTGGTCGCCTAGCGCCACCTTTTGACCGTGGAAGCGCTTGAACACCTCAGCGGCCGAGCGCGCCACCGCCCTGCGGACAAGACGGAAGTGGGCCTCCGCTTCCCGGCTTTTCAGGTGGTTGTCGCCGAATCCCTTCCAAACGGTGCGCGGACCCTGGGCCGGGGTCGCTTGGCCGGGCTGCGGCCGGAAGGTCAGCCACAGGCCGCTATTATTATCCTCACAGTGCATGTCATGGGAGGCGCCGAGCGCGCCTTTTATCACCCCGTAGCGCTGGCTCAAGATCGCCCGCGGCGTGCGCATGTGCCCCGTGGCAAATAGGTCGGTGAGGAAATGGCAGCCGAATGCGTCGGTTACCAGCGCCAAATGGAGTCCTTTGCGGTTGCCGGCTGCCCCGGCGGCCGCCGCCTCTTTGAGGGCGCGGGCGTGATAGGCGCGATAAAGCTGCAGCGCCGTATTGTTCGCGTCATCCACGGTGCCATCGGCAAACTGATTGGCGAAGTGGCAGAAGTTCTGGCTCGCCAGCGCCAGATACCGCTTTAGCGGATACCGCGTGAGCACTCCCAACCGCACCATGTTCGACTTGTCATCCAGCGTGTCTTGATCCTTGGCCTCATACACCGCGGTCAGGATATGCTGGGCCACCTCCGGCTCATCATCGGCCAGCGTCGGCGTGCGGTAGTCCCCGGCCAGGAACTCGATCCCTTCGCTGGGGACCGGCCAGGCCCAGTTGAAATGCCGCGCCGCATCGGCATCCAGGTGGGCGTAGTAGTCCCCGGCCAGGGCGGTGATTTCGCCAAACAGCAGGCTTTGGCCGCTGAACTCGAACCGCGTCTCCGCGTCAAAACCCGCTTCGTCGCCATTTACGACGAGCGTTTCGCCGTTATCATCCCTGCCGACAAACTCGGCGCAGGCAATGTGCTCATGGGTGCCGAAGCGAACCGAGTCGCGGGTCTTTTCTTCCGATTGCAGCGCCGCGTTCAAGTCCTCCGGCCGCGTCAGGGTAATCACCTGATGGCAGTGCAGTCCCCACACGAGCTTCAGCGCCAACGTACCGCTTGCGGGAATCGCCGCTCCGTTTCCTTCATAGAGCTCTTCGATGCCCTGCACGGCGGTCGGCTCCGGCGGATTGGTCAGCGGGGTGCCCGTAACCCCCTGCTCGGCCGGTCGCGCGGTCAGCTTGAGCCAGACCGGTTGGGCGGGAAACACGCCCTGATAGTCGCCGTTTTCCAGCCGCACCAGCTGCCGGCTTTCATCAGCCAGCACGACCTCTGCAACCAGGTTGCCCAGGGGAATAAGGGAGCGCAGCGAGACAGTCAGGGGGTATTGGCGCATGGCTTTCCTTTTTTGCCGTAGAGCGGTTTCGTGGCGATTACCAGATCGGTATACTATCCGCAGGGTGACAAGCTTGTCATCCCTATAAGGACCGGAACCGCGAAACCTGACTGCGCTCCGGTGCGCGCGAGGATCTACTCTCGATCTGCGGTGAAATTCGGTCTGAGGAATGCCAGATTAGGGGGCCCGTTCCAGCTTGATGGTCTGCGCGCAGTCCTGACTGAAATCGACCTGGATGGTCTCGGTGCGGTAACCGACCAGTTTGAGCGTGAGCGACACGGTGCCCACGTCGCGGCGCTGCTGTTTCTGCCACGGGGTGAGGCCAAGGAATTCGCCGCCCGGCCCGATCAGCTCGGCCCCCGGAGGGATCGAGGAGACTTGCCACACGACGCTGCGCCTGCCGGGGAGAATCTCTCGTCCGGCTAAAAGTGCCGCCAGACAAATCGCCGCGCCAAGCGCCAGCGCCAGCCACCGCGTCGGCCGCGGCATCGGCAGCACCGCTATGCTCGCCGACTGCGACGTGCTGGGCGATGCGAGATCTTCCTCCAAGAGCAGCAAACATGCCCCGACCTGATTCATGGTCGGCCGCTGACTGGAGCTCTTGTTGAGCATGCGGTGGACAAGGCCGGCCAGCTCCGCCGGCAGGTGCGGCTTCACCGACAAAAGCGGCTTCGGCTCTTGCGTATTGTGCATATAGCCGATGGCCATGGCTGAGTCAGAGACGAAAGGCGGATGGCCGGTGAGCATTTCGTACAGCACGATCCCGAGCTGGTAGACATCGGCCTTGTCGTCTAGCTCCTTCTGACCGGTGCCGTTCCACTGTTCCGGCGCCATATAAAAGACGGTGCCGACAAGTCCGCCCAAGGGGACGGCCTTAATCTTGGTATCGGCCAATGAGACGTCTAATGGATCACTGTTTTTGTTGTTGATGACGGCGATGCCGAAATCGAGGACCCGGGCCCGCTCGCCGCCGCGTACCGCCGAGTCTCGGCTGAGCATCACGTTTTCGGGTTTGATATCGCGGTGGATGACCTTGACATCGTGTGCCGCTCCCAAGGCATCGGCGATCTGTCTGGCAAGACGGATGACCATGGATGTGGGCATGCCGGTGGGATAGGATTCTACCCGCCGCCGCAGGGTCTCGCCCTCCACGTAATCCATCACGATGTATGGGGCGCCGTCTTCGCACAGTCCGCGTTCCAAGACATGGACGATCCCCGGGTGGCGCGGCAGATTGGCGGCAATTCCTTCGATCCGAAAGCGCGCCGAGGCCTGCGCATCCTGGGCATACTTGACGTCTAAAATCTTGATCGCCACGCGGTGGCGGACCTCGGGGTTCTCCGCTTCATAGACCGCGCCCATGCCGCCGCGACCAAGCTCGCGGACCACCTTATATTTGCCAATCTGCTTAAAGGGCGTCATCGCACGGGTAGACTTGGTAAGAAAATGAGCTTATCATAACTAACCCGCCGCGTCAGCTGCCGCGTCCTGTCACTAACTAAGTCGGTCCGACTGTGGGATCATGATAGAATTAATCTAATTGTTTCGACAGTCGACAAGGGATCTGGGTTGCTGATGCGATTCATTGGTGGATGCGGGCGCCTGTCCGCCGGAGCGAATCATCCC
>CALFML010000246.1 GCA_937879845.1 uncultured Myxococcales bacterium
CTGCCACCGCCGAGTCGGGCACCAGCATGACGTTCTCCGGCTTCAGGTCACGGTGAATGATGTTCTTCTGGTGTGCCGCGCACAGCACCTCGGCCAGCTGGCAGCCTATCCGCAGCACCTCCGGCAGAGGCAAGGCACCGACGCTGCGCAGCCGGCTCGCCAGGTTCTCGCCCTTGAGGAGCTCCATCACCAGATAGGTCGCGCCATCGGGAAGCACGCCGAACTCTGAGATCTGAACCAGGGCCGGATGATCGATCAGGTTCGCGGCGCGCGCTTCATTGAAAAACCGATGTGCCACGTCTGAGTTATGCGCATATTCGCTGCGCAGGACTTTGATCGCGACGCGACGGCCGATCCCCTCATTTACCGCTTCGTAGACCACGCCCATGCCGCCCTGGCCGAGCTGCTTGACGATTCGGTAGGGCCCCACCTGCTCGGGCGGGGAGTGGTCATCATTCGACATATCGCATCATCGTATCCGCAGCACACCGCGCCAATCAACGGCACGCTCTGCCGATAGCAAAGTCCATCTCGTCGATGTACGAGCGAGCGTAAGGCGGTGAGGATCAGTTCGGGGTGAACAGCGAGCCGACATAGCCGAGTGTGTGGTTTGCGCCGCTGAAGAACAAGTTGCTGCCGAAGGCCGAGAGACCATGGAGGTTCGCCGTGGTGCCGGTCGGTGATAGCGAAAAGGGCATCACCGGAGGCATGCCGGCTGGTGTGTTTTGCCAACGCAGGAGCACGCCGCCTTGACCGGCGACCCAGAGCTCGCCGTTGGGGCTGGCATAGATGCGGTTCAGATCGACGCGTGCGCTCGCGGGGATAAACGAAGAGTAGTCGGAGTTGGCCGCCATAAAGTTCGGGTCGGTCGTCGAGCCCAGCGGGGTGGTGGAGCGGAAGGCCGCGCCGGCTCTGCCAACGATGTGAACGTCATAAGCGAGGGTGGTCACATTCACGCCGACGAACACGTCGAGCAGCCCCTTGGTTGTCGGGCTAGCGATGTTCTTGCACGGCGGCATCCCTCCGGCATTCGATTGCAGCGAAGCAATGCCCCCTTGGTCGGTCAGAAAGAAACAGCGACCTGCCGTGTTCCCGGAGGGACAACCGACAGCGGTCAGGTCGCCCGGCGGGGTGACCGTGCCGCACTTGAAGGCCAGCTGCCCCACCCCAGGGAATGGCTGACCGGCGACCCCGATCATCCGATTGGACCCGGCAAGGACGATCTCGCCGGAGGCCTCGTCAGCCATCGCCATCGAGCGCCAGTCCGTCGGCCCCAGAACCGGAGGGATAGGCGGGACAGCAACGAGCTCGCCTGCGGTATAGCGGGCGACCGCACTGTTCGTGCCCGCCAGCCAGATATCGCCACCATCGCCCAGGATGGCGTTCCAGTCGGGTGGACTCTGCGCGAATTGCGCCGGCAAGGGCACGTTTGCCCAGACGACGCCGTCCCAGTGCACGACCTTGCCACCGCTACCGGCGACCCAGATGTCGGAAGCGGCATTCGCCCAGACCACCATCTTGCCCTGCGGAAAGTCTGCCGGCTCGATGGCCGCGGTACAGCGCCCGGTTGTCGTGGTCACGTCCATCGTGAGCTCGCGTATCGAGCCGCCATCGAGATCCGTGACACCGGCAGCATTTCCGAGGCTGCATAGGAGATTGTTGGAATAGCCAAAGACCTGGGTCTCAAGCGTCGCGCGCCGCCCTTTGGGGAGCTCGATTCCGAACTGCGAAAGCGAGCGCTGGGGCGCCAAGCTCTTCCACGTCGAGCCATCGAGGCGGTAATAGGCAGTGATGGCGGTGGCGCCGCTGGGTATGCCGTTGAGCGCAATGACGGCGAGGTTTCTCTGATCGCAACCCGATAGGGTCACGCACGCTGAAGCAAGCCAGCAGCCCCAGGCCCAGCGAGTCCACCGTCCGTCGAGCGCTGCGGTTGGTCGTAGCTTTGCGATGGACATCTCTGTGTGCTCCTCAGCCACGTCGGGCCGTGGCGCGCCGCCGTTAGCTCGGGACCTAGAACGTCGTGAGCTGGACCTGAAAGACTTCCAGATCGGCCGGAGTTCGGTGTGCGGGAGAAGTGAGTACGGCAGCGGTAACGCCGACAATGACCCCTGCCGCGACGATTCCGCCGATCACGCCCCAGAACCAGGCGCGCTTGTAGACGGGCCGGGCCTGCTGCGCCCGAGCTTCTCTTTCTTTCTCCGCTGCCGCCGCCTCTACCGCTGCGCTTGCCGCCGCGGCCTTGGTCCGCGCTTCCTCAGCCTCCTTGGCTTTGGCACTGGACTCCGCGGCCATGCGCTCGGCGTTTTTTTTGCACAAGGCAAGGTGGCTGTTTTCTTGTTCGCTGCGCTTGGGCACCCGCAGCTCGAACTGCTGGCATCGCTCAAGCGCCTCCTGATGTCGCCCAAGCCCAAGCAGCGTCAGTCCCATGTTGAGCAGCAGCACCGGATCAGCCTGGATGACGTAAGCGCTGATCAGCGCTGACAACGCCATCTGAAAGTTATCCGCCTCATACATGCGCTGCCCTTCGTTGCGCAGCCGCACACACTCTGGATCCGACTCGCAGGAAATCCGCTTCGGAGCGGCCTCGGCAGACACGGCAGAACCAGCGAGCACGATCCCAAGCACGATAAGACTCAGGTTGCGGCGAAGAGCTCCGAGCGCATTTCCAGCCGACAGGTTCTTCAAGGAGCCCCCTTGGGTAGCCTACGTCCAGGCCTGCCGCATCGACGGCACGACAGCCTACTATCTCAAATGGCGCTCGCGAAGGCTACCTTGATCACGTCTGCCCATGGTGTGTACGGGCTCGTCTGAAAAGCCTCGAAAACAGCGTTGCCGTGCCCGTCCGCAGGAGGCCTGGAGATCGGCACGCGGACGACATTTCCCCAGCCGTTTCACGACCCGGCTAAGCGCGCGATTTCGCAGCCGATCTTGATCTTGGAAGGGGCCACGCTGAACTCTTCCCCCCGTCGGAAGACCCGGGTTCCCAGTTCCCCGAAACTGGCGCAGCGACGGCTATTCGGGGAAGTCCGGCGCAGCGCCCGCTCACCGGTGCCAGCGCGTGGGCATCACGTAGGGCCGCTACCGCCGCATGCCGGAGCGCTTAGCCGCGAGCGCGGTAGGCATGCCGGATGACGGAACCTGTGGCGCCGAGACCCGCCCCCGTCCCCCAGGGAAGCGAGGACGGCATAGCCGTCGGGCAGGGCCGCGTCCTCATGATGGGGTGCTCCGCTTGAGTCTCCTATTTATTCATCCACGACTTGGGGGTGAAAAGAGGAGCGGCGGACTCAGGCGCAGACTTGGGAGTCGCCTTGGCGCGACCTTCCTTTTTTGATTCCAATTTCCGTTCCAAGATCACGCTCTGCTCTGAGTCGGCGGTACCGCGAAAGTGCAGCGTCTGATCTTCGTATCCTTTGAGGCGCACGATAAAGTCTTGGTCCGCTGCGCCAGCTGGCGGATCAAACCCCCAAGGAGTCCGGCCGACTTCGTGCTCATCCGCCGCCCGGAGAACTTGGGCAGCCGGGGGGGCTGTCTTGATCGACCAATGTCGGCGCCTCGTCAGCGCGTCGTCACGCCGGGTCATTGAATCAGACGCCGGGGCAGAGGGAACGGGAGCGGCTCCCATGGCAGGGGTCGGGGCAGGGGTCTTGCTTCCGGTGTGGACAAAATAACCGGCGCCGATTGCGGCCAGGGCCAGGACGGCACCGATGCCGATGTGCGGCGCTCGCTTGCGCAGCTGCACAAGCCGACTTGCCGAAAAGCCCAGCGAAGCAGAGTCCTTGCGGGCCCGCCGAGATCTTGTCGAAACCCCCGGCGCCGAGATCTCGGGATACTCCGCATCGTCCAGCACATCGAGCTGCGCTTGCAGCTCTTGCAGAGCCGCCGCCATCGTCGGCCGCATCAGCCGGTCTTTTTCAAGCAGTCGCCGGCAAAGCTGCGCGACGCCGGGAGGAAGAGAGGGCGCCAAGGCGGCGAGATCGGGCGGCGTCGTGTAGAGGTGCTGCGCGATGAGCTCGCCGGACTGGCCTTCGAACGGCGGCCGTCCGCTCAGCAGCTCGAACAGCATCACGCCCAGCGCATAGACATCGGTCTTTTCATCGACCTGGCCGGCGCCGCGCGCCTGTTCAGGCGACATGTACTTGGGCGTGCCCATCAGCGCGCTGGTCGCCGTTTTGTGTGCCCCAGCCTCGACGAGCTTGGCGATGCCGAAGTCGAGGAGCTTGACCCGCTCGCCGCCTGCCACCGCCGAGTCGGGCACCAGCATGACGTTCTCCGGCTTCAGGTCACGGTG
>CALFML010000247.1 GCA_937879845.1 uncultured Myxococcales bacterium
CGAGATACATTGGCGTGACTGGAGTTCAGACGTGTGCTCTTCCGATCTGTCCGTCCGGCGTTCGCTGATTTTTTGCTCCAGCCAGCTCCGGGCCTGCCGCGCCGTGGAAAAAAAGGCGCTATTGGGCTGCGTCCCGTATAGGAGCCGCTGGGCGTTTGTGAACAGGGAGAAGATCGTCCGGATGGCCAGGTTGGCCCCGTAGACGGCGATAGGGACTTGCCGCGACAGCGGCTGGAGGACCTGGGAGGCGTGCTTGCGAACCTCGGGCGAGGTGGACAGCCCATGGCTCACATCGGCCAGGATGCCGAAAGTCGGATAAGCGGAAAGGAGCTGCTCGTAGATCGCTACATACTCGGTAAGCTCCGCCTGGGTGAACTCACCGTGGGTCTCAAACCAGAAGATGCCGTCGGCGATCTTGTAGCGATGCTGACCCAGCGGCTTCCACTCGTCCATCCTTTTTAGTGTAGCCGGAAAACGCTCCGCGCGGCAGCGCTTGATGCGGCCCTGGTTTGCTACGGCGCCGCCGCGGGGCCGAGCGCGGCATCGAGAAACGCGCGCAGCTCGCGGGAGATGGTGGCTTTATCGGTGCGGACGTAGCGCGAGAGCAGGATGTGATTTCCGTCGGCGATGGCGACGCTGCGGGTCAGCGGGTGCGGGGCGCCGCGGTGGGTCTTGCCGATGAACGACTGCATCGCGGCTACGCTGCATACCTCGTCTTGATTGTGCGCGTCTGCGTAGTAATAAAAAAGGAGGACGGGAGCGCTGATGTCGGCCGGCGGCGCCTCACGCAGGGCCTGGCGGCGGATGTCGTCGACGACACCTATTGCGCTCATTTTCTGCCGCGTGATCCAGAAGTTCTCATAGCCGGGCTGCTTGCGTCCCTGCGGATCGCGCTTCCAGCCGGCATCGCGGTACTCGCCTAAGACCGCCTGCACGAGCGGCAGCCCCAGCCGGCGCGACAGGAGGAAGGAGCCTTTGGCCGACAGCTCGAACAGCGGGCTCGCCAGCACCAGAGCGTCCACTTGCTCGGGGTGGCGGGCGGCGAGCCAGGCGGTGAGCAGCCCGCCGGTCGAGGAGCCGATGAGGACGAGCTTATCGGCGAGCGGCCGCAGGCGGTGGAAGTCCTCCTCCAAAACGGCGAAGTACTGCTCAGGCCGCGCCGCCGCGTGTCGTTCCAGGTCCCCGCCGTGTCCGGGCAGCCGGGTGTAATAGGTCGTCGCGTGGAGGGCCTGCGCCAGCGGCTCCACTACGGCCTCGCCTTCGGCGCGCGAAGCGCCAAAGCCGTGCACGTACAAAATCGCGATCGGCGCGCGCCGGTCCGGCGCCTGCGGGTCTGCCCACACGAGCCGCTCTTCGTTGCCCGGGCGCACCCCCTCCGCCCGCGCCTGGGCATTGCGGCGCGCGAGATAGCTTGTAAACGACTCCGCGTCCGGCTGCGCGTGCAGCGTCCCGACGCTGGGCAAGGGCCGCGGCAGGAGCATAAGGGCCGCGCCGCAAAGGGCGAGCCCGCCCAAGCCGAGCGCCCCCCGCCGCAGCCAGAGCATGAGCGGGTGACGCCGCGGGGCCGCCTGAGTGCCGGCAGGCGAGTCCGGTGCAGACGCAGCTTGTGCCATGGCTTTCCATCATCGGCGCGGTCGCGGCCCGGCGCAAGTCCCGGTCGCGACGGCGGACGCAGCGCCGGAGCGCCACGGCCTGTCGTGCTCTGCAGGGTCCGGGTAATCGGACCCTTGCCTTCCGGCGGCGGACTTTCCTAAGATGCCGCCAACCTACTACCGCAAGGCGACACGAAAGGGAACGCCCATGAAACGATATCTCGCGGCTTTTGCTTTTGCATCTCTTTTCCTAGGCGCTGCTGCGCCGGCCCGCGCCGGGGATGCCAGCAGCTGTGAGTCGATCTCGGACAGCGACTCCCGCAACCACTGCCGGGCGGTGGCCAAGCGCGACAAGAGCTACTGCGAGTCGATCGGCAACAGCGACCGCCGCAACTTCTGCCGCGCCGAGGCCAGCGGCGACCGCTCCTCCTGCGAGTCGATCTCCGACAGCAACATGCGCAACCAGTGCCGCGGCGTCTCCGGCGGCAGCAGCGGCTCCAGCAGCTGCGAGTCGATCTCCGACAGCGACGCCCGCAACCACTGCCGGGCGGTGTCCAAACACGATAAGAGCGCCTGCGAGTCGATCGGCAACAGCGACCGCCGCAACTACTGCCGCGGTGTCGCCGGCCGCGATCGCTCCGCCTGCGAGTCGATCTCCGACAGCAACCTCCGCAACCGCTGCCGCGCCGAAGCGAACTAAGACATAAGAAGACCTGGCCGGCTGGCTAGTGGCCGGCTGGCTTCTGCAGCTTGCAGCCGGGCATGTTCAGATCGAATGCGCCCGCCGCCGTGACGCAGCTGTAGATCTGGTAGAGCTGCTGGCCGTAGCTTGCGCCTTTCTCCACGGTGACGGTGCCCGCGGTGTCGACCTCGCAGGGGTTGTCCAGGGTGCAGCGCTCGCCCTTCTCATTGGTCGTGTTGTTGATGCCGATGACCTCATAGGAGCCGGCATTGATGATCGGTGAGCCGGAGGTGCCGCCGATGACCTCACAGCCGGGTTCCGTGTAGCGGATCGAGTCGTTCCAGCTCCAGCTGCCCTCGCGCAGCAGCGGTACGAACTTGCTGATCGAGCAGGTGTAGATCTTTTCCCAAAACCCCGAGACGACGCGGATCGAGGTTCCAGCCACCGGGTGGGTATCGGAGATGACGAGCGCGGATACGTGGTACCGGGAGCTGATCTGCGCATAGGTGCTGGTCGTCAGATACAGCGCCATGTCGGTACCGGTCATCGTGCCGTAGATGAGCTTTGAGGCCCGCAAGACGGCCAAGGTGCTGCTGGCATCGGAGCTCAAAAGGTCGAAGGTGCGCGTCGAAGCGACGTTGACGCGGGCATCGCCGGCGGGGATGAAGCTGCCGGTGCAGTGGCCATTGGTCAGCACCATGGCGTAATCGCTGGTGCGCGAGCTCTTGAAGCGCACAAGGGAGCCGGAGCAGTTTGACAAAGCGACGATGGCGGTGAAGTTCACCGCGGCGGCATCGAGCTCTTCCCAAGTCGGCGCGACATCGCGCGACTCCGCCGCCTTCTGCCGCAGCTCTTCCTCCGTACCGACCGGCAGCGCGAGAGCCTGCGTTGCCACTGCCAGCGTCAAAAGCGACGCCACTACGGGAAGCCCAAGTCCTATCTCTCTGCGTAGCATGTGTTCCTCCAGGCATCGTGAGTTTGATGCGCGATGGGAATCTATCTTTAAGCGGCGCGTCAGACATCCAGGGTTCTTTGTCGCCAGGGCGGGGCTGGGGTCGCCAGGTGTGGCGCGCAGTCGCTCAGCCAAATCTTGGAAGCGGCGGGGCGGGGCTGGGGTCGCCAGCAATCAAGCGGGATGCTTCGCGCCGCGGTCCGGCCATAAGAAGAATCGGTCGCGGCAACATAGCGCGCTTCCGGGTCGCATCGGCCTGCGCGCATCTGACGCGCGGCGGCAGGCCTTGCTTTTGCGCCGCAGCCTTGGTACTTCTTAAGAACCCAAAAACGGCAGGCCGGTCAGGTGAGCCCCGGCCCCTCCACTTCGGAGCACTTGTCCCTCTATGCAGAGTGAGACCCAGGGAAGCATGGCGGACGTGCGTCCGTCCCTGGAGGTGCTCTCGTGAAGCTCAATCATCTGGATCTGCAAGTCGCCGATGTTCCCGCCACCGCCGCGTTTTTCGCCGCGCATTTCGACCTGAAGATTCAAAGCAACCCAAGCTCGGCGGCGCTTGTGGTGTTGGGCGATGGGGAGGGTTTCTGCCTGGTGCTGCAGCGGCGGAAGCGCGATACCGACGCCTACCCCGAAGGCTTCCACATCGGCTTCCTGGTGGAGGACATCGCCACCGTCCACGCCCGGCATGCGCAGCTGACCGCGGCCGCCATCGGGTGCACGGAAATCATGACCAACAATCGCGGCACGCTGTTTTTCTGCCGCGGCCCGGGCGAGCTGCTGATCGAAGTCGGCTGCCGCACCGGCACCCGCTTCGCCTAGGCAGCGGCGATTAGTCCGCGGGGGGCTCAGCCGCGCTTGCAGACCGGGGCCACCGAGTCGACATAGTCGCCGATCATCAGCGACAGTCCGCTCAGCGCGTAACCGGGCGGACACGTCCAGGTAAACTGACTGCCGCCGCTCCCGCCTTGCAGCCGTGAGGTGGACGGCTGCCCCTGGCTGTCACTGCACAAAAGGCCCAGCTGATCGACGTAGTCTCCGGCGCGGCCGAAGATGCCGATCGCCCGCGCGCCGGGCGGACAGAGCTGCACGAACCGTCCGCCGCCCGTCCCGCCATAGGTCGGCGAATCCCACGCCCGCTCGGCCAAAAAACATACGAGCCCAATCCGATCGATGTAACTGCCGGACTGGCCTTGCAGGCCCATGGCCAGCGGGCAGCGGATCTGCGCCGGAGAGCCGCCCGGCCCACCGAACTGCGGTCCAACCAACTCGTCGGCCGGCGTCTCATCGGGGGGCATGGTCGCAGCGGTCGGCTCGGCCGGAGGAATCGTCAGCGGAGGGGGGACGCTCTGGTTGGCCGCGGCACAACCTGCAAGAGTCAGCGCCGCTGTAAAGAGTCCGCACGGGAAAGCGGACGAAAGGATGCGCATCGGACCACCCCTGTCAGAGATATCTCTGAAGTATGCCTTTCCTGCGACAATCCAGGCAATACGCCGCGCAAGCCGCAGGAAGGAGGGGCCTATCCCGCCGCTTTTTTATTCCCGCGCGCGCAGGACCGGGATAAGCCGCACGCCGCGCCGCACCAGCCACAGGGCCGGCAGCACCGCGGCAAGGCCGAAAAGCACAGGCCGGGGCAAGCGCGCCGGCGTCCATGCCGCGGTCGCCATCGGCGGAACCGGCGGCGGCGGCGCGAGCCGTAGCCCATAGCTGCGCGGCTCCGGATACAGCGGCACGCCCAGATCGTCCTGAGTGCCGGAGCGCCGATCGGGACCGCTACTGTAGATCGCCAGCCGCGGCCCGTTTGCCCCCTGGGCGCAGGCAACATACATGGGCGTGCCCCATGCATCGAGTATTCCCGGCGAGCTTGGATGCATCCACCTATACCACACGAGGAGCTCCCGGCAGCTTGCCGGCTGCGGCCCGGACTGCCAAAAGGTGTTGCGCCACGGGTAGGGCGGCAGCTCTTGCCGCATCGCGCGGGCGCCGTGTACGAGCAAGAACTTGGTATTAAAGCTGCGCGCGCTCTCCATCTTCTTATGCACGATGACCGCTATCAGCGTCGCCAGTATCGTCATGATTCCGATTAAAAAGAACATCTCGATCAGCGTGCAGCCGCGCTCCGTGGAGCTGCGTCCCGGGCGAATCACCATCATTAGAGGACTCCTTTGGAAGGACCTGCCGTCTTGCTACGCAGGCAGGCATTGCAAGCTGCACGCCAGCGCCACCGCTTCAGCACTCACCGAGGCTGTCGATGGCGGCAGGCGGCTCATCGACCGCCATCGCTGCCAAGCTGACAAAGCGTCTGCCGCGGTCGTGCCAACCTGGCAATAGGTCCAGGCAATAAGGCATCGCCGCGCGGCTCCGATCGACATCATGTCAGTGGGTGGCGGGCTGTATATGATGGGCCGCACCATGAACCCCTACCCCGCTTCTCGAATGCATCTTTTGTCGGCCTTGGTCTTGGTCCTGTTTCAATCGGCGGCAAGCTCGGCCCAGACTGCCGCGCCGCGTGGCGCCGATACGCTGCTGCTGCTCAAGCCGGCGCGGGTCTTTGACGGGGAGTCGATGCACGAAGGCTGGGCGGTGCGGCTGCGCGGCGAGCGGATCGATGCCGCCGGTCCGCCGGCGGAGCTTGCCGCCGCGGGTGCCACGACGCTCGAGCTGCCGGGCACCACGATTCTGCCGGGACTCATCGAAGGCCACGCCCACGTCCTGCTCCATCCCTACAACGAGACGAGCTGGAACGATCAGGTCGCGCGCGAATCGCTGGCGCTGCGCACGGCGCGGGCGACCAATCATCTGCGCCGCACGCTCCTTGCCGGCTTCACCACCTTGCGCGATCTGGGCACCGAAGGCGCCGGCTACGCCGATGTCGGACTCAAGCAAGCCATCGAGCAGGGGATCATTCCCGGACCGCGCATGCTGGTCGCCACGCGCGCGATCGTGGCGACCGGCAGCTACGGACCCAAGGGCTTCGCGGCGGAGTGGGAGGTGCCGCAGGGGGCGGAGGAAGCCGACGATGGGGAGCTGCTGCTGCGGGCGGTGCGCACGCAGCTTGGCAAGGGCGCGGACTGGATCAAGCTCTATGCCGATTACCGCGTGGGACCGCAGCCCGGAGTGCGTCCGACTTTTTCGCTGGAGTCGCTTACTCTGGCGGTGAAGACCGCGCACGCCGGCGGCGCGCTGCGGCTCATGGCCTCGTGGGATCTGGCGCCGCTGGAAGCCGCGCTGCCGCGGCTGGACACGCCACTCGTGTTGCTCGCGGCCGACGGCGATCGCACGCTGCCGCCGGTGCACGCCCAGCGCGTCGCCCGCGTGGTGCCGCACGCGACGCTGCAGTCGCTGCCCGGGCTCGGGCACCTGGCGCACGAGGAAGACGCGGCGGTGGTGGCCGAAGCCATCGAGCAGGCGTGGCGCCGAGGCGACGACGCCGTCCAGCGGCGCAGCGCCTGAGCCGACACCGCTAGCGAGTCGCGGACCCCCCGGCTTCGCGGGGGACGCAGGGCGCCGTCGCGGCTTCGGCCGGCGTGGCCTCGCAACCCTTCGCGACCGGCGGCGAACCGTCCGCCATCGCGGCGAACACCCACAGCGAGCCGGCCAGCGCCGCCACGGGCAGCCAGAAGTCGCTGCTGCGCATGACGCGCGCGAACCACGAGGAGGAGGTCATCACGGCGCCAGTTTGCCGTGCCTCGGGACGAGTGTCCAGTCCTGTTTACACTCCCTATTGACATTCTGGCGTGACAGCGTCCAATGGAAGCCCTGTCCACCGAGGAGACGACGCGATGCACCCAGCCCAGGCACGAATCGAGCAGGCGCTGGCCGACGCGCTGTCGCGCGGCGAAGCCCGTGGTGCACCGCCCCGCCTGACGGCCGCCATCGCGCACGCCGTCTTCCCCGGCGGCGCGCGCGTGCGCCCGCAGCTGTGCCTGGCCGTCGCGGCCGCCTGCGGCGACGACGACCCCGAACTCACCGACGGCGCCGCCGTCTCCATCGAGCTGATGCACTGCGCGTCGCTCGTGCACGACGACCTGCCCTGCTTCGACGACGCCGCGCTGCGCCGCGGCGTGCCCTCGGTGCACGCCGCCTACGGCGAGCGGCTGGCGGTGCTGGCCGGCGACGCGATGATCGTGATGGCCTTCGAGGCGCTGGCCGCGGGCGCGCGGCGCCATCCGCTGCGGCTGCCGGCGATGCTGGCGGTGCTCGCGCAGCGCGTGGGCATGCCGCACGGCATCGTCGCCGGGCAGGCCTGGGAATGCGAGGACTGGGTGGCGCTGCCCGACTACCAGCGCGCCAAGACCGGCTCGCTGTTCGCCGCCGCCACCGAGATGGGCGCGCTGGCGGCCGGCGGCGAGGCCGGCACCTGGCGCAGCTTCGGCGAGGCGCTGGGCGAGGCCTACCAGGTGGCCGACGACATCCGCGACGCCGCCTGCGACGTGCAGACGCTGGGCAAGCCCCCGGGCCGGGACCGCACGCTGGGCCGCCCGAGCGCG
>CALFML010000248.1 GCA_937879845.1 uncultured Myxococcales bacterium
CCTGATTGCCGCCGACTACTCGCAGATCGAGCTGCGGGTGCTGGCCCACCTGTCGGGCGACGCGCTCCTATGCGCGAGCTTCGCCAGCGGCGACGACGTCCACAAGCGCACCGCGATCGAGATGTTCGGACCCGAGGAAGGCAGCGCCCCGGACAAGCGCCGCGTCGCCAAGATGATAAATTACGGCATCGTCTACGGCCTGAGCGACTACGGCCTGGCGGTGCGGCTGTCGATCGAGCGCCGCCTCGCCCGGCAGTACATCGAGGAATATTTCGCCCGCTACAAAGGGGTGAAAGACTTCATGGATGAGCTCGTGCTGCGGGCGCGCCGCGATGGCGGGGCTCGCACGCTGCTCGGGCGCTTCCGGCCGCTGCCGGATCTTATAAGCCGCAACTACTCCGTGCGCGCGTACGCGGAGCGCATCGCCAAGAATACGCCCATCCAGGGCACCGCGGCCGACATCCTGAAGCAGGCGATGATCGACGTGCAGGCGCAGCTTTTAGAAAAGGAGCCGACCACGCGCATGCTGCTCACCGTGCATGATGAGCTGGTGCTGGAGGCGCCGCAGGACCGCCAAGAAGCGGTCAGCGAGCTTGTGCGCACCGCGATGGAGCGGGCCGTCACCTTGAACGTCCCGCTGCGCGTCGATATCGGCGCCGCCCCGAGCTGGGCCGACTGCTAGAGCACCAAACGGTTTGGTGCTCTAGGCCGCGCCCTCCTCCACTTCGTCGCCGCCTTCGTCCGGCATCTCCGGCATGTCGCTCTCGGTCATGTCGTTGACGAAGGTGCAGCTGGCGCAGTGGAGCTTGATGCCGCGGCGGTTCTGCTTCTTGAGCAGGAACGGCGCCGCGCACTCCGGACACGGCTCCTTGATCGGCCGATCCCACGACACGAAGTCGCACTTGGTGGTGCTGTAGTTGGAGCAGCCGAAGAACGAGCTGCCGCGGCGCGAGCGCTTCTCCGTAAGGAACCCGCCGCAGCCCGGGCGCGGGCAGGTGATGCCCAGGCTCACCGGCCGCGTGGTCTTGCACTCCGGGTAGCGCGAGCACGCCCAGAACTCGCCGAAGCGGCCGCGGCGGTGCACCATCGGCGCCGCGCAGACGTTGCAGACCTCGTCGGTGACGGGCTCCGGCTTGAGCTCGATTTGGCCGTCCTTGTTGCGCACGAACTCCTTGGTGTTCTTGCACTCCGGGTAGCCGCTGCAGGCCAGGAACTCGCCGTTGCGGCCCCACTTGACGACCATGGTCTGGCCGCACTTTTCGCAGTTGAACTCGGTCGGGATCTCGACGCGCTTCCAGTCCTTCATCTCCACGACCGCCTTCTCCAGGTCGGTCTTGAACGGCTGGTAAAAGCGCCCGAGCAGGGCCTGCATGTTCTCCTGCCCCTCCTCGATCCCGTCGAGGTCGCTCTCCATCTTGGCGGTGAAGTCGACGTTTAGCACCCGCGCGAAGCTCTGCACGAGCAGCTCATTTACCCGCGTCCCGAGCAGCGTCGGATAAAACCGCCCCTCGCGCTTCTCGATGTAGCCGCGGTCCTGGATCGTCGACAAGATGGTGGCGTAGGTGGACGGCCGGCCGATGCCTTTTTCCTCCAGCTCCTTGACGAGCGACGCTTCGGTGAAGCGCGGCGGCGGCTGGGTGAAGTGCTGCTCCGCCACCGCGTCGTGGACCCGCAGCGGCTCGCCGGGCAAAAGGCTCGGCAGCTTTTCACCTTCGCTGTCGGCGCGCAGCTCGGACTCCGGCGCGTCTTCGTCCTGCGCTTCGGTGTAGACGGCGGTAAAGCCGGCGGCGCGCAGCACCTGGCCGGTGGCGCGCAGATCGTAGGTGTGGCCGCCGTCTTTGACCTCGACGAACGCGGTGGTCTGGTCGTAAAGCGCCGGCCGCATCTGCGAGGCGACGAAGCGGTTCCAGATAAGCTGGTAGAGCTTGATCTGATCCTGCAGGTCGCGCGCCTTGTCGGGCGACTTCTGCGCCTCGGCCAGGAGCAGCTTCTTGACCGTCTCCGGATCGTACTTGAGGGTGGTCGGCCGGATCGCCTCGTGGGCGTCCTGCACGTTGGTCTTTTTCGACTTGTAGATCACCGGCTCGTCGGGCAGCGCGTCCTTGCCGTAGCGTCCGGTGATGTAGGCGCGGACATCGGTGAGCGCCTCGGCGCTGGTCCGCACTGAGTCGGTACGCATATACGTGATAAGACCCAGGGCACCCTCCGCCCCGAGCTCCACGCCTTCGTACAGGCGCTGCGCCACGCCCATGGTGCGCTTGGCGGTGAAGCGCAGCTTGCGCGCCGCCTCCTGCTGCAGCTTGCTCGTGATAAACGGCGCCAGCGGCATCTTGCGCCGCTCTTTGCGCTCGACGTTGCCCACGGTGAGCGGCACCTGGCGCAGCACCTGGGCGATGTGGCGGGCGTCGTCCGCCCCGAGGCGCTCGGGCTTCTGGCCGTCCACTTTGTGCAGCCGCAGGGTGAAGCGCGGCGGCAGGCTGGCCTCGACCGCCGCCTCCACCGTCCAGTACTCCTCGGCCTTGAACACGCCGATCTCCGCCTCGCGCTCGACGATGATGCGCACGGCGACCGACTGCACGCGGCCCGCCGACAGGCCGCGCTTCACCTTGTTCCACAGGATCGGCGAGATCTGATAGCCGACCAGCCGGTCGAGCACGCGCCGCGTCTGCTGCGCATCGAACTTGTTCTTATCGAGCTCGGTCGGCTGGGCGATCGCCTCGCTGATGCCGCGCTTGGTGATCTCGTTGAACAGCACCCGCTTGATGTTGGGGTTGGCGTCGCGGATCTCCTCCGCCAGGTGCCAGGCGATGGCCTCCCCTTCGCGGTCGGGATCCGGCGCCAGATAGACCACGTCGGCGCTGCGCGCGGCCTTTTTGAGATCGGTGATGATCTTGCCCTTGCCGCGGATGACCACATACTCGGGCGTGAAGTCGTTTTCGATATCGACGCCGATCTTGGACTTGGGCAGGTCCTTTATATGACCCACCGAGGCGAGCACCGCGACCTTGTTGCCCAGGTACTTCTGAATCGTCTTGGCCTTGGCCGGCGACTCGACGACCACGAGGGCGGTGTCGCCATCGCCGCGCGCCGTCTTGGCCCGCGCCGGCGCCGCCTTGGCTGCCGATTTCTTGGCCGCCGGCTTTTTCGCCGATTTCTTGGCCGCCGCTTTTTTGGCCGGCGCCTTCTTCGCGGCCGCGGTCTTGGCCGTGGACTTTTTCGCCGCGGACTTTTTCGCCGGGGCCTTCTTCTTGTCGGCGGCGGTCGGCTCCGCCTCGTCCGCAGTCGCTTCGGGCTCGCCTGCAGCTTTGGCCGCGGCGGCTTTTTTGGCCTTGGCCGGCGAAGCCTTGGCGGTGGCCGCTTTAGAGGAAGGTCGCGAGGACTTGGTTGTGGTCGGGGCTTTAGCCATGGTGTTCCTAGCCAAGCGGAGCATGCCCAATGTACCGCCCGCCTGCCAGGCGAGTACACTGTCCGCGAAGTTCAAGATCGACGAGCGCTGCCGCGCAATCAGCAGGCAAAAGGCCTGTGCGTGCGCAGAGCTCGCTGAGGTCAACAGCTGAACCGGAACCCGCAAGCGCCGATAGCAGCACCGTATCGGCGGCCGCGCCTAGGCTGGCAGCGGCATCGGGTTCGGCAAAAAAAGAAGGAACGGGCGCCGCCGCTTGCTGGCGCGCCGCGACTTGCGTCCGGGCCGCTGCTCGCTGCCGCCGGGGTTTTTGCGGCGCCGCCGCGGCTGCAGCGGGCGCCGTGCCCTCTGTGCGATCGAGCAGCGCCAAGACATCCGCGGCCGTCCGTACGAGCGCGGCGCCGCCGGCCAGCGCGGCGTCCGTCCCCGCCGATCCGGCGAAAGCCGCCACCATGCGCCCATGCCGCCGAGCATGGGCGACGGTAATCAGCGATCCCGAGTCCAGGTCTGCTTCGACCACGACGACTAGGTCGGCAAGCGCCGCCATGAGCTCGTTGCGCTCCGGAAAGTGCCATCGGATGGGCGGCGAACCGGGCGGATAACTCGACAAAAGACAGCCCTGCTCGCGGATCTGGGCAAACAAGCCGGCGTGGCGCTGCGGGTAGGCGACATCGACCCCGCAGCCGAGCACCGCGCAGGTGGCGCCGGAAGCGCCGAGCGCGCCGCGGTGCGCCGCGGCATCAATGCCAAGCGCGCCGCCGGATATCACGAGCCCCCCGCGCTCCGCCACCGCCGCCGCCGCCGCCTGCGCCAGCGCCAGACCGGATGCCGAGGCCGCCCGCGAACCGACGATGGTGACCGCCGGCCGCCGCTGCAGCGCCGCGGCATCGCCGCTCAGCCACAGCGGCCCCTGCAACAGTCGCAGCGACGGCAGCTCATGCGCCAGCGTGTGGAGCCGGGCCGGACCGCCGGGCGCCCCTTTTACCCACAGCGCGCTTTTACGCTCCGGTAAAGCGGTCACGGCGCAAGGCCGGCTCTGTGGGTTTGGGTCCATGGCGGTAAGTGCGGCTGGCAAGGCTTCCACGAATAGATATTGGCCGCGATAGCGTCAAGCGCGATCCGCTAAATATTTGAAAATACTTGGCTTTTAAACGCTCCTTTCCGACGGTAAAAAAAAGGGGCCAGGCGATCTGGGGGCCCAAACCGGCCCGGCCTACATCGGGCGCGGCCGGCCTACCTGGCAATCGCCGCAGCCGCTATGTTGGAGCGAAATTTATTCTTCGATCGGGGCCGGAGCGGAAGTGTCGATCGTCTTGGCGGCGGGCGGGGCGGCTTTGTCGGGATCCGCGGCGGCCGCCGCTTTGACGGGCGGGGCGGGGGGTGCGGCTTCTGGTGAGACCGGCGGGGCGGCGGTAGCGGGCGCTTTGACCGCGGCCGACTTGGCGCTCGCCTCCTTCGGCGGGAGGTTCAGGCCCGGCCCGAAGCCCAGCGCCGCGAGCACCGGCGGCTTGTTGTTGGCGGCGGCCAGCCAGGCATTTACCGACTCGAGCTCGTTTTCCGGCTTGTCGCCCCACTTGGTGTAGTTCTCCATGGCGCTGCGGGCAAGCTCGGTGGCGCGGGCGCGCTGCGGGTCGGCCGCCTTGCGGCGCGCTTTGCCCGGCACCCACAGCGCCTGCGCCAAGGCAAACTGCGTCTCGGCGAGCCGCGGCCGGGTGAGCAGGAGCTCTTCCTCCCGCTGGTTGCGGCGGACGCTCAGCGCCCGCTCCAGGTAGGGGATGGCCTCGGTATTGCGGCCTAGCGCGATCAGGATGACGCCGATGGCGTGCAGGTTGTAGGCGATGCGGGTCTCGTTGCGCTTGGGAGCGCGCTCGGCAATCTCCAGGCCCTTTTGATTAAGCTCCAGGGCCTGGTCGAGCTGACCCAGCCGCGCCAGGGCCTGGCCGAGGAAGTAGCGGGCCTCGGCGCGCTGGTTCTCGCTCTCTTCGGCTTTCTCGCGGATGGCAAAGCAGTGCTGGAGGTACGGCTGCGCATCGGCCGGACGATTCAGCGCCAGCAGGTTCTTGCCGACCAGCAAGTAATAGTCGGAGGTGCGGATGTTGTCCGGCCCGAGCGCCTGCTGGATGACCGCCAGCGCCCGCGCCAGGTACTGCTGCGCCTCCGCCGGCTGGCGCTGCGAGATAAGGGTCAGGCCGATGCCGCGCAGGTTCGACGCGATGAGCGGATGCACGCTGCCGAGGCTCTTCTGCTGCACCTCCAGCGCTTCCTTATAGTTCTGCATCGCGTGGGCGAAGTCGTCCTTGCCGCGATAGACCGTCGCCAGGACGTGCAGCACGTCGGCGACCTCGGCGCGGCTGTCGCCGTAGACCTTGTTGCTCAGGGCCAGCGCTTCCTGGCAGCGCTTGATCGCGCTGTCGTAGTTGTGCTTGGCGATCTCGACGCGGCAGCGCGCCAGCTGGAACTGGGCGAGCAGCGGCTCGGCGTCGCTCGGGCTCACCGCTTCCAGGGCGGCGTCGGCGAGCATCTCCCAGCTCGCCGCCTTCTCCGGCTCGCGCAGGATGTTGCCGGTGAGCGCGGTGAGGCGGATCCAGGTCTCGGCGACGAGCTTTTGATTGTGGCTCTCAAACGCCGCGGCCGCGGCTTGGACGAACGTCTTCTCCGCCTTGCGGGCATCGACCGGCTGCTGCACCTGCCCCAGCAGGTAGAGCGCATCGGCCTTGAGCGGCAGGTACTTGATCCGGCTCGCCTGCTGCGCGACCGCCAGGGCGTCGTTCATCGCCGCTTCGTAGTTGCCGAAGCGCTGCTCGGTGCGGATGGTCTGAAGCTTCTCGGTGAGGCGCTTGACCTCTTCGCGCTCCTTGGGATTTTCCGGCAGCGGCGGTCCGGCCCGCAGCGCCTCCAGGTCGCCGCAGCGGGCGACGGGCGGCAGCTCATGCACCGCGGTGCTGCTCACCTCGAGCACCGGATCGGCGTCGCCGGTGGCCAAGATGGTCGTGAAGGCCTTGACCTCGTGCAGGTTCTCATCGAGGCAGCGGTCGCGCAGCTCGAGAATCGCCGCCGGCTGCTGCCCGCGCATGGTCGCCATGCAGGCGGCGGTGCGCATCTTCACCCAGTCGCGGGTGTACTGGTCGATCACCTGCTCGATGCGCTGCCAGCAGTCGGCGGCGTACGGCTTGCCGGTGCCCAGAAGGTGGGTCTTGAGCTCCTGCTTGCGCGGCTCGTCCCAGATCCCTTTGAGCTTGCTCTCGGAGCCGCGGCACAGCGCCTCGCGATCCTCTTTGCGCATGTGGTAGACGAGGTTTACCCCCAGCGCCAAGACGACCACGGCGATCGTCGCCAGCCACAGCTTCGGCACCCCGCCGCGGTCGCGGTTCAGCGCCGCCAGCAGCGTGTCCATGTTCGAGTAGCGGCTCTCCGGCCGCACGCTCAGGCCGCGCAACAGCACCTTCTGGATCCACGCCGGGACGCGCGCATCCGCCGGCGGCGAGACGATGCGCCCGCGCACGACATTGAAACCGCGCGAGCCGATGGTGTCGCCGGCAAACGGCGCGACGCCGTAGACCGCCTCATATAAGGCGACGCAGAAGCTGAACTGATCGGTGCGCTGCTCGACCGGGTCGCCCGAGTACTGCTCCGGCGCCATGTAGCGCGGCGTCCCGGCGAGCGTGATCTGCTCCCCCATCACCGGATCCGAGGCCTGCAGCATCTGCGAGTGTTCGTCGTTCTGGTTGACGCTGCGCGCCAGGCCGAAGTCGGTGACCCGCACCTGGCCGTCTTTGCCGACGAGCACGTTGTCGGGCTTGAAGTCGCGGTGGACAAGGCCGGCCGCGTGCGCCGCCGCCAGACCGCGTCCGGCGAGGGTGTACACATCCAGGATCTCTTGCAGGGGGCGCTGCTTGGCCTTGAGCCAGCTGCTCAGCGTGCCGCCCTCGACGAGCTCCATGGCGATGAACACCTGGCTCTTGATGGTGCCCACGTCATAGACGGCAATGACCTGCGGGTGCTGGAGCCGCGCCATCGCCTGCGCCTCCCGCAGCAGCCGCCGCCGCGCCTGGCCGGCATCTTCCCCGGCGACATCGGTGCGCAAGAGCTTGATCGCCACCTTGCGATCGAGCTCCGGATCGTAGGCGCTGTAGACCACGCCCATGCCGCCGGCACCGAGCGCGCCGAGAACGAGATAGCGCCCCAAGCTGGCGCCGCGCGGCAGCTGGCCGTGGATGACCCTTTTGAGTCCTTGCTGATCTTGCTGCGCCAGTCCCGCTTCGATGTGCCGCGGCAGCCCCGGGCTCGGCGGCGGATTGTCGGGCAGGGTCGTGGCATCGGGCTGCACCGGCGGCTCTTCATCGGCAATGTCCGCTTGCGGCGCGGGGCCTCCGGGAGCGGTGTTTTGCAGGCCGAGCTCGGTGTTGTTGTCCTGGCTCGTTTCCACGCCGGGGCCAGGAGCCGCAGAGCTGCGCGGGCTCTTGGCACTAGGCGGAGAAGCACGCCCCTGCGGGGGATCTGACTCACGCGTACTCATAGATGCTGTGTCATTTTATCAGGTTCCTCGATCGACGGGGCGGAGCAGCCTCCCATCGGCGGCCAAGACCGCGATATGAAAGGCGAATCGCGACGGCGGGAAGGGCGCCTTGGACGCCCGCCCGGGCGGCGTCAGTGGCGTCGTAGCGGTGCGCGGGTTCGGTTATGCTGAGACCGCACGGCAGGATGACCGGACCCGATGGCAGAAGCGCGCAGCTCCTCTATGAGGACGCCTACGTAACGGTGTCGCTGGAAGACTCCGGACGGCTCGTGCACCTTGTCCGCACCGCCTTGCAGTTCCCCGACCTGGAGACGATGCGGCAGTGCTACCAGACGGTCATCCGCATGTATGACCAGCTGGGCCGCGCCGGCCGCAGCCTGCTGGTCGACAGCCGGGCGCCGACCGGCCGCAATGATCCGGCCTACGAACGGACGATGTTCGCGCTGCTGCCCGACCTGGACCGCGGCTTTGTGCGCATCGGCGTACTTGTCGGTACCGCGGTCGGCAAGCTGCAGTTTCGCCGCTGGCAGGGCATCGACGGCATCGAGCGCATCATATCCAGCGACGAGGACGAGCTGCGCCGCCAGCTCTCCTCGGCCAGCCCCCCACCCAAGCCGGAGCCGCGGCGCGGCCCGTAACCGCTAGCGCCCGGTGCCGACCACCGCGGTCGCCGACTTGGCGGTCGCGGCGCGGGCAATCCAGGCTTCGATCTGGGCGGGCTCGGTGCACGACATGATGCGCTTGCGCTGGGCTGCGGTCAGGCGGAAGCCCCGCGCCGCGAGCAGCGCCAGCAGGGCTTCGGCGAGGCCACGATTGTGCGGCGCCTCAAGTCGCGGAGCTTCGTGCCGAGCTGCCTGCTTGGCGGCACGCTCCCGAATGAGCTGCAGTCGCGAGACAGGTTTTGTCTCCGGTTCAATCATGGATAACCTCCCGATATTCTTGAACTTCGCGGACGTGGGCAGACCGATTATGCCACCACGCGGCCGCGACAGCCAAAAGCTGCAGCAGTTTGCCGCGGGCGGCCGGCGCGGGCCTTTTAGTCCGACGAAGCGGCGCGCGGATTACCGCGGCCGGTTTCAGCGCGCCTGAGCGTCGGCGATGGCCTGGCGGTAGATATTCAGATAGGTGCGGGCGGAGGCCGTCCAGCTAAAGTCGGCGCGCATCGCCCGCCGCTGCAGCCCGTATAGCGCCCCTTCGTCCCCGTGATACGCGGCGAGCGCCCGCCGCACTGCCCCGGACAGCGCCGGCACATCAAAGGCGGTGAACACGAACCCGGTGCCGCTGCGCGAGCGCGCGTCGTAATCGACCACGGTGTCGCGCAGCCCGCCGACCGAGCGCACGATCGGCAAGGTGCCGTAGCGCAGGCTGTAAAGCTGGTTCAGACCGCAGGGCTCAAAGCGCGACGGCATGACGAAAAAATCCGCCCCGGCCTCGGTGCGGTGGGTGAGCGGCTCGTCGTAGCCGAGGCGGACGGCAAGGCGGCTCGGGAAGCGCTGGGCCAGCATGCGCAGCCGCTGCTCGAAGGCATGGTCGCCCTGTCCCAGAATCAGGAACTGCAGGTCGACGCGTCCGAGTAACCCCGCCGCTTCGCGCTCCAAAAGCCCGATGATAAGGTCGATGCCCTTCTGCGGCGTCAGCCGGGAAATGGTCGCCAGAAGCGGCGTCCGCGGCCGCACCGGCAGCCCGACCTCGCGCTGCAGCTCCGCCTTGCAGCGGGCCTTGCCGGCCAGGCTCGCGCCCCAGGCGGCGTCGTCCAGCTCATCGCCCTCGCTGGCCGGCGGCAGGCCGTAGCGGGAGCTCAGATACGGATCGAGCCACGGGCTCCAGCGGTCGTAGTCGGCGCCGTTGAGCACCCCGGTGAGCCGGCTGCCGAGCGACTGCATCACCCCTTCCAGACCGTAGCCGAACTCCGCGGTGCGGATCTCGCTGGCGTAGCTTGGGCTGACGGTGGTGACGCGGTCGGCGAAGTGCAGCCCGGCTTTGATGAGCGCCGCCTGGCCGTAGAACTCGACGCCCTCGGGCGTGTGGTGCTCCGGCCGGACCCCGAGCGCCGCGACCTCAGGCAGCGGACACATTCCCTTGTAAAGGAGATTGTGGACGGTAAATACCGTCGCGGGCTGAAAATCCAGGCCGCCGTGCCGGGCGTAATAGAGCGAAAGGCCGGTCTGCCAGTCATGGCCGTGCACGACATCCGGGCGGAGGTTGAACTCCTGCGCCACCGCCAGAGCCGCCCGCGACAGCAAGGCGAAGCGCAGGGAGTTGTCGGGGTAGTCCTGCTCCATGCGCTCCGGCGGACCGTAGATGCCCGGTCGGTCGGCGAACAGCGGATGGTCGATGAGGTACACGGTGACCGGAGGCCCGCTGCCGGGAAGCTTGCCCTCGAACAGCCCGACCTCGAAGCGCCGGTCGCCGAGCGGCACCGGGATGGTGCGCAGCCGCCGGGCGAACCCAAACTCCGCCGGGTTCAGCGAGCCGTAGCGCGCCGACACGACGGTCACGCGCGCCGCCCCTTGCTGGGCGAGCGCCCGCGGCAGCGAGCCCAGGACATCGCCGAGCCCCCCGGTCTTCGAGAATGGCGTTACTTCAGAGGCTACATGCAGGACATTCATCCATTTACCCTACGCAGTTCGCTGGGCCCGTCGACCTTGGCCCCGAGTGTCGGTCGCCGGTCGCCTGTCTATCATGCTCTACCCAAACCCGCCATGACCCGCCCCGCTGTGTACCTGTCGCTTATCGCATAGCTGTGGGAGCCCGTGGAGTGAAGATGTATCTATAAGGTATCCACGGCGCCCTAGGGAAGCCCCAGCGCAGCGGGCGCCCACGATTCCCAAACATTCCTTGGTTTGCTGCGGGGTCTGACCCAAGGTCTAGCTCCGGCGCGACCTTCGGATCCGCGCGCGGCCGGCCGCGGAAGCGGGTCGCGCGGTCGTTTTGCCGCAAGCAGCTAGGGTAGACGGCCGCTTACCACGCGCTCGATCTGCGCCAGGTCGCGGTGACTCTTTATTTGGGTGAAGCCGGCCGCTTGGAGGAGCGCCTCGACCGCCCGGTGCTGGCCGGCGCCGATTTCCAGCAGCAGCGCGCCGCCCGGGCGCAGGCGCCGCGGCGCCACGGCGATGAGCCGGCGGATCACGTCCAGCCCATCCGGTCCGCCATCCAGGGCGGCGGGCGGCTCGGCGTGGACCTCGGGGGCCAGCGCGGCGATGTCGGCGGAAGGAATGTAGGGCAGGTTGGCGGTGATGAGGTCCAGCCGCAGCGGCGGCGGCAGCGGCGTGAGGAGGTCGCCGTGAAAAAACTCGATCGGCAGCTTCAGGCGCTCGGCGTTTTGCGCCGCGACCTGCAGCGCGGCGGCGCACTGGTCTATCGCCTGGACGCGCAGCTCGGGACGGCTGTGCTTGAGCGCCAGCGCTACCGCCCCCGAACCGGTGCCGACATCCGCCACCACCACGATCGCCGGCTCCCCGCCGGGATGCGCTGCCGCGGGAGCCGCCCAGCTGGCGTCCGCTTGGTTCTTTTGTCGCCCTCTGCGGGGCGCGACTGCCGGTGCGGCGGCTCTCGCCGATCCTTCCGGCAAGTGGACCGCGACCGCTGATTCATCCGCTTCGCTTGTGCTTTTGGGATCGTCCGCGGGCTCGGGCGCCGGGTCTTCGTAATGTACGGTCAGCGCCACGCCGGGCTCGGCCGGCACTTGTTGCGGCGCGGCTTGGATATCGGCTTGGAGCTCGGGTTGGATATCGGCTTGGATATCGGCTTGAATATCGTCGGGAAGCTCCGGCTCGGCCTCAGCCGGCTCGCCACCGGGCGGCGGCGGCAGCATCGAAAGGGCCACCTCGACCAAAAGCTCGGTCTCCGGCCGCGGAATGAGCACGGCGTCGGTCACCTGCAGGTTGAGCGAATAGAACTCTTTCTCACCTGTAAGATAAGCCACCGGCTCGCCGCCGAGCCGCCGCCGGATAAGCTCGCGGTACCGCCCGAGCTCATCGGCCGCGAGCGGCTGATCATAGTTCGTATAGAGCTTCACCCGCGGCCACCCCAGGCTATGCCCCAGGAGCAGCTCGGCATCGAGCCGGGGCGAGCCCAGGCCGCGCGCCGTAAAGCGCTGCTGGGTCCACTGCAGGACTCGGCGAACCGTCCAGTCTGCCGTCTCACTCTGCGCTGTCACGGGGCGAGCATAGCCAGCTGTCCGTCATTCCAACAACTGGCAACCTGCATCTGGGTGCGAATAAAATCGCCAGATGTTGCGCTATCTTATTGTGGCCCTGGGAAGTGCGATCGGCGGCGTGTGCCGCTACGGGGTCGCCGAGCTTGTCGCCCCGCGCCTCGCCGGCCAGATCGCGCTGCCGCTGCATACGCTGCTCGTCAACGTCGTCGGCTGCTATGTCTTATCGCTCGTCCACGAAGCGGCGCTCGGCGGACTTTCGGTGCGGCCGGCGACCCGGCTGCTCCTCACCACCGGCTTCTGCGGCGGGCTGACGACGTACTCGACGTTCAACTATGAGACCACCCGGCTTTTGGCCGAGCGCGGTCTGGCCAAGAGCGCCCTTTATGCCGGGGCGACGATCGTGCTGTGCCTGCTCGCCCACGTTTTAGCGGTGCTCACCGCGCGCTCCGTCACAAGCTGACGCCCCCCAAAACGGCAGCGACGCGCAGCGCTGCCCGCTGCCCCGCGCCGCCCCAGCCTGGCGCGCCTTGCTACGGTCTTTTGTCCCCACCGCGCCGCGTGTCGGCCGCAACTTTTGTAAAGCCCGATCAGCAGACAAAAATTCGAGCCTCTACGCCAGTCTACGAGGCCAACCGGGGTCAAAAGAATCTCTAGCTCAAACAGCTACGGTATAGTAATTGCCTAGTAACTTCTGGCGTCGACCTGCGTTCCTCGCGGTCAAACGACAGCGCTGCAAAGTTCATAGGAGACTCACGAAAATGGCGCGGGATCCTTTCGCTCCAGCCCCTCAAAGTTCAGTGCCGCAGTTTGTTTGGATTATTGTCGGTGTCGTCGCCCTGTTGGTGGTCGGAGTCGGCACCACCATGGCGATCGTAATCTCCAAGCGTCCGCCTCCCGTCGCCGCCGTGCCCGTGGCGCCGCCCGTAACGACGCCGCCGCCGAGCACCGGGGCCGCGCCGGGAGCCGACACCAAGGTCGCGACCAACGACTCCCAGCCGGCCGGCGCCAGCACCAGCGACAGCAAGCCGGACAAGGGCGGCGACAAGCCGGAGAAGAAACACCACAAGAGCAGCGGCAGCAGCAGCAGCAAGTCGGCCAAGGCGGAGAGCAAGCCGTCGGGTCCCTCGGCGCCGCCGCCGCCGCCCAAGAAGCAGAACAACATGAGCCAGAAAGAGATCGACAAGCTTCTGGGCATCTGAGCCGCCCTCCCTCGGCCGGCGACTGCCCGGCATCCGTTCTCACCCCTGCCGGTATCGCGATTTTCGCCGCGGCTGCGGCCCGTAGATCGGCCTGCGGGCGCGGTCGCGGCCTCTGCGCTGGGGACGCTGCACAACGCTTGCCTTGACTTTAATCATCACGCCGATATTGTTCGGGGCCGCAGTGAAGCGCACGATTAAAATCCGTATCGCCGGACAGCCGTACCTGGTACGCAGCGATGCGGATGAGGCCTACGTGCACTCGCTGGCTGAGCTGGTCAACGCCCGCGTGAGCGCGCTGAAAGGCAATCGGCAGATTGCCACCCAATCCGACATGGTCCTCGCCGCCCTCCAGCTCGCTGACGAGCTCCATCACGAGCGGCAGGTGCAGGCGCGGCTCCGCGGTCAGGTTCGGCAGCGTACGTTGCGCATGCTCGACTGCCTCAGCCAAATCGAAGCCCCACCGCCCTCATCGAGAGTCTGACAGGCAGGTCGCCGCGTGCAGGACCCTGTGTCACAGCCGCTCCAGGCAGAGAAGCAGGCGCTGCGCGTCTGGCTCCGCCGCGAGCGCGCCCGCCTCGCCCCGCCTCCGGACAGCGCGGACGCGGCGGCGCTCACCGCCGCCCTGGCCGAGCGCGTGGACGCTGAGCTACAGCGGACCGGAGCCCGCTCGATCGCGGTGTATGCGGCGCGCCAAGATGAGATTTCACCGCAGCTCATCGCCGAGCGCGCCCGCGCCCGCGGCCTGCTCATCAGCTACCCGCGGGTGGACAAAAGCGCGCCGCCGATGCTGACCTTCCACCTGTGCCGCGAGGCGGAGCTTGAGCCCGGCGGGTTCGGCGTCCGCGAGCCGGGCGCCGCCCTGCCCGCGCCGCCTGCCATCGATGCGTTCATCGTGCCCGGCCTTGGCTTTGATCGGCGCGGCGGGCGAATCGGCTACGGCAAAGGATTTTACGACGCGGCGCTGCGCCGGCAGCCGGCCGCGCTGCGAATTGCGGTCGGTTACGACTTCCAGGTCGTGCCGGCCATCCCGATGGGCGAGCAGGATGAGCCCGTCGATCTGGTCGTCACCCCGTCTGAGCGGTGGCCGACCGGAGCGCGGCCCCTGCCCTCGCCAACCCTCAAGGAGGAGTCACCGTGAACTACGCCGTGGGCATCGCCCTGTGCGCAGTGGGGATCCTCTTGGGCCTATTGCTTGCTCGCCGGCTGGGGCCAAAACCCCACGGTGGTAGCGCGGAGCAGGAGCGCGAGCGCCTGCTGGAGACCGCCCGCACCGAAGCCGAGCAGCTCAAGCGCGACGCCCAAGTCCAGTCCAAGGAAATCCTGCTGCGCGCGCAAGAGACCGCAGAGGCGGAGCTGCGAACCCGCCGTGAAGAGATCGAGCGCGAGGCGCAGCGCCTGGCCAAGCAAGAGACCGCGCACGCCAAAAAAGCCGAGATCATCGTCACCCGCGAGGAAGAACAGAACCGCCGCGAGCGAAACATCCAGAGCCGCGAGCAGAGCGCCGAAGCCACGGCGAAAAAAGCCGAAGACGCGGCGGAGCAGGCCAAGGCGCGGCTGGAGCAGATCGCCAGCCTCACCATCGAGCAGGCGCGTCAGCGCATCGCCGACGAGGTGCGCGACGAGGCGCGCCGCCAGGCGGCCAGCGAGATCAAGCGCATCGAGGACGAGACCCAGGCGCAGGCGGAGGATCGGGCGCGGATGATCATCGCCACCGCGATCCAGCGCTACGCCGGCGAGTATGTCGCCGAGCACACGGTGAGCGTGGTGCCGCTGCCATCGGACGACATGAAGGGCCGCATCATCGGGCGGGAGGGCCGCAACATCCGCGCCCTGGAGGCGGCGACCGGGATCGATCTCATCATCGACGATACGCCAGAAGCGGTGATCATCTCGTGCTTCAACCCGGTGCGGCGCGAGATCGCGCGACTGGCCCTGTCGCGCCTTATCTCCGACGGGCGCATCCATCCGACGCGCATCGAAGAGGCGGTGCAAAAGTGCGCGGAGGAGGTCGAGCAGCAGTGCAAGGAAGTCGGCGAGCAGGCTTCGTTCGACCTGGGCTTGCACAAGATGCATCCGGAGCTGTTGCGCACGCTGGGCAAGCTGAAGTTCCGCACCACAGGGGCGCAGAACCTGCTTCAGCACTGCATCGAAGTCGGCTGGCTGGCGGGGGCGATGGCGGCGGAGCTCGGACAGAACGTCAAGCAGGCGCGGCGCGCGGGGCTGCTTCACGACATCGGCCGGGCGCTCGATCAGGAGTCGGAAGGCACCCACAGCGCGGTCGGCGCCGCGCTGTGCAAAAAGCTCGGCGAGCACCAGCGCATCGTCGATGCCGTGGCCTCGCATCACGGGGAGCGGCCGCCGCAGAGCATGCTCGACTATCTGGTCGATGCCGCCAACGTCCTATCGAGCCAGCGGCCGGGCGCCCGCCGCGAGCAGCTGGAGTCGTACATCCAGCGGCTGCACGCCCTGGAAAAGCTGTGCACGAGCCATCCGGGCGTCGACAAGGCCTACGCCATCCAGGCGGGCCGCGAGGTCCGGATCTTCGTCGAAAACGACAAGGTCAGCGATGAACAGTCGGTGCTTTTGAGCCGCGACATCGCCCGCAAGATCGAAGACGAAGCGACCTACGCTGGCCAGGTCCGCGTCTGCGTCGTGCGTGAGACGCGCTCTACCGAATACGCGCGCTGATTTCTTTTCGGGCTTCGCCGCGGGTCCTGTCACCTCCGGCACCCCGTCGCTCGCGCGCCGGGGGCCCCGCCTCCGGTGCCACCCGCTGGGGGGGCTTTACCGCATACCTTGCTGACCTGTTTTTCGGGCTTCGCCGCGGGTCCTGTCACCTCCGGCACCCCGTCGCTGGCGCGCCGGGGGCCCCGCCTCCGGTGCCACCCGCTGGGGTGTATGGGCGCAACGAAATTGAGGCTTATTCGGTGCGGAGGCGTTTCATGTCGCGGCGCAGCGCGTCTAGGGCGTCGCTCAGGCCTTGATCGCGGCGGCCCAGGGCGATGTCTGAGAGGATTTGCTGCCAGCGGTCTTCCAGGCGGGCGCCGAAGTTCTTTTTGAACTCCAGGTACTCGCTCTTGACCTGCTGGAACTTACGGTCCACTTCCAGCCGCTTGGCGGCGGCGGCGTCGGTCTCGGAGGCGGGAGCGGTGACTTTGCCGGGCGGTTTGGGCTTGGGCGCAAGCGGACGGACGACGCGCTTGGAGGGAGGCTGCCGCGGCGGCGTCACCCCTTGGGGCTCGACCTTGGGAGGAGGAGGCGGCGGCTCGGCTGGGAGCATGGGCTCGACGATGGGATGCGGCGGTTCGGGGAGCTTGGCCGCGGGTTCGACTTTGGCGGGCGGGGTCGGCGGCCGCTGCAGGTACAGCCACAAGGCGCCGCCGCCGCCGACCAGGGCGAAGGCGCCAAATCCTAGGAGCAGCGGCAGCAGCCAGCCGGCGCGGCGTCGGCGCAGCGGAACATTCTGGGTGTAAGAGGGGGTCGCGGTCGGCGTCGGGCTGGAGCGCAGCGCCGACTCCGTGGCTTCGATATGCGCTTTCTGGCTGACCCGCGTGGCTTCCTGGCCGGCGCTTTCGGCGACCGGCAGTGCGCCGCTGGTCGCTGGCATGGCCCCGCTTTGGGCGACGGCGGATACGGCGCCGCTGGCGGCGGGGCTGCTCGCCATCCGGCCGGAGCTTATGGCGTCTTCGGCGGCGCGGGCGAACGTGACGGTGTGGCCGACCGAGCCGACCATCTCCTCTTTATAGGCCGAGGTATCTACGGCCCGGAGCTGCAACAGCTCGTCCTGCTCGCGCTGGCGCTCGCCGACGAAGAGATCATCCATCGTCGCCGCCAGGGTGTCGGCGGAGATGGTCGGGGCCAGGTGCGCCAGCTTGGCGGCCAGGGCGTCGCGGAACTCCTCGGCGATCTGGTAGCGATCCTCGGGGCGGGTGGCCAGGGCTTTGCTTACGATGGCGTCGATGTCGCTGTCGATCGCCGGGTCGCGCGCTGAAGGCAGCTGGAACTGGCCCTGGCAGACCACCCGCGCCATCTGGCGGTAGTCGGTGCCCTCGGGAAACTGGTAGAGGCGCTCGCCGGTGAGCAGCTCATACAGGACGACGCCGGCGGCGTAGATATCGGTGCGGCGGTCGATGAGGCCGCCGCGCAAGAGCTGCTCCGGCGCCATGTAGCCGAACTTGCCGAAGCCGACGTTGGGGTTGCTGTCGGCGGTGCGCAGGGCGCTGCGGGCGATGCCGAAGTCGATGACCTTCACCTCGCCTTCATAGCTGGCCATGATGTTGGGCGGCGAGATGTCGCAGTGGACCAGCGACAGCGCCTGCCCCTTGGGACCGGTGCGCCGATGGGCGTAGGCCAGGCCGGAGGCCATCTCGCGGGCGATGAGCAGGCACAGATCGACCGGCAGGCGGCGCTGCATCTCGCGGCAGCGGCGGAGCAGGCGCCGCAGGTCGCGGCCTTCGATGTACTCGATGGCGAGGAAGTACTCGCCGTCGACGCGCCCGACCTCGAAGACCTGGGCGATGTTGACGTGGTTGAGCTTGATGGCGACCTGCGCCTCATCGATGAAGCGGACGATGAAGTCGTCGTTGGCGGCGAGCTGCGGCAGGATTTTCTTGATGATGACAAACTTTTCGAAGCCGGCGATCTCGCCGATCTTGGCGAGAAAGATCTCGCCCATGCCGCCGCGCGACAGGCGCTTGAGCAGGAGGAATCGACCAAATGCGACGGGAAATTCCGCCCGCAGAAGCGGCGCAGCTTGCACATGAGGCTCCGGCGGCGACATCAGGGCCTTCATGTTACGAGCGCGCCCGCCCCGTGTAAATGATGGCTGAACCAGCCAGGTCGATGGTGTTTGCCGGGGCGCTTTGTTAAAGTCGCTCCATGAGGAAGGCTCGGCTTGGGGCTGCTTCGCTGGCTCAGCTTCGCAAAGAGGAACTCCTCTTATCCCGGTGCCGGGCCTTCAAAAAAGCGCTCTTGTTGGCCGCGGGCCTGAGCGGACCGGCGGCGCTGCTTCCGGGCTGCAGCACGCCGCTCGATCCCGGCGGGGTGAGCTTCGTCGTCCACACCACACCGCCGCCCGACGACCGCGCCCTGTCGCCGCTCTTGGATCCGCGGGTCACGGCGATCGAGCTGCGCGACGCCAGCCGCGACGACCTGTTGGCGCGCACCCGCTTTGATCCGCCGCAGGCCGGCATGACCGCCCTCACCCGCCTCGATCTGCCGCCGCTGCCGGTCTCGGGCACGCGCGACCTGCGCATGCTGGCGCTCGGGGCCGCGGGCCAGCAGCTGCTCGGCATCGCGCTCACCCGCAACGCAGCGTGGAGCTTCGGCCAGCAGCAGACGATTTCTTTGGAGCTGCGGCGGCCGCTGTTTTTCTTCGGCGGCGGTGGCGGCGACGGCGTCAAGCTGGTGCCGCTGCAGGCGCCGCCGATGGCGGTGTTCGCGCCGGTCCGCCAGCTGTTCGCGCCGCTTCTGGATGAGACCCGGCTGCGCGTAGTGGATCCCAACTCGGTGACGCCGCTTTTGGCGGCCTATGATCAGAAGCTCGATGCCGGGGCGGCAAACCCCGCGGTGATGGCGGCGGCGGGGACGTATGACGGGCAGTCGCTCTTGGTCGCCAACGTCGCCGGTAACCTGCACATCGTCGATACGCTGAGTCTTTCGGATCAGCGGAGCATCGCGCTGCCGTCCAGCGGCGCCATGCTGACGCGGGCGATCATCGTCGATGCCGCCGATAGCTCAGCGGTGGTGCTGATGTCGCCGACCAACCCGCCGATGACGGGGCAATCCGGGCGCGTCGTGTTCCTGCGCAACCTGCCCGGGCTGCGCAGCGGCAGCAGCACGGACGGCGATCCGGTTACCGTGGATATCCAATCGACGGTGCAGAGCCCCGTCGGTCCGCCGCTGTCGGCGGCCTTCGCACCGGACGGCCTGGTCGATGTCGTTTTCGCGCGGCCGCCGCTGCAGGTGGGTCAGCCGGACTGCATCAGCTTGGCCGGCAGCGGGCAGGCCGTCCTGCGTCGCTACGATCCCAAGACCGCGATGCCGCGGGAGCAGCTGTCGGTGCCGTACACCACCGCCGTCGCCTACACCGCGGCCGGCGAGCGCGTCCTGGTCCAGCCGTGCGTGACTCCCGCCGGCTCGACCCGCAGCGGCCAGGTGGTCATAAAGCGCAGCGGCGGCGACAAGATCCTCGCGGCGGCCGGGGTGGCCGATGTCGCGGCGACGCGGTCGGCGCTGATCGCGGTCGGCCGCGACGACCTGGCCGACAACCCGACGACGACCATCCACGCCACCGTCAACATCCTTGAGGCGAGCGCGGAGAAGTGGGCGACCTCGCAGTTCGAGCTCTCGCCGTGGCTCGTGCCGTACCGCATCACCCTGGATGGCAGCGGCAACCCGTATACGAGCTCGCTCGATGTGTCGTTCAGCCCGACCGACGTGCTGGTCTACAGCATCGCCGT
This sequence comes from uncultured Myxococcales bacterium, assembly GCA_937879845.1. Classification (GTDB taxonomy): domain Bacteria; phylum Myxococcota_A; class Polyangia; order Palsa-1104; family JAEUJZ01; genus CALFML01. Next base: position 19,739 of record CALFML010000248.1, read on the forward strand.
CACCCCGGATCGCGGCCGGGCTTTGGCGCTCATGCGCGTCGAACACAAGACGCGCGGCGTGTTCTTGTCGACCGCGGGCAGCGGCAGCTCGACGGTAAACTGCTTCGTCGACTGGTCGGGCTACACCTACCACGTCCTGCTCATCAACCTGCAGTCGGGCGCCCGCGAGCAAGACTATATCGTCGGGGTGCAGAATCAGACCTGCGGCTCGCGCAGCTTCGACAACGCGGGCAACGCGCTCGGCGGCTGCTTCACGCCGTGCGACAACAGCAAGCCGCAGCCCTACCTCATAGGCTACGCCAGCGGCTACATCCCCAGCGCCGCGAGCGTCCTGTTCGGAAGATGAGCGCGCCGCCGCGCCGTTTACCGCCGTCCGCTCCCCCGATCCCTGCTGTCTTGCGCGAGAAAGGACTCACAATGAACTTGGCACCGCGGCCGACTCTGGTCCTTCTGCTCGCTGCGGCCTTCTGGGCAGCTGGGCTCGCATCGGATCCCGCCTTTGCTGCGCCCCGTCCACGGACCCGCGCCGCCGGTGCGGTGACCAAGGCGGCGCCACCTCCAGCGGCAGTCCCCGCGCCCCCTGAAGCCCCGGCGATCGACCCGGGCGAGCCCGCCAATCGCTTATCTGCCCCGCCCGCTGCCAGCCCGCCCCCAAGCGGCGTCCAGAGCGTGGCCCTGTTCGAGTTCCGCAACGACGTAAAGCAGCTCGCCGATCTGCCGGAGCGGCTCACCCAAGCGCTGACCCAGAACACCTCGCTCACCGTCATAAACCTCGCGGCGGCGCGGCGGCGCCTGGGTCCGAGCGTGGATGCCGAAGTCGCGCGCTGCGACGGCGAGACCAGCTGCCTGTCGCAGGTCGGCCGCCGGCTCGGCACGACCGAGGTGCTGCTCTTGGCGGTCAGCCAGCTCGGCGATGTGGTCATGGCGCTGCAGCGCATAAACGTCGCGGATCAGCGGGTCGCGGCGCGCTTCGCCGACTCGATCGTGAGCGGTCAGTCCGTCGATGAGGCGCGCATCCTGAGCTGGCTGCAGCAGCTTTATCCGCCCGAGACGTTCAAGCGCTACGGCCACATCCGCATCACCACCGACATCGAAGGGGCGCAGGTCTACGTCAACGCCAAGGCGCGCGGCAAGACGCCGCTCGCGGCGCCGCTGCAGGTCCTGGCCCCCGGCAACTACCGCCTGCTCATCGAGAAAGACAAGTTCCTGCCGTTCCAGGCGGCGATCAGCGTCATGCCGGACTCGGTGGTCGAAGTGACGGCGCGCCTGCCGCGGGAGGGCAAGGAGACGCCCTGGTACCGGCGCTGGTACGTGTGGGCGGGCATCGGCGCCGGCGTCGCGGCGGTGGTGGCGACCGGGGTGGCGATCCGGCTGGCGACCGACAAGCCGCCGCAGGACATGTCGACCGTGCCGGCTTCGATTACGTTCAAGTAGGAGGCGCCGTGGACGCTGTGACCGCGCAGGTTGCGCACCGCCCCTACCCGCTGCCGCCCGGTCCGTGGGTGATGTCGCAGGTCTGGCACGACCTTTTGTTCATGCACTGGCCGGTGCCGGCGGCAGAGCTGCGCCAGGCCATGCCGCACAACCTGCCGCTTGATACGTGGAACGGGCAGGCCTACCTGGCGGTGGTGCCGTTCCGCATGAGCGGCGTGCGGCCGCGCGGGCTGCCGGCCGTACCGGGCGTGTCCGCGTTTCCCGAGCTGAACGTGCGGACGTACGTGAACATCGACGGGAAAGCGGGGGTGTACTTCTTCAGCCTGGATGCGGGCAACAAGCTCGCGGTGCGGCTGGCGCGGGCGCTGTTTCACCTGCCTTACTTCGACGCGCAGATGGAGCTCGTGCGCGACCCGGAGAGTGAGGCGATCACGTACCGCAGCGAGCGCACGCACAAAGGCGCTCCGGCCGCCGCCCTGCAGGCCCGTTACCGTCCGGTGGCGGCGGTCGAGCTGGCTCAGCCCGGATCTCTCGAAGCGTGGCTCACCGAGCGGTACTGCATGTACCCGGTGGACCGACGCGGCCAGCTCTACCGCGGCGAGATCCACCACGAGCCCTGGCCGCTTCAGCGCGCCACCGCCGAGATCACGACCTGCACGATGAGCGCCCCGATCGGCATTTCGCTCAGCGGACCGCCGCCGCTTTTGCACTTCGCCCGGCGCCTTGAGGTCGTGGTCTGGCCGCTGCAGAAGCTGCGCGCGTAACGGAAAGTCCGGATCGGAGCTTGGTATGGCGTCCGGTGAATTCAGGGGCTTCGCTGCGCCGGCCGGCCCTGTGCAGGGCGGTACAGGAGCGTACAGCGCTCGGGGACTTCGGAAGCACCGCTGCGCCGGGCCGGGCCTGGGCAGGGCGGTGCATCTGTATGTCTGGGCTTGGCGCAGCTTCGCTGCGCGCCGTGCTGCGAAGCCCTGCACAGGCCCGGCCCGGCTTCGCTGTGAGCATCAATTTTCGGGGAGCTGGGTTTGGTCCGCGTCCAGAAAACCGAGTGATTGCAACGCGGCATAGGTTGCCGGTACGTGCGGTGCGGTGAGCGCTTGCGGAGCGGCCAGGTCATCGCCGACGTGGTCCGCATGGCCGGGGCCGGACAGGCGCAGATGGGCCAAAAGGAGCCGCAAGTCCTGCGGCGTGTCCACGTCATAAAAAAACGGCAGCAGCGCGACTCGGACGCCGCGATCGCGCAGCGACTGTAAGCGCAGGAGCGTCGCCGGCAGCACCTGCGCCGTGCCCCAGCTGATGCCGGTTGCGAACAGCTCCGGAATCGGCCGACGCGCGCCAATAAGGTAATAACCGCCGTCCGCTGCCGGTCCGAGGACGACCTCGGCATCGCCGCCGAGCCACGCCGCCGCGCGCTGCAGATAGGCGGTGGGCAGGGTCGGCGAGTCCGTACCGATGAGGACTACGGAGCTTGCTCCCTGGCCAAGCTCGGCGGTGATCGCGGCGTCCATGCGCGCCCCGAGCTCGGCTCCGTGTTGCGCGCAAAGGGTGAAGCCGTGTTCACCCGCCAGCTGCTGCAGCTCGGGATGAGCTTTGTCGCCGGCGACGTACAGCCGGCGGCGGGGGATGCCGCTACGGGCGCCGCTGCGGCAGACATCGGCGACAAACGCCGCGTGCACGCGCGCCGCTTGCTCCGCAGTGAGCACCCGGGCGCCGGGCCCGGAGTCCGGGTCGGGCCGGCACAGGCGCGTCTTGACCTGGCCGGCCACCGGCGCGCGGGCGAACACCACAAGACACGGGCCGCCCGCCGCCGCCACCGCCGCTAGCCCCAGCCGAGGCGCTTGGAGAGGATCTCCTTCATGATCTCGCTCGTGCCGCCGCCGATGGTGATAAGGCGTACGTCGCGGTAGTAGCGGGAGATCGGGAACTCCTCGGCGTAGCCGAAGCCGCCGTGCGCCTGGAGGCAGCGGTCGGCGACCTTGCAGGCGAGCTCCCCGGCGAACAGCTTCGCCATGGTGATTTCCTTGGTCGCGTCCTCTTTGCGGTTGAAAAGATCGACGGCGCGGTAGGTCAGCCAGCGGGCCGCTTCGATCTCGGTCTGCAGCTCGGCGAACTGGTGGCGCCAGACCTGGAACTTGAGGATCGGCCGGCCGAAGGCGGTGCGCTCGGTGGTGTACTTGATGGTCTCATCCAGGCAGCGCTGGGCCCCGGCCACCGCGCTGCAGGCGGCGATGAGGCGCTCGCCCTGGAAGTTGGTCATGATGTGGTAAAAGCCCTGGTTCTCCTCGCCCAGGACGTAGCGGGTGGGGATGCGGCAGTCCTCGAACGACAGCTCGGCGGTGTCGGAGGCGTGGTTGCCCATCTTCTTGATCTTGCGGTTGACCTTGAAGCCCTTCACGTCGGTCGGGAAGGTCAAAAGCGAGATGCCGCCGAAGCCGCTGCCCTCGGCGCCGGTGCGCACCGCCAGGGTGATGAAGTCGGCGCGGGTGCCGCTTGTGATCCAGCACTTGGCGCCGTTTATCACATAGTCGCCCTCCACCCGGCGGGCGGTGGTGCGGATGCTGGCGACGTCGCTGCCGCAGCCCGGCTCGCTGACCCCCAGGGCGGCGATCTTTTCGCCGCGCAGGGCCGGGGCCAAAAACTCGTCCTTCTGCTCGCGCGTCCCAAGCTCGCCGATGATCGGGGTGGCCATGTCGGTCTGGACCATGAGCGCCATCGCCATGCCGGCGCAGCGCCCGCGCACGAGCGCCTCCCCCCACGCCGCCCCGTACCACCAGTCGCCGCCGCTGCCGCCGACGTCCTCCGGGTAGTGGGCGCCCAGGAAGCCGAGCTCACCGCAGCGGCGGTAGATCTCGCGCGGGAAGATCTCGGCGCGCTCCCATTCATCGACGTGGGGGACGACCTCCTGATCGAGAAACTGGTGGACCGACTTGCGGAAGATCTCGTGTTCCTCACGGAAGAAGCTCATAAGCATGGGGCCATAAAATCAGGTTTCGCCGCCGCGGGCAAGCAGGGGCGGCAACCGCTGCGCCGGGGTGCGGTTGCGTCTACGCCTGGAAGCGGGCTTCTTCGGAGGGATCGTCGACTTCGGTCTCATCGCTGAGCGCCGGGACCTCCTGGCGGCTCCACTCGCCGGCGGCGATGAGCACGTCGAAGCAGGTGCGGTCGCCGCGGCGGCTGGCCGAGATCTCCCAGCCGTGGGCGCGGACCAGACGATGGGTGATAGGCAGCCCCAGGCCCGAGCCCTTGGCCTTGGTGGTGAACCAGGGCTGGAACAGCTTGCTCACCTCGACGGTGAAGCCGGGTCCGGAGTCCCACACGAGCAGGCGCAGGCGGCCGTCGGGCTCCGGGTTGCAGGTCACGCCGACGCGGCCGGGGGACGGGCAGGCGTCCAGGGCGTTGGCGATGAGGTTTAGCAGGATCTGCGTGAGCGCGTCGCGATCGCCGGTCACCTCGAAGCCGGCGGCGACATCGACTTCGACCAGGCGATCGTGCAGGCGGTCGCGCAGGAGCAGGCGCGCGTGGTCGATGAGCGACCGCACCCGCAGCGCCTGGCGCTCGATGCCGCGGCTCTGGGCGATGCGGCGCATCTGATCCGCCATGCGCTCCAGCCGCTCGACTTCCTCGCGGCCGATATCGAGGTCCTCATCCAGGTCGGCGGCGGTCAGCGTCCGTCCCTGCTGCAGCGCCTTGCTGTGGCGCTCGACGAGCATGCGGAAAAAATTGATCGGGAAGCGGATCTCGTGGGCGATCTCGGCGGCGATGGTGCCGATGGCGGCGCCGAGCTGCTCGCGGAACGCCTCTTCCTGGGCCCGGCGCAGGGTCTCGATCTGCTCGCTGGCGCTGGCGCACTGCAGGGCCAGCGCCGCCTGGTTGGCGATGGTGCGCAAGAGCTCCTCATCGGCGCTGGTAAAAAGCTGCGCCCCGAGCTTGGGCGACACCGCGAGCAGACCGACCACCTGATCGCGGAACCGCGCCGGCACGATCAGCCACGACCACAGGGCCGGCGACGACGCCTGCGTCGAGATCGGCGGCGACAGGTAGACCAGCTCGCCGCGGCACAGCTCGCCCGCCTGCTCGGTCGAAAGCGCCGGCAGCTCCGCCGCCCGCGCCGCCCGCTTCAGCTTGCGCCAGCGCCGCCGCTCGTGCACATGCTCGCTGGTCAAAGCGCCAAGCTCCAGGTGCGACATCGAGCCCGACTCGGCGACGCTCGGCTCCAGCTCCTGCATCACCTTGCCGCTGGCCATCGCCGCCGCCATCGCCTGCGCCACCTTGGGCATGAAGCGCCCCAGATCCGTGGACGAGTCGTGCGGCGGCGGATCGAGGCTGGCGATCGGGCACAGGCGCACCCGCTCGCACTGGCTCACCCGGCGCACCGAGTCCTCGACCGTCTCGATGACCGCAGCCTGGCTGCGCAGGTCGGTGAAGCGCAGGCTCAGCTGCTGCACCGTGTTGCGGTAAAACGCCTCGGAGGGGAAAAGCTTTTTGTCGAGCCAGGCGGCGCAGAAGCGGTGCATCGGCCCGGCGAACGCGGCGATCACCAGTACATAGAGCAGCTGCCAGGTCAGCGCCTGGCTGCGGATGCCGAGAAAGCCGAACAGGCACAGCATGCCGCCGACGAAGCTCAGCGTCGCGGTCAGCAGCGGCCGCAGCCCCGGGCGGTGGAGCAGCGCGCGGCTGTCCCACAGGTCGTAGCGCACAAGCGCGTACGTCATGCCGATCGCGCCGATGCAGGTGAGCGGCACCGCCAGCACGAACCCCAGCGGTCCCGAGCGCTCCGGCGCCACCAGCACCATCGCCCCCACCGTCGCATACACCGGCAGGAGGAGCAGGAGCCCCCAGGCCAGCTGCACCCGCCGCCGCCCGGTCGCCTTGGCGCAGCGCAGCGACATGAACAGCGTCAGCCCGAGCATCGCCGCGGCGCAGAGAAAATCGCAGACCAGGCGGTAGCTCTTGCCGATGTACAGCCCGTACAGCTGCATCGTGAACAGGCTCGCGTCGATGGCGCGCAGCCCCCACAGCAGGCGCGGCTTTTTGACCAGCAGCCGCACCCGCTCGGGGAACACCAGGCCGAACTCGAAGATCGCGGTGGGCAGGAGCGAGTAAAAAAGCAGGTTGAAAAGGACCAGCCGGCGCGTCGTGTGGTAGTCGAACAAGGTGATGAGCAGCCCGGCGCTGAGCATCACCCAGCGGACAAAGACCCCCACCGCGCTGCCGGTCGGCCGGACGGTGTACGAAAGGCCGCCGGCGAACAGCCACAGCCAGGCCAGGATCAGGTAGCCGCCGCACAGGATGAGCCACGGCAAAAACCCGAGGCGCTCGCTGCGCACGACGACATGGCGCAGCTCGCCGCCCTGCATCACGGAGAGCTGCACCTCATCGAGCTGCGCCTGCGCCACTTGCTCCGCCAGCGCCTCCATGTGCACGCCGTGCGGCGGGCGCAGCGACTGGCCGTCCACCGCCACCACCTGATCGGGATAGGAGAGCCCGACTTGAAAGCCGCTCCAGCTCGGCCAGCCGTAGTTGGTCACCCGCCCGAAGGGGTCCACGAGCATGCCGATGATCGGCCGCTGCCACTCCCCCACCGACAGCCCGAGCGCGAGCAGGGTGAGCAGCACGAACCCGATAAACGCCGTCCACAGCTGCGGAAAGGGGTTCTGCACAAGATGCCGCGGCGAGCTGGTGTACGACGTGGATGCGGCGGCCGACGAGGACGACGAGTCCCGCCTTCCGGCCCCGCGCCCCCCGCTGGTCGCGCTGCCGCCGGTTCCGCCGGCGGCACCGGGGCTTGCCGCAGCGCCTAGGGCGCCCGCTGTACCGATGGACGCCGCGGCCGAACCTGTTGCGCCCGCTCCACCCGTTAAAGGCGATACGCGGCGGCGGCTTCTTGTCTCGGTCGAAGCAGCCCCGCTGGCTGCGGCCTCCGGCTTGTCACCACTGACGGACCTGCTCCGCTTCATATACGCGTCCCTGCTAAAACTACTAACATAGTCGAGCCAGACGGTGGGGATAGGACCGGGTTTTGACAACCTCCCGGGGGTCCCGTAGGCTTCGCCAAGAGTCCATGATAGGTACGATTCAGTCGGCTCCAAAGCGCGCCTTTTCCGTCGCACTTCTGTGGGTCGGGCTGGCCGTCGGGATGGCGCGGCCGGCGCCGGCGGCAAGTCCGGCGGCCGCCGCGCTTGCGAGCATAAGTCCGGGCGTCCAGATCGACTGGGGCCGCAGCGTCATGGTGGCCACCGCCAGCTGCGCCGCCGATCTGTTCGCCCCCTCGGCTGAGATTGCGCGCCTCAAAGCCGAGCGCCTGGCCCGCATGCGCGCCGAGCAGCGCCTGCGCAAAGCGCTGCAGCTTATGAGCCGCGAGCCGCGCTTTCACGGCAAGGTGGCCGCCGATGTCCTGGCGCAGCTCGATCCGGCGCAGGCCCAGGTCGTCCACATCGAGTACGCAGCCACCGGCAGCATCTCGCTCCGGCTGGAGCTTGCGCTGACCGCCCCGCCCAAAGCTCCCGCCGCGGCGCCGCCGACTAGCCCACCGGACAGCGGCGCCGCCGGTGAAGCGGACAAGTCGCCGAGGAACGATTCGCCATGAACCGCCGCCGCTCCGGGTCCGCCGGCCGCATCGAACGCCCCGCCGCCCGCGCTCAAAGGGTCTGCCGCCGGCCGCCCGCCGCCGTGACCGGAGTGCAATGGTTCCGCTCGCGCTGCCTGGGCTTGGCGCTGGCGCTGGGGCTTTTCGCATCTGCGCCGACCGCCGCGCAGGCCCAGCTCGGCGGTCCGAGCTTCGAGGTCAGCGCGCAGGTACCGATTCAGGACGACGCCGCCCGCGCCCGCGCCCGCGCCCTGGCCGATGCCATGAGCCAGGCGCTGGAGCAAGCCGTGGTGCAGGCCGCCCCGGAAGCCCGCGGCCGGCTTTACCTCCTATCGGCGCGGGCCCGCGACTACATCACCACCTACCGGGTGCTGGAAGAGGGAGAGGCCGACGGGCAGTTCTCGCTGCGGCTTGCGGCGCAGGTGGATCTGCCGCGGCTGCTGCGCGATCTGCAGGGCACCGTTCCGGTCAGCCAAAAAGCCAGCACCCGGCGCCCGGCGCTGCTCTTGTGCGCTACGCCCAGCGTCGCCGGACCGGGGGGGCAGGCGGCAGAGCTCGATCGACTCGCGGCTTCGCTGCTCGACCGCGCGCGCACCGAGCTCAGCGATAGCGGAGAAACGGTGGAGCTCGTGCCCACGGCCCAGTGCTCTCCCGCCACCGCGAGCCTGAACCCGGCGGGGCTCAGTAAGTCGCCGGCGCACGCGCTGCTGCTCTTGACGTTGCAGGGGGATAGCCCGGTTGAGGAAGTTCGCGGCACCCAGCCGCGCCTGCTTGGGACCTTGGGCCACGCGACCTGGCGCGTTGTCCGATTGAGCGCCGCGGCCGCCGGCAGCGACGCGGCGCTGGCGGAGACGGCGCAGACTCCGGGGCTAGGGGCGACGGCGGAAGCGGCGGTGCTGGAAGCGCAGCAGCAGTCGGCGGCCGCCGCGCTCGGTCGGCTTCAGAAGCGGCCGGGGGTCTTGCCGTTTAGTGGCAGTGCGGTGCTGGTCTCGATCCTGGGCGCCGGCAGCTATGCCAATTACCAGCAGCTGCTGCGGGTGCTGGGGGCGCTGCCCGGGGTGACGCGCGCCGAGCCGCGCCGCTTCGTACCGGCGAGCGGCCGCGGTGCGGGGCAAAGCGACGATCTCATCCAAGTGCTCGTGCATACCGCTTCGAACCCGGAGGCGCTCGGGGCGGCGCTCGGTCGGACGCCGCTGTCCGGGCTCCGTCTGCAGGTGGCGCCGCAGGGGACCGGGGAGCTGCGCGTCGTGTGCGCGCCGGGCAGTGTCTTGCCGTCGGAGCAGCCGCCGGGAGCCGCCTCCGAGCCGCAGCCGCCCGAGAGCCCGGAGCCCAAAGCCCTGCCCGCTCCGCCGCCTGCGACGCCGTAAGCGGCCGCGACCTATACGACGTGATAAAACCCCCGCGACGAACCCGACCCAGGACGCCGAGCCGAGCGATGCCGAGCATGACGACTAGTGCCAAGGTCCACCCCGCTACCCGGATCCGGTGGCGCAATCTGGCGCTGGGGCTGCTGCTGGCGGCAGGATGCAAGAGCGCGCCGGTCGCCAAGCCGGCCGGGGTGTTGTGGCTCAACCTCACGCCGCCCTCTGCGACTGTGCTCCTAGATGAGCAGCCGGTGGTCTCCCGCGCCGGGGCGGTGACGCTGCGCATCGCCGTCCGCGCCGGGGCGCACCGCCTGGAGCTGCGCGCCCCCGGACACTTCCCGGCGTACCGCGATCTCGACGTCCCCAGCGCCGGCCAAGTGCACATGGACGTGGCGCTGCGCCCGGATCCCGATGCCGAGCCGCCGACCGACGCCGCGGCCCGTCCGCTGGCGCCGCCGCCGGCCAAACTTCCCGAGCTGCCGTGAAAGACCAAGCGGCGCCGCAGCCCTATCAAATCGCCTGGGCCTCGCCGGCAAGGCCTTGGAACCCCCTAGCGGTCCCGGTTCTGGTAAATAATACGGGCGAGCCTCACGCGCCCGCGGATATTAAATGAGCGACGATCGCCGTTCCACCCTGCTTCTGATCCGCCTGCTCTGCTATATCCTTCTGGCCGTTCTGTCTTGGAGCGTGCTGTCGAAGCTGTCGCTGGTGCTGACGCCGGTGGCGGTGGCGCTGGTGCTGGCGTTTCTCATCGACCCCTCGGTGCGCGCCTTGGAGCAGCGGCGGGTGCCGCGCTGGCTGGCGGTCGGGGTGATGCTGCTCATCCTCCTTGGGGCGCTCACCGGCGTGGTCTTGACGATTCCGTACCTGGTCCGGCAGGAGATCGACCGCTTCACCGCGCAGCTGCCGACCTACCAGTCGCTGATCAACACCAAGCTTTTGCCGCTGCTCAGCAAGACCTTCAAGTACCGCGCCGCCAACGTCAACGACTGGGTGCGCCTCATCTCGAACCAGCTCACCGACTGGATTCGCGGCGCCGCGGGGCAGATTTCGGAGACCCTGGGCTCGGCCATTTTGGGCGTCGCGGGCCTTTTCCGCTACCTCATCGCGGTGCTGCTGGTGCCGATCTTCACGGTGTCGTTCCTCATGGACATGCCGGAGCTGATGGCGTCGGTGCGCCGGCTGGTGCCGCCGCGCTACCAGCACACCGCCAGCGATATCGTGCACGACGTCTACATTGCCCTGGGCGGCTGGCTGCGCGGTCAGCTGATCGTGATGCTCATCCAGGCGGCGCTGTACTCGATCGGGCTGTCGATCTCGGGGATCCCGCTGGCGATCGTCATCGGCTGCACCGCCGGGTTTTTGGCGTTCGTGCCGTACGTCGGGGTCTCGATCGGCCTGCTGGCGGCGCTCCTCGTGTCGCTGCTGGAGGTCTCCACGCGCGGCGCGGCGCCGGTGCTGGGGGTGCTTGTCACCTTCGGCTCGGTGCAGCTGCTCGATGCGGTGGTGATCACGCCGCGGGCGGTGGGCGGGCGGATCGGCTTGTCGGCGGTCGGCGTCATTTTCGCGCTGAGCCTGGGCGGCTCGCTGCTCGGCTATGCCGGGCTCTTGCTCGCGGTGCCGCTGGCGGCGGTGCTCAAGGCGCTGCTGCCGCGGCTTTTGCACTACTACACCGACACCAACTTCTATCGCGGCCGGCCGCCCGGACCCGACCAGCCGGCAGCGGCCGTCCTGGCCACCGCGCCGCCCCCTGCGCTTGCGCCGGCGGCCGCGCCGAGCAGCACCTTGCCGGCTGCTTCCGCCGCCAATCCTCAGCTCAAGGACGCACCATGACCGCCTCTTCTGCCCCGACGACCGCCCCGTCCACCGATCTTGTGATCACCACCCATGAGCGGGTCCGCTGCCTGGCCCTGCACCGCCCGCAGTCGAAAAACGGTCTGACGATCGAGGTCCTGCAGGCGCTGCTCGCCGCCTTGGCCGACGCCGATCGCGATGAGACGGTGCGCGCCGTCATCCTCACCGGCCGCGGCGAGTCGTTCTGCTCCGGCCTGGATCTGAAGGCGGCGATGACGATGATGCAGAGCACCGGCAGCGACTTCCGCGCCGCCAACGAAGCGCGCATGCGCAGCACGTTCCACGGCACCATCCGCGCGCTGCAGTCGCTGACTAAGCCTGTGATCGCGCTCGTCGATGGCGCCGCGGCGGGCTTTGGCTGCGATCTGGCGCTCGCCTGCGATCTGCGCCTTGGCACGGCGCGGGCGCGCTTTGGCGAGGTGTTCATCAAGCGCGGCCTGATGCCCGACGGCGGCGGGACGTTCCTTTTGCCGCGCATCATCGGCCTTGGCCGGGCGCTGGAGCTGATGTTCCTGGGCGATATGATCGAAGCGGAGGAGGCGCTGCGCCTCGGCGTCTTAAACCGCATCGTCGCCGATGAGGCGGAAGCCGTCGCCTACGCCCAGCGCATCGCCGCCGGTCCGCCGCTGGTCCTAAACGAGGTAAAGCGCGCCGTCTACGCCAGCCTGAGCCGGACGTTCGACGCGGCGCTGGAAGCCGAGGTCGAGGGCCAGATGCGCCTCCTATCCTCCGCCGACTTCGCCGAAGGAGTCACCGCCTTTTTCGCCAAGCGCCCGCCCGAGTTCCAAGGCAAGTAGCCGCGCTGCCGCCTCTGCCGGCGCTCAAAACGCCGGCTGAACCCGACGGCAGCACGCGCTCCGCAGCGATAAAAGCCCAGCGAAAAATTTGAGCTTTCCGCGCGCGCGCGCACCATGAGCTTGTGTACTCGCACAACGCTCGGCTAGCTGCATCCTCGGCATCCCCGGTCCACGACGGAGCGCACCCGGTGCGCGCGGGGGCGGGCGGCGGAGCAGCGGCGCGGCGTCGGCGCGCGCGCCTGCTGGCGGCGCCGTCTGTGGTCGGGCTGTGGCTCTTGCGGCTGACGTTCGCGGCGGCGCTGGCGGTATTGATCGGCTACCTTCCGTACCATCTTTATCTGCGCTCCGGGCTGTCGCTGTTCATGTCGCAGCGGGCCGAGCTGCAGCACCTTGTGGAGCAGAACCGCGACCTCCGCAGCACCAACACCGAGCTGCGCCTGCAGCTGTCACGCATCCAAGAAGATGACGCGGAGATCGAGCGCGTGGCGCGCGATGAGCTGGGCCTGGTCCGCGCCGGCGAGCTGGTCTTCAAGGTCGAGTAACCCGGATGTCGGCGATGAACCTCGACCGGAAGTGGGTGCCGCGGTGGCTGCGGCCGACTCTGCGCGGCGCGGGGCTGCTGGCGCGCCGGAGCGTCGGCGCGGCTGCCCTTGTCGCCGGGCTGGCGCTGCTTGCCGATGGCGGGTTCGCCAAGGTGGGGCGGCCCGGGGTAGCGGATGCGGCGCTGGCCGCGGCGGCCGGGCTCGGGCTCGGGTTTATTCTGGCGCGGCGCGGCTATCAGCTGTGGCACGCCATGGATGCGACGAGCCGCCGCGGCGCGCTCGGCGCAGCGGATGCGGGCCGCGCGCCGTCTCTCACGCGGGTCCAGCTGCAGCTGGAGGCCGGCGGCGCGCTGCTTGTTCTCACCTATGCGCTGCTGCAGGCGCTGGGCGGGACCCAGACGCCGGCGGCGCCGCTGCGCTATGCGCTGTGCGCGGTGCTGCTCAGCGTGTACCGCGGCCGGCGGGCGCTGTTGCTCGGCGGTCTGGCGATCCTCTGCGAGGTGCTGATGCTCGCGGCGGAGCGGGTGCGCGAGCCGTCGGCGTATTTGCTGGCCGGGGGGATCGTCGCGGTGTTCTGCGCCCTGCACTTCGCGGTGCTGCGCGGCGAGCTGTGGCTGCAGCGCGATGCCTACAAGCGCCGGGTCGCCGATGCCATCGCGTCGCTGCAGCAGGAAGCGCGCGACTTTCGGCTGCTGCTGCCGCAGGCGACCTCGACTGCGGCGACGGCGCGGGCGCTCACGAGCTCCGGCGATCACGGAAACGCGGCCAGCACCGCCGCGGCGCCGGAGCGCGAGCGGGCAGAGGAAGAGGCGCTGCTCCTGCGCAGCGCCGTAGTCATGGTGCGGCAGAACCTGGACGCGCTGGTCGGGCTGCTCAAGCGCGCCCTGCGCCTGCGCACCTGCGCCCTGCTGTGGCTGCCAAGCGGGGCCGAGCACCTGCAGTTCGTCGCCGTGTCCACTGACAGCAGCGCGTTTGTCGAGACGCCTATCGGCCTGGACATCGGGGTGATCGGGACCGTCATCAAGAGCCAGCAGCCGCTGACGCTGCAGGGCCCTAAGCCGGCGCAGGTGCCCTACTACGATGAGCGCCGGCTGCAGCGCGAGGGCGCGGTCATCGCCGCCTTCCTCGGCGTGCCGCTGTACGAAGACGGCAAGCTGTGCGGGGTGCTGTGCGCCGATCGCCTGGCCGCGGATGCGGCGGCCAAGGCGGCTTTCACCAGCGACGACGAAGCGCTGCTGCTCTCGGCGATCCCGCTCATCCTGCGCGGCCTGCAGTCCGAGCGCGTGTTCGCCGCGGTCGAGCGCAGCCGGTACGAGCATGAGCGCCTGTACGCCGCCTCCAAGCTCCTAAATCGCGCCCTCACCCCGGAAGAAGTTCACCGCACCGCGTTCGCCGCCGTGCGCGAGATCTGTGCCTTCGACTTCGCCGCCCTGACTCACTACGACGAGGCCGCGCGCCGCCACACCGTCATCGCGGCGGCCGGCGAGGCGGCGCTGACGGCGGCGAGCCTGGAGCGCACCTTCGCCGACAACGCCGGGCTGTGTGCCATGGTGGTGAAAAACCGCCTGGCCCTGCCGCCGGGCGGCGAGCTGCGCGACCGCGCGGCCGGCGGCTCGGCGCCGGTGTCGGTGCCGGTGTTCGACCAGACGAGCCTCCTTTCCGGCTGCGAGTCGCTGATCGTCCTGCCGCTCCTTTACAACGAAGCGGCCACCGGCACCCTGGTCGTGGCCAGCCGCAGCGAGCGCCTGTTCACCCGCGACCGCCTCGACATCCTGCACGTCATCGCCAACCAGATTGCCGTCTCGCTGGATAACGCGCGCATGTACCAGGCGGTGGAAGCGATGGCGACCACCGACGGCCTGACCGGGCTGTGCAACCGCCGCGCGTTCCAAGAGCGCCTGGCCGAGATGCTGCGCCGCGCCGAGCGCCAGGGCCGACCGCTGACGCTCATCCTCAGCGACATCGATCACTTCAAAAAGATCAACGACACCTACGGCCATCTGGTCGGCGATGCGGTGCTGCGGCGGGTGGCGCAGGTGGTGCAGTCGTGTGTGCGCAAGGTCGATATCGCGGCGCGCTACGGCGGCGAAGAGTTCGCCGTGGTTCTGGAGGCGACCGATGCGGTGGGCGGACGCCAGCTCGCCGAGCGGATTCGCCTGGAGGTGCAGAAGCTGGTTCTGGCGGCGGACGCCGGCGCCTTCGGCTGCACCTTGTCGCTCGGCCTCTCCACCTTCCCGAGCGACGGCACCGACGAGCGCTTGCTGCTGCAGCGGGCGGACCAGGCGCTTTACTACGCCAAGCGCCACGGCCGCAACCAGGCCGTGACCTACTGCGAGGTCGCGGCGGAGCTTAAGACCGCGGCGTAAGCGCGGCCGGCGAAAAAAACGCAGCCGATCGCGATCGGACGATCAAGCGATCGGATAAGCCGCTCGCTTAAGCGGCCGGCCAGCCAAGGCCGGCACTTCCGCGCCGCGGCCGGCTCAGCGCCGCTTGAGCAGATGGAGGTCGGCGGTGGTCTGGGCGACGTGGCTGCGCCAGGTCTGGCTGCGCTCGGCGGCGCGCTGGAACGCGGCTTGGACCTGCGCAAGGCCGGCCCGCGCTTCCAGGCGGGGATCGTCGATCACCCGCACCGCCGTACGACAGGCGTCGATGAACTCATCGACCGTGACCTGATACTCGCGCGCCAGATCCTGCACGACGCGGGTCTGGCTGGCGCGCACCGGCGCTTCGGCGAGCTTGCGCAGGCGGATAAGCTGCGGCATGAGCTCATCGACCAGGATGCGCCGGGCATCCTCCGGCCGGGTGGTGCGCGACTGCAGCAGCGACTGCATGTTGAAGACGATCGGCCGCTCCACCGCATCGAGCGAGGCAATGTCGATCTCCACATAGCGCACAAGCTCCACCTGCTCCGGGGTCTGATGGTAGCGGGTGTACAAAAAAGCGCCGCTTACCGACAGCATCGCCACGATGCCGAGCCGCATCGCCCAGAGCAGCGCCTGATGCAGCGGCGAGGTCTTTTGCGCCGGCCGACCCTCTGGATCATGGAGCTTGCTCATCGCCAGCGACTCCTGCGGACGGTCCTACGGCGCGGGGATGCGGCGCTGTAGGAAGTCGATGATGGCCTCGGTGATCTCGGCCGGCCGCTCGATCGGCGCGGTGTGGGTGCCGTCCTTTACCACGTGCAGCTCGGAGCCGGCGATGAGCTGGTGCATCTTTTCCGATAATGCCATGGGCGTAAACGAGTCGTACTGCCCCGCCAGAATCAGCGTCGGGGCGCTTATCTGCGGCAGCACATCCAGGGCGTTATGCTGCCCGGCGGCGGTCAGGGTGCTGACGAACATCCGCGGATCCAGGCGCGACATGGCTTCCAGGTAGGGAAAAAAATCCTCGCGCTGGACCAGCGCCCCGTTTATCTCCAGCTTCTGCGCCAGAAGGTACGACAGCTCGGTCGGGATGAGGTGCTTCCAGAACGCGCCGACCACCCGCGGCAGGCGCGACACCGTCGCCCGCACGAGCGGCAAGATCTCCGCCAAGGTGTCTTTGCCCTTGAACGTCCGCAGCGGGTTGCCGTAGCTGCCGCAGATAAGGATGAGCCCGGCGATCCGACTCGGGGCCGCTTTCCAGGTCTCCAGCGCCACTTGCACGCCGAGCGAGTGGCCGCACAGGACCACCTGCTCGGTCTCGCAGGCATCGAGCATCGTAAGCGCGTCAGCGGCGAAGTCGGCGATGCTGATGCGCGAGATGTCGGCCGGCAGCGGGGTGCGGCCATGTCCGCGGTAATGGAAGTGGAGGATACGGTAGCGCTCGGCAAGAACCCACTGCAGGTACTTCCAGACATAGCCATCGCAGCCCAGGCCGTCACATAAAAGGATCGAAGTCGCCGGCAGCGGGCGGCCCATCACCTCATAAAAGAGCGTGGCGCCGTCCGCTGCGACAGCAAAGCCGCTGCGCCGACGGCTTCCGCCGGCTGCCGCGGTCGTCAATGCTGGGCTCGCTTTGGCGACAGCGGCTGAAGCGGTAGGAGCTGCAGCTCCACTTTCGTGGTTTTTTACGGATGAATCCGGCTGATCGGCAGACACTACGGCAGAGGTTGCTTTGGCGATCGATTGTGCGGTTGCGGCTGGGGGGGTCGCTGCCTGTGCTGATGCAGCGGGACTGTCGTCCAAAGTCGCCGGGACCGATGGTTCGGTGGCGAGCCTATTCTCAGACGGTTGATCGGAAGAACTACTCCTGGGAGCCGCGCTCGTCGTCCTCGCCCGGGAACTCATTTACAGAGGGATACTTCCGAATTTCGTTCCGAGCAATTTTCCACGCCTTTTGCACAATCCACGATAGAGAGCGGTCCTGCCGCGTCGCCTCTTCCTGAATCTCTTTCAGCATGTCCTCGGGGAAATACAGACTTTGTTTGCGCTTGTCAGAGCCAGCCATGGGGCCTCCAGATGGATGTACTACGTCTTGTGCCTTGCTCAGGGACGTTTCCTAGGTGGACGCTAGGTTCACGGAAAAGGCGTTAGCTACTTCACAGCATAATAGTCATAAGGTTCGCTTAGATTGTCAAGCGTCTCGATGGGTTATCTCGCACGACCTTGGCCCAGGTTTGAGCAGCAAGGGCCCAAAAGACCCTCTTGTCGAATGAGCGACCTAATGGTCGGCGGTAGTCGGCGGTAGTCGGCGGTAGTCGGCGATAGTCGGCGATAGTCACCGGGGTCGCCGAGGGTCGGCGCTCTCCCCCGACCTCCTGCGACATAAAGAGACCTGAAGAGATCTGGCACCGGCTAAGGGAGTGCAGGCAGCGTCAAGCACCTGCGCGAAGCCGCCCGAAGTCTGAGTAAGTAGGGTCGCAGGTCGCCGCTGCACGCGGCTCTGCGGCGCGCCTAGGTAGAGCTCCTGTCAGTGGCGGCGCACATCCCTTGTCGCCGGCTGGCCGGATCGTTCCAGCCGGCCTAGGCGCCGCAGCGCGACGAATTGAGCGAAATCGAAAATGAAGCTGCTACCATGCGAGCCGTGGCCATAAAGGACTCGGAGAGCGACCGCCTCACGCCGGACGGCCAAGCTGCGCCCGCGCCGGGCTCGGGGCCGATCTCTATCGTCGCTGCCGGAGGCAGTCCGAGCTCTGCGCCGGCCCTGGACGCAAGCGATGGTCGAGTCTCGCGGGCGCAGCGGCTGCGGCAGGAGCGCAGCGCGCAGATCCAGGCGGTGGCGCGCGAGCTGTTCGCCAAGCGCGGTTACCACGAGACCTCGATCCAAGACATCTTGGACGGGGCCGGCATCGCCCGCGGCACGTTCTACCTGCACTTTGACAGCAAGCGGGCGATCTTCGATCTGCTCATCGATGACTTCCTGGTCCGCCTCCAGTCGGTGCTCACCCCGGTGGACGTGCAGCCGGGGGCGCCGCCGCCTCTCATGCAGCTCTCGCAGAACCTGTCCCGCATCATCACCGTGCTGCACGACCGCCGCGACCTGACCCGCATCATCCTGCTCCTGGCCGAGGGCCTGGACGCCGAGTGCGATGCCAAGATGGCGGAGTTTTACAGCCGCGTGCTCGATCTGCTCGACGGGGCGATCGCGCGCGGGCAGAAGCTCAACCTCATCCGGCCGTGCACCCCGCGCATCGTCGCGCAAGCGGCGCTCGGCAGCTTGAAAGAGGTCATGCTGCAGTGGATCGTCCGCCGCGACAGCACCCCGGACGAGCTGCGCCAGGTCTGCCACGAGCTTCTGGCCTACAGCCTGCACGGCCTTTTCAACTCGCAACCGGCGCCCGGTCCGGGCGGCTGAGCCAAAGCCCCGCTTCCGCCAGCCCGCTCCGGCCGCGCCGCCGCGACCCATACAATATCCAGATCCAGCAACCCCGTTTGTCAGCTAGCGAAGGAGATCATGGCCGCTCAATACATCTTCACCATGCAGAACCTGCGCAAGATCGTGCCGCCGCAGCGCGAGATCTTGAAGGGCATCTGGCTGTCGTTTCTCCCCGGCGCCAAGATCGGCGTCATCGGCCAGAACGGCGCCGGCAAGAGCAGCCTTTTGCGCATCATGGCCGGCGTCGATCAGGAGTTCCTCGGCGAGGCGCGGCCGGCCGACGGCATCCGCATCGGCTACCTGCCGCAGGAGCCGCAGCTCGACCCGACCAAGAACGTGCTGGAAAACGTCGCCATCGCGGTCAAAGAGACCCGCGATCTCCTCAAGCGCTTCGAAGATCTGTCGATGAAGCTCGGCGAGCCGATGTCCGACAAAGAGATGGACGCGGTGATGGCGGAGCAGGCCAAGGTCCAAGATCAGATCGAAGCCTGCAACGGCTGGGACATCGATCGCACCTTGGAGATCGCCATGGACGCCCTGCGCTGCCCGCCGCCCGACGCCGATGTCAGCGTGCTGTCCGGCGGTGAGCGGCGCCGCGTCGCCTTGTGCCAGGTGCTCCTGTCCAAGCCCGACATGCTGCTCCTTGACGAACCGACCAACCACCTGGATGCCGAGTCGGTGGCCTGGTTGGAGAAGTACCTGGAGCAGTTTCCCGGCACGGTCGTCGCCATCACCCACGATCGCTACTTCCTCGACAATGTCGCCGGCTGGATCCTCGAGCTCGACCGCGGCGCCGGGATTCCGTGGGAGGGGAATTATTCTTCGTGGCTCGATCAGAAGCAGAAGCGGCTGGCGGTGGAAGAGAAGCAGGAGTCGGCGCGGCAAAAGGCGCTGGCCCGCGAGCTGGAGTGGGTGCGGACCTCGCCCAAGGCCCGCCACGCCAAGAGCAAGGCGCGTCTTGCCGCCTACGAAGAGATGCTGCAAAAGTCGCAAGAAGCGCGGATCGAAGTCGCCGAGATCTCGATTCCGCCCGCCCCGCGCCTGGGCGACAACGTCGTCACCGCGGAGAAGCTGTACAAAGGCTACGGCGAGCGCCTGCTCATTGAGGACCTGAACTTCCGCCTGCCGCGCGGCGGCATCGTCGGCATCATCGGGCCAAACGGCGCCGGCAAGACGACCTTGTTCCGCATGATCGTCGGTCAGGAGACAACCGACCGCGGCAAGCTGCTCGTCGGCGACACGGTCAAGATCGGCTACGTCGACCAGAGCCGCGATGCCTTAAAAGGCGAAAACACCGTCTGGCAGGAGATCTCCGGCGGGGCGGAGTTTTTCGACATGGGCAAGCGGCGGGTGCAGACGCGCGCCTACTGCGGGCAGTTTGGGTTCAAGGGCAGCGATCAGCAAAAGCTCATCAAGCAGATCTCCGGCGGCGAGCGCAACCGCGTGCACCTGGCCAAGATGCTGCGCAGCGCCGGCAACCTGCTCCTACTCGACGAGCCGACCAACGATCTCGATGTCGATACGCTGCGGGCGCTGGAAGAGGCGCTGCAGAACTTCGCCGGCTGCGCGGTGGTGATAAGCCACGATCGCTGGTTCCTCGATCGCCTGGCCACCCACATCCTGGCGTTCGAAGGCGACAGCAAGGTCGTGTGGTTCGAAGGCAACTACCGCGACTACGAAGCCGACCGCAAGCGCCGTCTCGGCAAGGACGCCGAGCAGCCGCACCGCATCAAGTACAAAAAGCTTACGCATTGATCTAGGGGGGCACTTGCCCGTGCCCCCCCCGTCCGGCAAAGCCGGCCGGGTCCCCCCCATGCCGCGCGCTTCCCGCGCGAGTTTAATTACGCTCCGTTCCGTCGCGCCCAAAGGATTTCTTGACGGGCACTTGCCCGTGCCCCCTCATCGGGCAAAGCCCGACGAGCCTCCCCCCCGCCGCGCGTTTCTCGCGCGAGTTTAATTACGCTCTGTTCCGTCGCTACAAAAACCAAAGGCCAAGCTGGATCGTTCGCTGCTCGCCTACGCGGTCCGCCGATCCTTTTTTACGGCGGCTCGGTTCACTTTTGCGGGGTGGGGCTGGCGGGCTTTTTGCGCGCCTGCAGGCGCTCGCGCAGGATCGGCGCGTAGCCGGGCTTGTCGACCTGCGGCGCCCGCGACAAGGTCAGCGACTGCGCCGGGATGTCTTTTACCACCGTTGTGCCAGAGGCGATGATCGACCCCTTCCCGACCCGCACCGGCGCCACCAGCTGGGTATCGGAGCCGACGAACACATCGTCTTCGATCACCGTCTTGTGCTTGCTTACGCCGTCGTAGTTGCAGGTGATCGTGCCGCAGCCTATGTTGACGCCGGCGCCGATCTCGGCGTCGCCGAGGTAGGAAAGATGGTTGGCCTTGCTGCCCTTGCCGAGCCGCGTCTGCTTGAGCTCGACGAAGTTGCCGACATGGGCGCCGGACAAAAGGACGCTGCCGGGCCGCAGGTGCGAAAACGGCCCGAGCGCCACCTTGTCGCCGACCACCGCATCGGTGGCGACGGTGTAGGGCTTGATGTGGGTGTCGTCGGCGACCGTGACGCCGGAAAGGACGCTGCCGGCATCGATCACGCAGCGGGCGCCGATGGTGCAGCGGCCGCGCAGGCAGACGCCGGGACCGAGCTCGGTGTCGCGGCCGATTGCCACTTCGTCGTCGATATAGGTGGAGGCCGGATCGCGCAGCGTCACCCCGGCGCGCAGGTGCGCCTCATTGATGCGGCGGCGCAGCAGCGACTCGGCCGTGGCCAGATCGACGCGATCGTTTACCCCCAGGACCTCCTCCGGCGGCGCTTGCACGACCATCACCTCATCGCCGGCCGCGGTGGCCAGGGCCAAAAGATCGGTCAGATAGAACTCGCGCTGGGCGTTGTGCGCCGCCACCTGCTGCAGCGCGCTGCGCAGGAAGGCGCCATCGACCA
>CALFML010000249.1 GCA_937879845.1 uncultured Myxococcales bacterium
AGAACGTCCGCGAGAGCGTCCGCTTCCGAGCGGCGGTCGACCGCCTGATCGACGACAAATACTCGCTGTTCCTGGAGTTAGGGCCTCATCCGGTCCTTGGCGCCGCTATCTCGGAATGTCTGGACGCAAAGGGGGTGGAAGGCAGAGTCCTGCCCTCGATCTGCCGTCAGGAAGATGAGCAGGCCCAGGTCATCAGCTCGCTGGCCATGCTTCACAGCCTTGGTGTCGACATCGCCTGGGATAGCCTCTATTTGTCCGGTCGGACGGTCTCGCTGCCGCACTATCCATGGAAGCGGGATCGCTACTGGTTCGAGCCCACGGCCGTAGCGCAGATCCGCAAGGGAATCGTGGATCACGAGCTCCTCGGCCGCCGGCTAGCGAGCAGTGAGCCGTCCTGGGAGGTCAAGCTCGACGTAGAGAAGCTGCCCTATCTCACCGACCACCGCATCCAGGGCAGTGCGGTATTCCCCGCTGCCGGATACCTCGAGATGGCGGCGCAGGCCGTGCGCGCCTTGACCTCGGCGACCACGGTGTCGCCTTTGCGCAGCGTGGAGGCCGGAGCGCGCTCCTCCTTGCCATCCACCAGCTTGCGCGCGGTGATCTCCTTGCGCATCTTGCGCAGGGTCGCGGCCTGCGCCTTGCCGCGGCCTTCCGCCACCGCTTCGGCGAAGTTGGCGAACAGCACCGTGAACCACAGCCACAGGCTGACTGCTCCAGTGAACCACAGCGGCGGCGCCGCGGCCGGCCGCGCGAGGAGGTCGCGCAGCCACAGACCGAGCGTCAGTACGCTCCCGATCTCGACCACGAACATCACCGGGTTGCGGATCACCTGCCAGGGCGCGAGCTTGCCCAGGCTCTGCAGGAACGCCGGCCCGAGGATGGATGGGTCCAAGAGCGAGCGCTCTTTGAGCGTTGCGTGGGACATCAGAATACCTTTCCGTGCCGGGCCGCGAAGTGCTCCACGATCGGGCCGAGCGATAGAGCCGGGAAGAAAGTGAGCGCGCCCACGATGACGATGACGCCGCAGAGGAGCCCGCAGAACAGGAGCGTACCCGTGGGAAAAGTCCCTGGCCCCGGGTGCACCACTTTCTTGTTGAGCATGGAGCCGGCGATGGCCAGCACCGGTACGATCATGAGAAAACGGCCGGCGAGCATCGCCACGCCCAGCGTCGCGTTCCACAACGGCGCGTTGGCGTTGAGCCCCCCGAACGCCGAGCCGTTGTTGCCGGCGGCGCTCGTATAGGCGTATAGGATCTCGCTCAGGCCGTGCGGTCCGGCGTTGCCGAGCGCCGCCAGGCCCACCGGGGCCACCGCGGCCCAGGCGGCCAATCCCAGGATAACCAGCGGGAAGATCAGGATGTAGAGCATGGCCAGCGTCATCTCCCGCGCTTCGATCTTCTTGCCCAGGTACTCCGGCGTGCGGCCGACCATCAGGCCCGCGATGAAGACCGAAAGCAGCGCGAAGATCAGCATGCCGTACAGCCCCGCGCCGACGCCGCCGAAGACGACCTCGCCGAGCTCGATGTTGACAAGCGGCACAAGGCCCCCAAGCGGCGTAAAGCTGTCGTGCATGGAGTTCACCGCGCCGCAGGAGGCGTCGGTGGTCACGGTGGCGAAGAGCGCGGAGGCGGAGGTGCCGAAACGGACCTCCTTGCCCTCCAGGTTGCCGACCGACTGCTCCACGCCGAGTCCGGCCAGCGCCGGGTTCCCTGCCGACTCGGCGAGGTACGTCGCGCTTACGCCGCCCAGAAGCAGGATCGCCATGGCGCCAAACAGCACCCAGCCTTGCTTGGTGTCGCCGGCCATGCGGCCGTAGGTGTAGGTCAGCGCGGCGGGGATGGCGAAGATGAACAAGAGCTCCACGAGGTTGGCCAGGGCGGTGGGGTTCTCAAAGGGATGGGCGCTGTTGGCGTTGAAGAAGCCGCCGCCGTTGGTGCCAAGCTCCTTGATGGCCTCCTGCGAAGCGACCGGCCCCATCGCCAGCAGCTGCTTGGCGCCCTCCAGGGTCGTCACTTCCGTGTAGGCAGACAGGTTCTGAATCACGCCCTGCGAGACCAGAAAGATCGTCCCCAGGATGCTCAGCGGCAATAGGACGTACAGGGTGGCGCGCAGGAGATCCACCCAGAAGTTGCCCAAGGTCCGTTCACCCTCGGGGCCGGGACGCCGCGTGAGCCCGCGCGCCAGCGCCAGCGCCACGCCGAGTCCGGCCGCGGCGGAGGTGAAGTTGTGCCAGGCCAGACCCGCCATCTGGGTGAGGTAGCTCATCGTGCTCTCGCCCGCGTAGGACTGCCAGTTGGTGTTGGTGGTGAAGCTGACGGCAGTGTTCCAGGCCAGGTCGGGCGCGACCGGCCCCAGGTGCTGCGGGTTCCACGGCAACAGGTGCTGGAGGCGCTGAAGAAGGTAGGTGAAAAGGAGGCCCACCGCGCTGAATACGAGCAGCGCCAGCGTGTACTGGCGGGCCGTTTGCTCGCGGCGCGGATCGACGCCGCACAGCCGCAAAAGGCCGCGCTCGATGGGGCCGAGCACGCGCGGCAGGGGCTTCTGCTCTCCTTCAAAAACGCGGAAGAGGTAGCTCCCAAGGGGGCGTGTCACGGCCAGGATGATCAGGCCATAAAGCACGATTTGAAGCAGACCTGGAATCGACATGGATCTTCCTTAAAAGCGCGCCGGCCGCAGGAGCGCATAGACCAGATAGACCGTCAGCAGGACGGACAGGATCGCGCCGATGAGGTACTCGGGGTTCATGGGGGCTCCTGCGCCGGTCAGACGTTCTCGCAGCCGCGGGCATAGGCCCAGGCCGCGGTGAAAAAAAGCAGTGTTGCCAGTACGAAGACTGCGTCCATCATCGGGTTCCTCTTGCGCCGTGGTTTCATCCGTTCGATTTTGCAATGAGCATGCCATTCCCGAATCCCTCGGAGTCGAGAGTGTGGGGAGCGCGTCGCGTTGCAAAATGCCCGAATTGGCAATTCTGAACCTTGCAAACTGCAGTCTGTGAAGAAGTGCGCAATTACTACAGCTCTGACGGCAGCTCGAAAAGTTTGCGCCCGAGCCGAAATAGGACTGTCGGATTGGAACCGCATCGCAAAAAGCAAGGCGATCAACCCGGAAACCGTGCAGATTGCAAGGCCGCCCAGCGCCGCTGCGACGAACTCCGTCCTGGCATATTGCTTGCTCCCTAACCGCGACGTGAAATTGCTCGAATCGCCTCGCGGCGCGGATGATGCAAGAAGCGGAGTGTGAAATGTCCAAGCGAGTCTTTTTTCTCTCCCTGGGTCTCAGCCTGAACGCGCTGGCGATCCCCACGGTGCACGCCCAAGATCAAACCCCTTCTGCCGTGGCTCCGCCGGCTGCGCCGACAACGTCCGATGCGAAGCTCGGGAGTGAACCTGTGCCCGCCGGAGCAGTCGCAGCGCCCCAGGCTGCGCCGCCGCCTTCGCCCGCCCTCGAAGAGCGGCTCCGGTTGCTCGAAGCCGAGGTGAAGGAGCTGCGCGTGCATGCCGTGACCCCAGCGGCGGCGCCGACGGCTCAAGAGCCGGCAAGCCCGTCCACGGAGCCGTTCGCCTGGGGCGACTTCACCTGGATCAACGGCGGCAGCCGCCAGAGTTCCCACCTTATCGACAGCAAGTACTTCACGCCGCAGCTCGATATCGATCTCAATTACACCTACTCGCTGAATAACCCCATCGACAACACCATCGTCGGCTCGACCGCGACGGCCCGGCACAACGAGCTGGAGCTGGCGTTTTTAGGCTTTGGCGGCGACGCCCACATCGGCAACGTGCGCGCGCGGCTTTACACCCAGTTCGGCACCCGCGCCACCGCCGTGCCGCGCAACGATCTGACGCCCAACCGCGGCCAGTTCGACCTGCTCACCGTATACCGCTACCTCAGCGAGGCCTACGTCGGCTACCACTTCAACAAGCTGCACGGCATCAACATCGATGTCGGCTTGTTCTTCTCTTATGTCGGACTCTTCTCCTATACGCAGTTCGAAAACTGGGGCTATCAGGCGTCGTTTACGTCGGACAATACGCCCTGGTTCTTCAACGGCGCGCGCCTGCAGATCTTCCCCACCGATCGGCTCAAGGTCGAGCTGTGGGTCATAAACGGCTGGCAGACCTACGGCAAGTTCAACGAGCTACCCGGCGTCGGGTATCAGCTCCATTACTCGCCCCGCGAGTGGGTGAAGATGGTCTTCAACGGCTATGTCGGCACCGACGCCCAGGACCACCCGGGGCGGGTGCGCTTCCACAGCGACAACAGCCTGCTCCTCCGCTACCACAACCGGTCAAGCTCCCGCTTCCTCAGCCGCGCCGCCTTCTCCGTGACCTTCGATCTAGGGTTTGAAGAAGGCGACGGCGTGGCGGCCTTCCGCGGCGCCGGAACCGAAGGCAGCTGCACGAGCGCCACCCCGTGCGAACAGGACTTCGTGAGCGGCATGGCCTACAACATCTTGTGGTTCTGGCAGAACCGCTTGAGCTGGATGGTCGGCGGTGGATTCATCCACAACCCGGGGCGCTATCTGGTACTCGTGCCGACCGGCGTCGCGGCGTCCGCGTTCGATACCAATGCCGGAACCAAATTCGACGGCTGGGACCTGTCCTCCAACGTGAGCTGGCTCCCGACCGACAACATCACCTTCCGGCTGGAAGTCTCGCACCACGAGTCGAGCGTCCCCTATTACGCCGGCCGCGGCGGCGTGACCGGCCCCGACGGCTACAAGTGCGGCGGCCTCTATAACCCCGATGGCCTGATCAGCACGTGCGCGCCCCTGGGCTGGACCCCGGATCTGGTGAAGGCGGAGACGAAGCTCATCTTCGCGCTGCTTTTCCGCTTATAGAAACAGGATAGGAGAATCCATGCTGAGAACATTTCTGATGCTAGGTGTTGCCGCTTGCCTGCTGGCCGGTGTCGGCTGCACGACCGGGGAGGGGGAGCGCTGCAACCCGCTGCGTTTCAATGATGAATGTGCAGCGGGGAACAGCTGCATGTATCCGAAAAACTGCGCGGTGGCCTATTGTTGTCCGCCTGCCGACAAGGTCGGTCCGCAGACCAGCAGCACCTGCCAGGCATGCCCGCCACCCGATGGCGGCACGACGGACTGAATGGATTAATATCCCACAAGGAACAAGCCCAGGAACAGCCCCATGCTCGAACAAGACAACCCGCGCAGGCCGCTGCGCGTGCTCGTCATCGACGACGAGAAGAACATCTTGACCACCCTGACCGTATGTCTGGAGGGGATGGGCTGCGCGGTCACCGCCGTATCGTCCCCGCAAGCGGCGCTTGCGGCGCTCGCCCGGCAGGCATTTGATCTGGCCTTCTTGGATCTACGATTGCGAGAGGCGAGCGGCCTGGAGCTTCTGCCCAAGCTGCTGCACGAATGCCCGACCCTGGCCGTGGTCATCATCACCGCGTATGCCAACTTCGACACCGCCGTACAGGCCGTCAAGCTCGGCGCCATGGACTACCTGCCCAAGCCTTTTACGCCGGCGCAGATCCGCCATGTGGTGGAGCAGGTGACCGAGCGCTACGCCATGAAGCGCCGGGTCGCCGCGCTGGAAGAGAAGCTGGCCGAGTCCGTCCCGGAGACCGACCTGCACACCGAGTCGCCCAAGATGCAGGCGATCCTCGCCGTGATCACCCGCGCCGCGGCATCCGACACCGCCGTGCTTCTGCGCGGGGAGAGCGGCACCGGCAAGGGCGTGCTGGCGCGGGCGCTGCATGCGCAGAGCCCGCGCGCCGGGCACCCCTTCGTCATGGTGAACTGTCCAACGCTCACGGAGGATCTGCTCGCCAGCGAGCTGTTCGGGCACGCCCGCGGGGCCTTTACTGGCGCGGTGCGCGATCAGCCGGGCCGCGTGGAGGCGGCGCAGGGCGGCACGCTGTTTCTGGACGAGGTGAGCGAGATCGCGCAAGGCCTCCAGGCCAAGCTTCTGCGCTTCCTGCAAGAGAAGGAATTCGAACGCGTCGGTGAGAACAAGACGCGGCATGCCGACGTACGCATCGTGACGGCCACCAACTGCAACCTGGAGCAAGCGGTCCGCGAAGGCCGCTTCCGCGAGGACCTGCTCTACCGCCTCAACGTGATCGAGGTGCATGTCCAGCCGCTGCGCGAGCGCACGGAGGACATCCTGCCGCTGGCGCGCCGCTTCCTATCGTTCTTCGCCCGCGCGGCCGGTCGGCCGCAGATGGAGCTCTCCAAGGAGGCGGAGGCAACCCTTGCCACCTATCCCTGGCCCGGCAACATCCGCGAGCTGCGCAACGTCATGGAGCGAGCCACCATCCTGTGGCCTGGTCAGCTCGTGGAGCCGCAGGCCCTGCCGGAGCGCATCGTCCTGCACGGCGCCCCGGGGCTGCAGCTCGGCGGCGACTGCACCGTGGAGGAGATCGAGCGCGAGCACATCTTGCGCGTCCTCGCCCGCAAAAAGACGCAGGAGGAGGCGGCCAGCATCCTGGGCATCGACCTGTCTACGCTGTGGCGCAAGCGCAGAAAATACAGCGCAGAGTAAGCATCGCACCGCGGCCGCAGTGAAGGCGCCACCTATCGCGGCTGAAATGACGCCACATGCAACCTGCAAGAATGTCGCTTGCGCAAACTTGCACCTTGCATGACTGCGCAGCCGGGACTACGGATCTCCTTCGTCGCAGCGTGACCCTGACTACCAGCTCAGCGCGCGTGGTTCCACCTTGGTGGAGTTTTTCTCCAGGCGGGCGACTTGGCCATCGGAAAAATAGATCACGCGGTCGGCCATACGCGCAATGGCCACGTTGTGCGTAATGACCACGGTCGTAGTGTGAAGGTCGCGGTTTATCGCCGAGAGCGCCTCCAGCACCAGGAGCCCGGTCTGGAAGTCGAGCGCGCCGGTAGGTTCGTCGCACAAAAGCAGCTCCGGACGCTTGGCCACCGCGCGGGCGATGGCCACCCGTTGCTGCTCACCGCCTGAGAGCTGGGCCGGGAAGTGATCGAGCCGCTCGCTGAGCCCCACGCGGGCGAGCGCCTCTTCGGGGGCCATCGGATCCGCCGCGATGTCGGTCACGAGCTGGACGTTTTCACGCGCGGTCAGGCTGGGGATGAGGTTGTAGAACTGAAACACGAAGCCGACGTGCTCGCGGCGGTAGCGGGTGAGCGCCCCTTCGCTCGCGGCACCAAGATCATGATCCCGGTAGCAAACCGTGCCTTCCGTAGGGACATCGAGCCCGCCCAGGATGTTGAGCAGCGTCGATTTGCCGCTGCCCGAGGGGCCGAGCAGCACCACCAGCTCGCCGGCGAAAAAGTCGATATTCACGCCGCGCAGCGCGTACACCGACACCTCGCCCATTTGATAGGTCTTGGTGAGTCCGCGCGCCGAAAGGATGATGCCGTCGGCCGGAGAGTCGGCTGAGCTCTTTCCGCTCATTGCACGACCACCTTGACCCCATCGGCGATGTGATCGCTCGGGTGAACGATCACGCGCTCGCCGGCGGCAAGACCGCGCGCCACCGCGGCCTCGCGGGCGGTGCGCTCGCCGACTTCGACGGGGGTCAGCCGGGCGACGCCCTTGTCGAACCGAAACAGCGCCCAGCCCGCATCCTGCCGGAACAGCGCGCTCGTCGGCACCTTGAGCACCGTGCCCTCCCATACCACCACGTGCGCTTCGACGCGGAAGCCATCGCCGAGCGATGCCCAGCGCTCGTGCGGCGTCAATAAATCAACCAAGAGGTTGACGCGTTGTTCCTCGACCCCGAGCGCCGAAAGCCGCGTGAACGCTGAAGGCTCGATCCGCCGCACCCGCCCCGAGAGAGATCGG
>CALFML010000250.1 GCA_937879845.1 uncultured Myxococcales bacterium
TCGGGGGAGCCGGCGGAGTCGGACGAGGTCCGCTTCCCGCTCGCCGACGACAGCGAGCTGCGCATCGCGGCGGGCTCAGAGACCACGCAGACCAGCCCCTGGAGCGTGCTGCTCGACAAGCTGCAGAGCTACGTACACGAGCAGAACAGCCGCTTCGAGCAGCTGCAGGGACACGAGGAAGGCTTCATCCTCGCCTCCCGCGCGCTGCGCGAGGCGCATCAGCGGCTGGCCGAAGCCGCCACGCGCGGGCAGCGGGTGATGCTGCTTGGACCCACCGGCGCCGGCAAGGATCGGCTGGCGCGCTGCTACCACACCCACTCGCGCCAGCACCGCGGTCCGTATGCGACGCTGAACTGCGCCCTGCTCAAAGAAAATCTTCTGTACGCGCAGCTGTTCGGGGCCAAAAAAGGCTCGTTCACCGGCTGCATCGCCGACATCCCGGGCGTGGTCGAGGCGTCGCACGAAGGCACGCTGTTTCTCGACGAGGTCGGCGACCTCGATCTCGAGGTGCAGAAGGCGCTGTTGCGGTTCCTCGACTCGCGCGGGGAATACCATCGCTTGGGCGATCCGCGGCCGCGGCGGGTCAACGTGCAGATCGTCTGCGCCACCAACATCGATCTGGATGATCCGCAGCGGCGGATCAGCCGCTTCCGCGACGATCTGTGGTACCGCTTGGCGGTAAAAGTCGTGCGGCTGCCGCCGCTGCGCGAGCGGCGGGAGGACATCACCGCCTACCTCCGCACGCGCACCTTGCCGGCCTCCAGCCTGCGAGTCTACGACGCGCTGGCGCCGGCGGCGCTGCAGCGGGTGCTGCAGGACACCTGGCCGGGCAACTTCCGCGATCTGGAAAACTTCGTCGAGCGCCTGCCCGCCACGGCGCGGCCGCAGAGCATCGAGCTGGAAGAGTGCGTCGCGGCGCTGCGCGAAGGACGCGGCGGACCGGCCAAGAGCGAGCCGGAGCCGGAGCCGGACTTGCGCATCACCGCCGGCCCGCCCGGCAGCTGGCAGGATGTGTCGGCGATTGCGACGACCGCGTTCGTCAAGGATCACGGGCTGCAGCCGCGCAGCTGGGGACAGATCCAGCTTTATACGGAGAAGTACCTCAAGCCGGTGTTCGTGGCGCACGCGGTGGGGCTGGCGCACCGGGATGAGGTGGGGAAAAACCTCAACTACTCGGAGCTGGCGCGGCGGCTCAACATCGCTGATGGCACGACGGTGAAGATGCACCTTCAGCGCTATGTCGAGCGCTTTCGGCATAAGCGGATCGAGCCCTGAGTCTTTCGGGCGGCGCCGCGGGTCCTGTCACCTGCGGCCCCCTGCCGCCCGCGCGTGCTCGCGCGTCGGGGTTCCCGCCTTCGATGCCACTCGCTATTTGTCTCGGGAGTTATTTGTCTAGGGAGTTAAACGATCGAGCCCCCAGTCTTCGGGCGGCGCCGCGGGTCCTGTCACCTACGGCACCCCGTCGCTCGCGCGCCGGGGTCCCCGCCTTCGGTGCCACCCGCTATTTGTCTGGGGAGTTAAACGAAATTGGCAAAGACGCTGCGTCTGGCTGGAGTCGGGGGGGTGCCGCAGCGGTCAGCGTAGCTGGACCGCAGCCTCGCCGCAGAAGGTGTGCAGGGCGGCGAGGAACTCATCGGTGGGGACCACGCGCAGGTGGGCGGGGAGCTGGGCTTCGCAGCGCCAGTCGCCTTCTTTGACCAGGAACAGCGAGACGGGCACGTGGCCGTGGTGCTGGGTGAGCATCTTGAGCAGCGCCTGGGCGCGGTCGCGGGTAAGCTCGTCGGCCGGCAGCTCGATGAGGACCTTCTGGGTCTTCTCCCGGCGCAGGCGCGAGAGCAGGTGCGCCTCGCGCAGCTGGACCTTGCGCTGCTGCGTCTCGCCGTCGCCGTCGCAGGCCAAGCTGCCGATGACCAGCAGCGGCTCATCGCTCTTTAAGACGTGCTCGTACTCGGCGAAGGCCTTGCTGAAGCAGACCACCTCGATGCCGCCGGTCTGGTCTTCCAGGCGGAAGCTGCACATGCGGCCGGTGCCGCTCTTTAAGGGGCGCTCGCGGAAATCGGAGACGACGCCGCCGCAGATCACCTCGGGGCGCTCGCGCGGATTCGGGGTCGGGATGTCGCTGCCCGCCTCGCCGAGGAGCTGGGACACGGTGGCGGCGCGGGCCCGCCGCAGCTCCGGGGAGTAGCGGTCCATGGGGTGGCCGCTGATGTAAAAGCCGAGCGACTCCTTCTCAAACGCCAGCTTCTGGCGTGGGCTCCACTCCGGCACATCGGGGTAGGGAGGCGCGGGCCCGAAGTCGCTCTGGCCGGCGGCGCCGGGCTTGCTGCCGCCGCCAAGGAGGCTAAACAGCGAGGTCTGACCGCTCTCGCGCTCGCGCTGGGCTTTCTGCGCCCGCTCGACCGCGCTGTCCAGGGCCGCCATCGCCGCGGCGCGGTTGGTGATCACGGTGTCGAGCGCCCCGGCCTTGATCAGCGCCTCCAGCACCTTCTTGTTGACCTTGCGCGTATCGACGCGCTCGCACAGGCCAAACAGCGACGGGCAAGGCCCCTTTTCGGTGCGCGCCTGCAGAATCGCCTCCACCGCGTTTTCGCCCACCCCTTTGATGGCCGACAGACCAAAGCGGATGGCCTTGCGCTCAGCGGTCGCGTCTTTATCGGCGGGGGCGGCTTCGACGCGGCGGCCGGCGCGGCCTGGACGCGACTCGGTTTTTTTGCGGACGGTGGTCTTGACGACGGCGAAGTCCATCTCGGACTGGTTGATCTCGGGCGGCAGGACCTGGCCGCCGCGGTCGCGGATCTCGGCGACGTAGCGCGCCACCTTGTCGATGTCGTCCTTATCGCAGGTGAGCAGCGCGGCCCAGAACTCTTCCGGGAAGTGGCGCTTGAGGTAGGCGGTCTGGTAGGTGACAAGGCCGTACGCCGCCGAGTGCGACTTGTTGAAGCCGTAGCCGGCGAAGGCGGCCATGAGGTCGAAGACCTCGTCGGCGATCTTTTCGTTTACCTGGGTCTTGTGGGCGCCGTCGAGGAACTTGGCCTTCTCCTTCTCCATGACCTCCTTTTTCTTCTTGCCCATGGCGCGGCGCAGGAGGTCGGCGCCGCCTAGGCTGTAGCCGGCCAGGGCGCGGGCGATCTGCATCACCTGCTCCTGATAGACGATGACGCCGTAGGTCTCTTTGAGAATCGGCTCCATCGCCGGGTGGTGATAGACGATGGCGGTGCGGCCGTGCTTGCGGTTGATGAAGTCGTCGACCATGCCGCCTTCGAGCGGACCGGGGCGGTACAGGGCGCCGGCGGCGATGATGTCCTCGAAGCAGTCGGGCTTGAGCTTCTTTAAAAGCTCCTTGAAGCCCGAGGACTCAAGCTGGAACACGCCGGTGGTGTCACCCTCGGAGATCATGCGGTAGACATCGGCGTCGTCGAGCGGGATGCGCACGAGCTCGAACTCCGGCCGCTCGCGCATGATGAGCTTGACCGCGATGTCGATGACGGTGAGGGTCTTTAGGCCCAGGAAGTCGAACTTGACCAGGCCCGCCTCCTCGACCTCCTCCTTGGCGAACTGGGTGACGTACTCGCCGTCTTGGCCGCGGTAGACCGGGACGGTGTCCCACAGCGGCGTCTCGGCGATGACGATGCCGGCGGCGTGCATGCCGGCGTTGCGGTGCAGCCCTTCGAGCGCGGTCGCGATCTCGACCAGCTCCTTGTACTCGGGCTTGTCGGCCATGAGCTGCTTGAACTTGGGCTCGTTGTCGAGCGCCCACTGCATCGTCACCGGATGCCCTTCGACGAGCGCCGGCAGGTTGCGGGTCAGCTCATTGAGGTCGGAAAACGGCAGCCCCATCACCCGCCCGACGTCTTTGAGGGCGCTTTTGGCCGACAGCGAGCCGAAGGTGATGATCTGGCCGACGTGGCTCTTGCCGTACTTCTGCGAGACGTACTTTATGACCTCGTCGCGCCGGTTCATGCAGAAGTCGATGTCGAAGTCCGGCATGGAGACGCGCTCGGGGTTTAGGAACCGCTCGAACAGAAGGTTATACGGCAGCGGATCGAGGTCGGTGATGCGCAGCGAGTAGGCGACCAGCGACCCGGCCCCCGAGCCGCGCCCGGGCCCGACGGGGATGCCGTGCTCCTTGGCGTAGTTTATGAAGTCCCAGACGATGAGGAAGTAGCCTGGGAAATCCATGGCGGTGATGACGTCGATCTCGCGCGTAAGCTGCTCGCGGTAGCGGTCGGGATCGAAGCGGCGGCCAAGGGCTTGGAACTCGGCGAAGCGCCGCTCCAGGCCTTCTTCGGAGATTTTGCGGAAGAAGCTCGGGATGTCGAAGCCCTCGGGCACGCGGTAGCGCGGCAGCATGGGCTTGCCGAGCTTGAGGTCGACGGCACACTCGCGGGCGATCTTGACGGTGTTCTCCAGCGCCTCCGGCAGGTCGCGAAAGTGGGCGGCAAACTCCGCCGGCGACTTGAGGTAGTACGACGACACGTCGTGCTTGAGCCGCTTCTCATCGGCCAGGGTCCGCCCCTGCTGGATCGCCATGAGCACGTTGTGGGCGGCGGCGTCTTTCTCATGGATGTAGTGGCAGTCGCCGGTGGCGACAAGCGGGATGCCGGTCTCCCGCGCGAGCTTGCGCCAGGCGTCGTTGACCGTGTCCTGATCCGAGAGGCCGTTGGGCTGGATCTCGAGGTAGAAATCCCCCTCGCCGAACAGGCTGGCGTACTCCTTGGCCTGTTCCTTGGCCTGCTCATAGCCCTGGTTGAGCAGGGTCTGGGCGATCTCGCCGCCGAGGCACGCCGACAAGCCGATGAGCCCCTCGCTGCGCTCCTTGAGGATCTTCTTGTCGATGCGCGGGTGGTAGTAGAAGCCCTCGATGTAGCCCATCGAGTTCAGGTACTGGAGGTTTTTGTAGCCGGCCTCGTTCTTGGCAAGGAGGATGAGGTGGTAGTTGCGGCGGCTCTGGCGGTCGGTGCGATCGGCGCAGATATAGGTCTCGCTGCCGAAGATCGGCTTTATCCCGGCGGCCTTGGCGCGCTTGTAGAAATCGACGGCGCCGAACATGTTGCCGTGATCGGTGAGCGCGACGGCGTTCATCCCGAGGCTGGCAAGCTTGGGAAACAGATCCTTGAGGCGGATCGCCCCGTCAAGAAGGCTGTATTGGCTGTGGACGTGAAGATGAGTGAACTCGCTGACCTGGACGCTCATGCTGGGCAGGGCTTAGCAGGCGGCATCCCAGGCGTCAACGCGCGCTTAGCGGCCGGGCTCGCCTTGACCCGCCGGCCAGCCAGTCCTTTACCGGCGGTGCGCTTTAGAGGTAAGGTTCTGTCGGTTGTCTGCGACCCTGACCTTTTAGGAGAACCCATGCGTTTCCAAAAAGAGCACCGCATCGAGCTGCCCCTGGCCCGCTTCATCGAGCTGATGTTCAACCCCGACTTCCTCCGCCGCCTGAACGTCGAAGGCATGAAGATCCAGGCTTACGATCAGCTGGAGCGCAACGTCGACGGCAACCTGTGGACGATGAAGAACCGCATCACCCCCCAGGACAACATGCCCGGCTTCCTCAAGAAGCTCATCGGCGGCGGCTTCAATTACGAGGAGACCGTCACCCACCAGAAGGGCTCGGACACCATCACCGGCAACATGGTGCCGAGCGTCATGCGCGACAAGCTGCGCATGGGCTACACCATGCGCGTCCGCGCCGACGGCGACAATGCCTGCCGCCGCTCCATGGAGTGGGAGGTCGACGTCAAGATCTTCGGCGTCGGCGGCCAGATCGAAAAGTTCGCGGCGGGGGAGATCGACCGCGGCATGGAGGCCTCGGCGCAGTATCTGAACCAGCACGGCAAGACCGCGGCGTGAGCACCGGAGCCGCGAGCCCAATTTCGCCCGCGGTCCAGGCGCTTGCCGAAGAGCTCAACACCCACCTGCCGCTGCGCCATGGCGACGAGCGCATCGTCGATCCGCGGTTCGTGGTCTACCTGGGCGCCGGCACCGATCCGCACTTTACCGTCGTGCAGCGGCTGCGCTTGCGCGCTTCAGAGACCGCCGAAGTGGTGGCGCAGGTGCGGCAGCTCCTTTTCGCCCGCGGCCGCCGCGGCGCGACCTGGGAGGTAGGCCCATCGACGCAGCCGCCCAGCCTCGCCGCCGAGCTGCGGCGCCTGGGGATGCGGCCGGACCCGCGCGAGTCCGAGGTCGCCGGCATGGTCCTTCTGCAGCCGCCCGAGCTCGCCGTCCCCGATGACATCATCGTCGAGCGGGTGGAGAGCGCGGCCCGCCTGCACCAGGTCCAGGTGATCTTCAGCGGCTGCTTCGGCACGCCGCTTTCGGATGAGGATCCGCGCCAGGCGTTCGCCCGCTACCAGGCCTCGCCGAGCTGGCGCAGCTACATCGCCCTTAAAGACGGCCGCCCGATCGCCGCCGCCGACGCCACCTTCACCGCCGAGGCGGTGGTGCTGTCCGGCGGCGCCACCCTGCCCGCCCTGCGCCGCCGCGGCGCGTACCGGGCGCTCATCGCCGCCCGCTTTCGCGATGCCCTGGGCCGCGGCACCCCGATCCTGGTCACCCAGGCCGGCCGCATGTCGCGGCCGATTCTCGCCCGCCTGGGATTTTCCGCCATCGCCCAGGTCCAGATCTTCCTCGATGAGATGAAAGACGGCTGAGCGGCTACGGCGCCGCCGCGTCGTTGGCCGCGGGGCGGGCCTTGTCGGGCTGCTCGCGGCCCCACAGCTCGTCCTGCAGCTCGGCGATGGTGCCCGGGGAGTGGCCTTCCAGGTGGTTATTGATAAGGACGTAGCAGGTGCGCTCTTGCGGCGCCTCGCGCAGGACGCGCAGGATGTCGGCGCGCACCTCCGGAGCGCGGCTGACGAGGCGATCATACGGCTCAAAGATCGACGCGTCCTCATAGCGCACGCCCGGCCGCAAAAGCGCCCGCACCAGGAAAAACTCGAAGTCCGTTGCGCCGTGCGCGAGCAGCTTGTCCCACTGCCAGCCCACCGCCGGCATGCGCGTCCACGAGTTCAGCACGTGCGCCACCCCGTGCCCGCGCACGATCGACAGGTAGCGCGGCGTCAGGTGCGCGGTGGTGCGCAGCTCGACCGCCAAGGGTCCCTCATAGACGCCGCGCACGACCCTGAGAAACGCATCGAGGAGGGCGCAGAACTCCGCCTCATGGATGTCGTTCTCCTGAATCTCCAAGATGAGCGGGCCCAAAAACGGCCCGAGCTCCTGGCTGAGCGGCTCCGCGACATCGTGGAGAAAGACCCCGGCGTCAAGGAAGCTGCCGTTTACCTCCGACGGCAACCGCCACTGCTTCTGCTGCAGGGCGGTGTAGCGGTTGACCGTCACCCCGTGCCAGACCTTGGGGCACAGGTCGAAGCCCGGCACCGCGGCGCACAGCTCGCGGAAGCGCGTGAGCATGGGCAGGCGCTGCGCCGGCGCGACGTAGTAGAGGTTGTCCGCCGAGACGGTGCGGAAGCGCGGGTCGCGGGCGTACTCGCCGAGGCTCAGCTGCGAGAAGCGCGCCCCGTAGGCGGGGACGTCGCGGTAGACGCGGCCCTGCCAACCGGGGTAGGTCCAGGAGCTGGCGCCGAAGCGCACCTGCGGCGGGCCGATCTTCTCCGGCGCCGGCAGCGCCGTCGGATCCATCGCCGCCCCGCGCCCGCGCTTGCCGCCCCTGGCCGGCGCCACCGACGGCGCCGGCGCGGGCTCCGGGGGCTCCGCCGCGCCGCCAAAGAGCCCCAGCTGGTCCGCTGCCCTCGCTTTGCCGCTTCCGACTGACTTGGCCATGACGCCAAGACCTAGCATGATG
>CALFML010000251.1 GCA_937879845.1 uncultured Myxococcales bacterium
CCCCGGCGCGCCAGCGACGGGGTGCCGCAGGTGACAGGACCCGCGGCGCAGCCCGTGGACCCCCCATGACCCGGACCCCCATGGCCCGGACCCCCCATGGCCCGGACCCCCATGACCCAGGCCCCCCATGGCCTGGACCCCCCATGGACCACGCCGCCTCCAAGCCTTATCCCCCGCGACGCCAACGCAAGTTTCCGGTCAGAACGTCACCATCTGGTTGTTGAAGTTACGCGCCTGCGCCGGATCGTTGATGAAGCCGTTGACCAAAGACGTATAGACCGCCTGCGGATCGTTGGCGCTGCCATCGCTCAGGTTGGCGGCGACGGCGGTCTGCAGCTGCCGGATCTCGGCCAGGGTCGGCAGGTCGCCGCGCAGCTTGATCGCCGCGGTGCGCAGGGCCAGGTTGTAATCGACGGTCAGATCGGTGGTGCCGGCGCTCGGGCCGTTATTGTTGATGCCGGTGCCGCCGGGGCGGTACTGGTACTCGGGAAGATTCAGATTGGGCATCGCGCCCCCGTGCTCCAAGTTGACCGACTGCCCCGCGCCGTCCTGGGCGGTGCCACCGTCGCAACCCATCGCCAGGGCCGAGAGCCCGAGCGCGCACAGGGTCGATAGTCTGCTGTGAATATTCATTTCCTATCTCCTAAATCGACTGAACTCGTCCTTCATCCATCGATAACGATAACGGCAACGGTAGCGGTCCGATTACTGTTCAGCTGCCTTCCAAGCCGTCAGCTGACCCATAAAGTCGGCGAAACAGGTGTCCGGGAATCCGTTGACCATGCAGTTGTTGGGTCTCCCCGCCGTGTTGGTCCACCATTTGTACGGATGGGAATACATCCCGTTGGGATCGGTGTTGTTCAGGATCGTTCCCACCGAGTTGTAAAATTTCAGCGTCTCGCACAGCGAGATCAGCTTGGGATCGCTCACCGGCAGCGCCACCGGCGACATGTCGATGCCGCCGGCCTTGCCGCTCGCCGCGTGGCACGCCGTGCCGCCCATGGTGCACGAGCCGCCGGCGGCCAGGTACGGCCGGACCTGATTGTAAAAGGCCGTGAGGCCCGCCGGTTTGCAGGGGTTGCTGCCGGCCGCCGGCGGAACCAGCTGCATGAGATCGAACGAGATCGACAGCGCGTTGCCCGGCACGTAGTTTGTAAGCGTCAGGATGCCCGGCGTAATGAGCTGCCCCAAAGGCTGCGTCGCGCCCGGCGGAATCTCCAGCGGCACCGTCAGGTCCGTGGAAGAGAAGCTGTCCACCGGATCCGGCATCGCCGTGGTTCCCTGCCACACGACGAACAGCGGCCGCTGGAAGTGGATGGCGCGCTGGTCGCCGGTTACCGCACCGGGCCGGACGTTATAGAAGCGCAGGTTGGTGAGCTCGATCCCGCGCGAGGCGCTGATCGGCGTCGCCCGGAACGAGATGTAAGCGCCGGTGAACTGCGAGCTTATCTGTCCGAGCGACACCGTGGTCGTGCCGCCGGTGGTGTCGGCATAAAACGGCGTCACGGCGGGATTGAACACCTTGACCGTGCTCGCCGCGCGCTCGGCCGCCTCTTGCGACAGCCAGCTCAGCACCGTGGCGTATTGATCGAGGGTGAACGCCGGACCTTCATGCTGACCCTTGGTGAGCAGCGCCGACAGCTCGGGCGAGGTCGAGATGAACCCCGGCCACGTCGAAGTAATCAGATACGGGTCGTAGTTGGTCGGCGAAATCGACGCCAAAAACGCCGGCCCGGTGCCGCCCTGCACTTTGTGGCAGCCGCCGCAGCTCGGCAGCACGAGCGGCAGGACCTGGGTGTCGAAGATCGTCCGCGCCGACAGGTGCACCGGCGCATCGAGCGGCGGCTGGGCCAGATCCGGCGGCGCCTCCTCAAGCGGCGCCGGCGGCGGGGCGCTCGACAAGCAGCCCGAGCCGAGCAGTCCCAGACCGAGCATCGCCGCAGGAAGAAGCTTCCGCGCCGACGTTAGCGACCGCGATAAGAACGACAAGGTTAGGCTCATGTTTCTTGATCCACAGGGTGGTCTGTTCTTAGTGCATGCCATTTTTGTGCCAATAAATTGTTTTTCAGATTTCGAAATTCCCACGCGACTTATTGCGGCGTTAGCGGCCACCGATCCATGCTTCTTACGGTGAGTTTGTGGGTGGGCGCTGGACCCGCCGGGTCTAACTGACCCTAGATTGGGGACATCTGACCCCGGCTGCCAATCGGCGACCTGTCCGCAGCGGTCCGCGACCCTCCGCCACAATCCGCCAAACGCTGCACCAGACTTCATGCTGCGCCCCCACCCGGCTTAAGACCTGCCCCAAGGTCTTTCCTCTAGCTTGCCATAAAGATCCGCCCCTGTGTATGCCGCCGCCCGCGGCCCCGAAAACAGAGAACAAAATCAGCGACGAAGCCGCGCCGAACGCCGCCCGAACGCCGCCCGAACGCCGCCAAACGCCGCGCCAAACGCCGCCGCTGGCACCCCGTCGCCGCCGCCCACCATCTAGGGTTTGACACCCCCGAGACACCCATTTATATTCGCGGCGGAGCACAACGAGGTTCGCAATGTCCGTCGATCAAGTCCAAGACTACGGCCCACCGCTCGTGGCCATCGTGTTCGGCATCGGGTTCTCGGTGCTGTTCCTGGCGCTGGCCATGTTCATCGGCCCCAAGCGTCCGGGCGCCGAAAAGCTCGCTCCGTTCGAGTGCGGCTCCGAGCCCATCGGCAGTCCGCGCGTGCGCTTCTCGGTGAAGTTCTATCAGGTCGCGATCCTGTTTCTCATCTTCGACATCGAAGCGGCGTTTCTGTACCCGTGGGCGGCGCTGTACCGTAAGCTGTCGTGCATCGGCCTCGTCGCCGGCACCCAGTGCCTGGGCACGACGACGATGTTCGGCTTTGTCGAGATGCTGGTATTCATTGGCACGCTGGTCGTCGCTCTGGCCTACGTCTGGCGCAAGCGCGCCATCGGCTGGGGTTAGTCTCCGCTAAGATTAAGCGGGAAGGAAAACCATGGCAGAGAGCATCACCTCCAGCCTTGAGGCAGCCCTTAACTGGGCGCGCAAGTATTCGCTGTTCTCATACCCGTTCGTCACCGCCTGCTGCGGCATGGAATACATGGCGACGGCGGCATCCAAGTACGACATCGCCCGCTTCGGCGCCGAGTTCCCGCGCTTCTCCCCGCGCCAGGCCGACCTGATCTTGGTCGTCGGCACGATCACGGAGCGTCAGGCGCCGGTGCTGCACCGCATCTGGATGCAGATGGCCGAGCCCAAGTACGTCATCGCCTTCGGCGTCTGCGCCTCGACCGGTGGGTTTTACCAGAACTACGGCACGGTGCCCGGCTGCGATCAGATCATCCCGGTGGATGTCTACATCCCGGGCTGCCCGCCGCGCCCGGAGCAGGTCCTAGACGGCCTCATCCTGCTTCAGAAAAAGATCCAAGAGGGCACCACCTACGTGCAGCGCCGCGACCGCGGTGAGCGCATGGAAGGAATCGCGCCCAAAGATGCCAGCAATGACCAGGGCCCCGACGGACGCAAGCGCCTGCCGGTGGTGGCGTAGCGGCAGCCGCGATAGAGATAGCGATCAGGTAGAAGGCAAGGACCCCTATGAGCAGAGCAGACCTCGACAAGCTGACGGCGAAGTTTCCCGCTGCCGTCGTCTCTTCGCACAGCCGCTTTGGTGATGACACCGCGGTGATCCGCAGCGGTGACTTCGTCGCGGTCATGACCTGGCTCAAGAGCGAGGCCGGGTTTGACTTTCTGGTCGATGTGACCGCGGTCGATTACCTGGGCCGCGACCTGCGCTTCGAGGTCGTCTACCACCTGCGGTCGATGAAGACCGGCAGCCGCCTGCGCATCACCCTGCAGGTCGGCCAGATCGAAGACGGACCGCCGCCGGAAGTTCCGTCGATGGTGGACCTGTGGCCGTCGGCGAACTGGGCCGAGCGCGAGGTCTACGATATGTACGGCATCCGCTTTGCCGGCCACCCCAAGCTGCAGCGCATCCTGCTTTACGAAGAGTTTATCGGCCACCCGCTGCGCAAGGACTATCCCAAAGAGAAGCGCCAGCCGCTGATCCGGCGGGATTACTCGGTCACCTAACGCGTTTTCGCCGCGCGCGGGCGACTCGCGCGGCGCGGAGCCAATCGCACCATGTCAAGTACAACTCAGGGCACGACTCAGCATCCCCCGCAACCCGGCCTGCGCACCGTGGCCATGGGCATGCCCACGGCGGACGAAATCGTCTCGGGAACGGCCCGCGAGCTGCATGCCCGTCCGCGGCTGCCCCAGACCCTGGGCGAGCTCGAAAACACCGACGACAACGCCGAGTTCCAAGACGCCGAGCTGCCGACCGAGCCGATGACCATCAACATGGGGCCTTCGCACCCGGCCACCCACGGCACGGTGCGCATCGTCCTCACGGTCGACGGGGAGACGGTCAAGGACGCCGACGTCCAGGTCGGCTACCTCCACCGCTGCTTCGAAAAAGAAGCCGAGTACGCGACCTACACCCAGATCTTCCCCTACACCGACCGCTTAAACTACGTCTCGCCGCTGTGCAACAACGTCGGCTACGCGATCGCGGTGGAGAAGCTCCTCGGGATCATGGACCGCGTCCCCGAGCGCGCCCAGTACATCCGCGTCATCATCAGCGAGATCTCGCGCATCACCGACCACCTGACGTGCCTTGGCGCCTCAGCGATGGAAGTCGGCGGCTTCACCCCGTTTCTGTGGATGATAAAGGGCCGCGAGTGGCTGTGGGAGATTCTCGAGGAGCTCACCGGCGCCCGTCTGACGCACTCCTACGTGCGCATCGGCGGCGTCGCCCAGGATCTCACCGCCAACTTCCATGAGCGGCTGCGCACCACCCTCGCCAAGGTGCACGAGACGATCGGCGAGACCGAGAAGCTCATCGTCAAAAACCGCATCTTCCGCGACCGCATGGACGGCATCGCCGCGTTCTCCGCCGAAGACGCCATCGCCTACGGCTGGACCGGACCGTGCCTGCGCTCGACCGGGGTGGCTTACGACGTCCGCAAGGATCACCCGTATCTGGTCTACGACCGCTTCGACTTCGATGTGCCGGTCGGCTCGGTGGGCGACAACTTCGACCGCTTCGCCGTGCGCATGGAGGAGATCCGTCAGTCCACGCGCATCCTTGAGCAGGCGCTGGCGCAGATCCCGCCGGGTCCGGTGCTCCTTGACGATCCGCGCATCGCCATGCCGGCCAAAAACGCGGTTTACAACACGATCGAAGGCATGATCGGCCACTTCAAGCTCATCGTCGACGGCATCCGCGTCCCCGCCGGCGAAGTCTACTCCTACACCGAGGGCGGCAACGGCGAGCTCGGGTTCTACATCGTCTCGGACGGCACCGGGCGCCCGTACAAGTGCCACGTCCGCTCGCCTTGCTTTGTCATCATGCAGTCGCTGTCGAAGATGATCCATGGCCTGGGCATCGCCGACATCATCCCGACCTTCGGCAT
This sequence comes from uncultured Myxococcales bacterium, assembly GCA_937879845.1. Lineage (GTDB taxonomy): Bacteria > Myxococcota_A > Polyangia > Palsa-1104 > JAEUJZ01 > CALFML01. The sequence goes on from CALFML010000251.1 coordinate 5,474, forward strand.
GATCAACATGATCGGCGGCGAGTGCGACCGCTAAGACCCGAGCCTGGAAAGCAAATCGATGGCTGAAGATCTCAAGACCCCGCTAAAGACGAGCCCCGCCGAGGCGGCGCCGGCATCCTGGCGCATGTGTTCGGCGTGCTCGTCGGCCGATGACGTGAACCAGTCCTTGCTGATGGGCGCCGTGCCGGTCCAGTTGCGGACCGTCTTGAAGCCATTGCCCCACACCAGCGACCACGGCATGCCGCTGGCCAGCAGGAAAAGCGCAAAAGCAGACACCCACACGCCAACCACGGCATGGAGGTCACGCCAGAAACGCTTCGGTCCCTGGCCCAGCCGTGGATAGAGCACGCCGCCCAACCCACGCGCGTTGCGCGGCCACCAGAGATAAAGGCCCGTCACGACCATCACGATCGCCCACGACGCCGCCAGCTCAACCATGATCGAGCCGGCATTTCCCATCATCAGTTCGCCGTGCAGCTTGAAGACCCACCGATCCCACGTTCCGCCCTCGTCGATTGTCTTCAGGATCGCCAGCGTATCTGGATGCACATAGACGCGCGTGCGCGCGCCGTGATCCGAAACGAGCACGCGCGCAGCCTGATCGGGCGCCTCGGCCAGCATGATGCCGGCAAAGCTTGATCCGGGAACGGCTTGCGTCGCAGCGGCGATGATCGCCTGCTGGCTCGCCGGCTGCCCGGTTCGTTCCAGCACCGCCATATCG
>CALFML010000252.1 GCA_937879845.1 uncultured Myxococcales bacterium
CGCGGGCCTCTTGCACCGCCGGCAGGCTCTCCAGCGTCTCGCCCAGGCTCTGCTGCAGCTGGGCTTGCACTTCACTGCGGCCGTCGCCGGAGAGGCCAAGCAGCTTGGGACTCGAAGCCGCCGCCGCGGTCGCCGCGCGCGGCAGCCCCCGCTCGGTGAGCAGCCGCAGCGCCCGCGGCTCGTCTGCGGCGGCCACGGTGACGGCAAAGCTCGCCGGCCGAGTGCCAGAGGCGCGCTGATCGAGCCGCTTATCGGCCCGCACCCCGGCCTCGCGCAGGGCCAGGACCGCCTCGTTGGCGCGCCGCTCCGGTAGATCGTGGTAAAGCTCGGCGTCGCAGCCGCCGATGAGGCTGAGCAAGACAGCCCCGGTCAGCGCTTTGCCAAGCGGTCGCAACCGTACCCTAGACCTTCGCGGCGCGCAGCGGACAGAGTGCACAAGCCGATGATAAAAGGCTTTTTCTGCCCTGTCACGGGCTGCGCCGCCTGCGGCGCGAGCGGGCGCGGAGGTGGGTCGCAATGAAAAAAATGGCGGCTCGCGCCCGCTTACGCCACCCTTTGACCAAACGAGCCGAGACCCAGATGGCCGCCGCCCCCTCTGACTATCTGTCTGACAACCCGTCAGCTTCCCCGGCAACCATGCCGCCAGACAACCCGCCGGCCGCGCCGCCGCCGCCTACCTCCGTCGCCGCGGGACCCGCAGCCGCCGAGCCGCAGCCCGGCCGCGCGGGACCGGGCGGAGATGCCGCGGCGGCGCGCAAAACGCGAGACCCGGGACCCCCCGACTTTCCGGACAGCGCAGCGGCTGCATCGGCGCGGCCGCTCGCCTGGGTCGCGGCGGCGCTGACCGCGGCGATCCTTCTGGCCGGCGGGGACATCCTGCTCGCGGCGCAGTCGAGCGAGGTCAAGACCCCGGCCGCCGCTTTCCTCGAATCGCTGCTCGCCGCGATCAGCCTCTATGCGCTGCCGGCGCTGTGCCTGGGTCTTGTGCAGGCGCTGATCAGCGACTCGCTGCAGGCAGTCCTAGGCGGCGCGCTGGGATCGCGGGTGCGCCGCGCTTTGGACGATGAAGCCCTGGATCTGCGCGTCACGGCCATCGCCCTGGCCGGGCTTGTGGTGCTCATGTTCGACGCCGCGCTGCTTTACGGCTTCCTGCGCGCCGCGGCGCTGGAGATGGCCAACAAGCGCAACGCGGCGCTATCCGCCGCCCTGGTGGCGGTCGCCGCGCTGCCGCCGCTTTTGCTGTTGGGGATACCGGCCTACCGCATGGCGCTCTTGCTCGGCCGGGTGCTGCCGCGGCCGCGGCTCTTGTGGCTCGGCGGGCTCAGTGTGGCCGGCGGGGCGGCGGTGGGGCTCTTGGCGGTGCTGTCGGTGGACTGGCGGATCATTCACTTTGGTCCGTGGAAGGCGCTTTTGTGCTTCGTCGTGTTGCAGGTGGCTCTATGGCGGGGGCTGGCGTCGCGGCGCGGGGCGCGGGCGGCGCCGGTCGTGTTCATCGCCGCGCTCGCGATTGGGCTTTTTTCGACGGTGCAGCTCGTGCGGCAGTTCGGCAGCGAGCCGCGCGCGCGGGCGCTTGTGGGGGAAGAGTCGGCGGGGGCCAAGTGGCTGCTCGCGCGCGCCCGCGGGCTTATGGATCGCGACGGGGATGGCTACGCCGGACGGCTCGGCGGCGGCGACTGCAATGACCGCGACGCGCGAATCCACCCGGGCGCCGAGGACGAGCCCGGCAACGGGATCGATGAAGACTGCGATGGCAGCGATGCCGAAGCCGCGCCGGAGCCGACGGCCGCCGCGCTGGAGCCTCCCGCGGCCGCGACCCCAAGCGCGACGACTGCGGCCAAGCCTGAACCGTCTTCTCCCCCAGCCGGCCGCGAAGGCGCCGCCTGGAAGGGCAACTGGCTTGTCATCACGATCGACACGCTGCGCGCCGACCGCATTAACCCAGAGACGGCGAAGAACCTCGCCGAGCTGGCCAAACGCGGCACGCTCTTTACCAACGTGTACGCGCAGGCGCCCAACACGCCGCGCAGCTTCCCGTCGTTTGTGACCTCGCGGTTCCCGTCGGAGGTGCACTTCGTGCGGCAGTCGCTGAACTTCTCGCCGCTCACCGGCAAGGATCCGACGCTGTTCACGGCGCTGCAGGACGCCGGCTACCGTACCATCGGGCTCTTTTCGCACTTCTACCTCGATCCCAAGACCGGGCTCGGGCGCGGCTTCGTCGAGTATCGCAACGACGGGGCGCGCAACCTGCACGACTCCAACTCCGACATCGCCGAGCCGCGCATCACCAAGCTCGTCACCACGCGCCTCATGGCGCTGGGCGCCGAGGCCAAGCGCCGGCCGGACGCGCCGCCGTTCGTGCTGTGGACGCACCTTTTCGGCCCGCACAGCACGTACATGGATCATCCGGAGTTTCCCGTCGGCAAAGGCTTCAAGTTCGTCAAGGAGCGCTACGACGCCGAGGTGAAGTTCACCGACCAGCACGTCGGGCAGATCCTGGAGGCGCTCCAGGCGGCGGGGCTTGCCGACAAGACCGCGGTGGTGGTGTTCTCCGATCACGGCGAGGCCTTCGGCGAGCACAAGCTCGGCGGCGAGCCGCTCTACTTCCACGGCGAGGCGCTCTACAACGAGGTGCTGCGCGTACCGCTCATCATCAGCGTGCCCAAGTCCGGGGACGAAAAGAACGCCGCGGCAAGCGCCCCGACGATCGCCGAGCGGGCGATGCTCATCGATGTCGCGCCGACGGTGCTGGCGCTGGCCGGGGTGGCGAAACCGGAGTCGTTCCACGGCCGCTCGCTGGCCGGTCTTTTGCGCGGCGACAAAAGCGAAGCGCCGCCGCCGCCCGCCTACGCCGAGATGCTGCCCTGCACCGCCTGGCAGAAAAACGAACGCGTGATCGTCGATACCTTGGACGGCGCCGACTACGCCCTCTACGCCAAGTACACCGACAACCTCACCGAGCTTTACAACATCACGAGCGATCCGACGCAGCAGCACAACCTCGTGCACGAAGACTCGACGCACGCCAAGGCGCTGCAGAAGCGGCTCGCCCCCTACCTGCGCCTGCGCCCTTAGAACGCCGACCGACCAAATCAGCGGTCCTGGGCGCCGCATTGTTCAATACGAGCCGCCGCGGGGGTTGATTTTTGCCGGGGTTGCGACGACGCTTCGCCTGCATGCGGTCGCACGTCGCATCCTCCCGGGGGTCCTTGTCTCGCTGTGGGCGAGGGGCGGCGGTGCGATCGGCGCTGGCGCTGTTGGCTCTGGTCGCGGTTTGCGGCGCCGCGGAGGCGGCGAAGCGGCCGCCGCGTAAGCCGGCGCTGCGCTTTTCCGGACGGCTGCAGCTGCTCTCCGGCGTCGGGTTTACGCTGCCCAAGGATGCCGGCGACGCCGTGCACTTTACCGCGTACGTGCCGCTCGATGTCGAGATCGCGGTGCGGGCCAGCGGCCCGCTGTCGATCGTGCTGGGCGGCGTGGCGTATAACGCACCGTTCCTGGTCTCGAGCTGTCCGACGGTGGCGTCGCCGCGGCCGCACGCGCTGGCGGCGCTGGCCGGGGTGCGGCTCGACTTCAACAACAGCCGTGATGGCTCGTGGTGGTCGCCGTGGATCGCGCTGCGCGGCGGCGTCGTCGGCCAGGCCGGGGTGCAGGACGGCGCGGCGTGCGAAGAACGCTATGTGCTGGCGCCGTATCTGAGCCCGCGGCTCGGCGCGGATCTATGGCTCGGCAAGGCTGCGGTGACCTTCGCACTCGGCTACGACGAGCTGCCGCGCGCCGCCGCGGTGTCGCTGCAGCTTGGTCTTACTTTGCGCTTGTACTGACGATAAAAAAACTGCGCTGCCGCTTCTTCGCGGCAGCGCAGTTTTAGACAGGACTTAAGGAAAGACGCAGGCTAGCGCGGGACGCGGGTGGGGCCGCTGCGGCCCAGGCGTCCGCCGCCGAAGCTGCCGGCGAACAGCTCTTGGATGGCGGCGCGGCCGTCCTCGGTCAGGCTGCGCGTGCCGGTGCCGGTGAAGCGGGTGTGCGTGATCGTCGGCTTGCTCGGCTGCCAGGTCCGCGACGAGTGGTTCCAGGTGAACCAGCTGCGGCGCTCCTGATCGTAGACGTGCAGGACCTTCTGCTGATGCCGGGCCAGCTCTGCCGCCCAGCCGGTGCCGCCCTTGACGGTGTCGTCACGCTGGATCACGCCGACGATGAACACCTCTTGCGAGGAGTTTACCTGGTGCCAGATGCTCTGCAGGACGCGGCGCAGGGTGGCGTTCTGGTGGTAGGGCCGGTGCATCGTCGCCGACACATAGGCCAGGCTGACATCGCCGTCGCGCAGCTCCTCATCGGAGAGCAGGCGCAGGCCGCGGGTGCGCGCCACCGGGTGGCCTTCGAAGGAGTAGTTCTCCTCTTTGAGGCCGAAGCGCTCGGCGCAGACCCCGAACTCCGCCTCGGCGCCGATCGCCCCGCCGGACAGCAGGGTGTAGGCGGCCGGCGGCAGATCTTCGGCCGGCGCATGCGGCGCCCGCGCATCGACCAGGCGCATGGTGTCGGGGTGCAGGATGAGCGGGGTCTCCTTCACCACGGGGTTGTCGTGATCCTTGAGCAGCCGCACCGACAGGTGCTTGTCCACCGGCTGCAGGAATACGACCAGGCTGATGTTCTTCTGGAAGCGCTCGCACGGCGGCGGCACCTTGTCCGGCACCACGTCGCCGATCTGGTGGCGGTGCACAAGCGCCGTCATCCACAGCTCCACCCCGAGCTGCTGCGCCAGACCGACCAGCGCATCGAGCTCATCGCTGGTCGCCTTGCTCCAGTCGTACGAGTCAACCAGGATCACGTCCGGGTTGAACTTGGCATGCTGGCTGAGCACGTCGAGCGCCGTCTTGAGCCGCTCGACCGAGAACTCGTTCTGGCCGCTGCCGTGGCCGTGCAGGGTGAAGGCCTGGATGATGCGGTTGCGGCCGATGAGCTCCTGCGTCGCCGCGACCTCGCTCAGGCGCGTCGCCCGCGCCAGGTCCTGAAACACCGCGTCGTACCAGCTGCGGACGTGGTCCACCGGCGCATCGAGCGACACGTGGAAGACCTTGCGATCGCGCATGAGATCGTCCAGCGCAATGTGCACCAGAAACGCCGTCTTGCCCACGCCGGCGCGGGCCATGACGACGCCCAGGTTGCCTTTTCCAAGGCCGCCGTGGCTGGACTGCTCCAAAATTCGCAGGGGGCTCTGTTCGTTGATTTCCTTGCGTTGCATGGGGGCCTCCTTCTGCGATTACTTCTTCGCCTTCTCGTCTTTGGCTTTGGCCTTGGCGATCAGGTCCTCGCCTATATTCTGCGGCACCGGTGCATAGCGCGAAAACTCCATCGTGAACTCCGCCTTGCCCTGGGTGGCTGAGCGTATGGTCGTCGCGTAGCCGAACATCTCGGCCAGGGGCACCTCGGCTTCCACGGTGGACTGTCCGTCCGCTTCCGTGGTTCCGATGATCATGCCGCGCCGCGACATCAGGGTCGAGAGCATATTACCGCTGTGCTCAGCAGGACCCTCTAGCGCGACCTTCATGATCGGCTCCAGGATCTGCGGCTTGGTCTTGGCGTAGGTCTCACGCCAGGCTCCGCGCGCCGCCTCTTGGAAGGCGATGTCCGAGGAGTCCACGGCGTGCGAGGCACCATCGGTAAGTCCGACGCGGATGTTGACCACCGGGAAGCCGATGAGCCGGCCCTTGGGCAGCATCGAGCGGAAGCCCTTCTCGACGCTGGGGATGAACTCGCGGGGGACGTTGCCGCCCGTTACATCATCGACGAACTCGAACTCTTTCTCCGGGCACGGCTCCATGAAGCCGAGGATCTTGCCGTACTGACCCGAGCCGCCGGTCTGCTTCTTGTGGGTGTAGTTATACTCGGCCCGCTGGGTGAACGTCTCACGGTAGGCGACCTGCGGCGGGCTGACCACCACGAGGGCGTTGTACTCGCGCTTCATGCGCTCGATGTACACGTCCAGGTGCAGCTCGCCCATGCCGGCGAGCAGCGTCTCCCCGCTCTCCGGATCGACCTCGCAGCGCAGCGTCGGGTCTTCCTTGGTGAAGCGCTGGATCGCCTTGCTCATGTTCATCTGAGCTTTTTGATCCTGCGGCTTGATCGCGATCTTGATGACCGGATCCGGCACGTACATCGAAGTCATCGCCACGTTGAGCGACGAGGTGAACGTATCGCCGGAGTTGCAGTCGATGCCGAACATGGCGACGATATCGCCCGAGCCGGCGTCGTTTATGTCCTCTTTGTCATCGGAGTGCATGCGCACAAGGCGCGACACCTTCACCTTGCGCCCGGTGCGGGTGTTCTGGATGACATCGTCTTTTTTCAGGCTGCCCTGGTAGATGCGCATATAGGTCAGCTGCCCATAGCGCCCGTCCTCCAGCTTGAACGCCAGAGCCACTGCCGGCAGGGTGTTATCCGCCTTGAGCTCGATCTTCTTGTTCTCGCTGCTGTCGAGGTCGATGCACTCGTTTACGACCTCGCTGGGGTTTGGCAGGTAGTACGTCACCCCGTCGAGCAGGAGCTGCACGGCCTTGTTCTTGTAGGCCGATCCGATCATCACCGGCGTCAGCTTCATCTCCAGCGTGCCGCGGCGGATCGCGTCGCGCACGAGCTCCGGGGTCACCCGGTCCTCGAGGATCGCCTCGGTCAGGGCGTCGCTGAACATCGACACCGCGTCGAGCATCTCCTCGCGTGCTTCCTGCGCCTGCTGGCGCATGTCGGCGGGGATCGCGCCGCGGTGGATGATCTCGCCGTTGTCGCCGCTGAAGGTGACCCCTTCCATGGTGACGAGATCAACGACGCCGTTGAACTTGTCCTCAAGCCCGATGGGCAGCTGGAGGAGCACCGGGTTGTGCCCGAGCTTCTCGCGCAGCTGCTGCTTGACGCGCAGGGGGTTGGCCCCGGTGCGGTCGCACTTGTTGACGAACGCGATGCGCGGGACCTTGTAGCGGCGCATCTGCCGGTCCACGGTCAGCGACTGGCTCTGCACACCGGCAACGGCGCACAGCACCAGGATCGCCCCATCGAGGACGCGCAGGGCGCGCTCGACTTCGATGGTGAAGTCGACGTGGCCCGGCGTATCGATGATGTTGACGTGATGGTTGGCCCAGGAGCAGTACGTCGCCGCGCTCTGGATGGTAATCCCGCGCTCGCGCTCCAGGTCCATGCTGTCCATCTTCGCACCGACGCCGTCTTTGCCTTTGACTTCGTGGATGGCGTGGATGCGCTTGGTGTAATACAGGATACGTTCGGTAAGAGTGGTCTTTCCGCTGTCTATGTGCGCGGAAATCCCGATGTTTCGAACTCTCGAGAGATCAGTAATCACGGCCTCGACTCCAGTAAGATGCCCATCCGAGCGGTGCGGACGTGCCGGACGGATTTTCTTCAGATAGGGGGGTTTAGCAAGGAAAAACTGCGTGGGCGGGTCGCAGAGGTGAGCGAAATCACTATATCGTAAATTTTGCGCGGCCGCCTGTGATCGCGCGCACTACAAGCGCGCTAGTCGGCAGTTCCCGGCGAACTCACGGTTCCAAGAGGCGGGTTTGCACCGGGCAGGGTTCCGGCCAGGGATCCCGGCAAGGGGCGGCGGGCGCCCGGCTCCACTCGGCTTGGCGGCGGCAGGCCGGCGAGCAGCGACTTACGGGCGGGCGGGCGCAGGAGGGACAGCGGCTTGCCGCTCGCATCGATAAGCTCGACCCGCACAGATTTATTTTCCGGCAGATCGACCCAGAAGCTCGTCTCAAGCTTGTTGTGGCTTACGCCTTTGGCGGGCTGGCCGTCTATCAGGATGCGCAGCCCCGGCACCGGCACGACGAACGTCGCCCCGGTGAGCGCCCGCTCCGCCCGCAGCATCGCGCTGCCATCGCTGCCGAGGCGTACCACCACCCCGGCCATCGCCCGCATGTGGTCGCCCAGCTGCTGCAGCGTCGGCACCCACAGCGTGCCGCGCCGCACCCGCGCCGCCAGCTGCTGGAACAGCTCGGCGAGCTTGGGATGCGGGACGATCTCACCGGGGTGGCGGCCGGGCACCATCAGGTTGCGCTTGGCGAACATGCTCCCCGGCGGATGGAACGACTCAAGGTAAGTGTGGGCGATGTGCAGGCCGCGCTCGCGCTCCAGCTGGTCGAGGGACTTTTTCTTATAGATGTTGAAGAACTTGGCGCTGTCCATGTACGTCGTCATGGACGAAAAGAGCCACAGGCTCGCCGGCGTCCCCGGCCACAGCCGTCCCGACGGCCACAGCACCGGCACGTAGCGGTCAAGGTGGCGCGGGTTCAAAAGGTTCAGGCTCGGGCTCGGCGGGATGTCCAGGCCCGACCAGGCGTAGCCGTAGCTGTGCTGGGCTAAAAGGTCGACGATGCCGAACTCGCCGACCTGATAGCCGCGGTTGATGAGGGCTTCGCAGTTGGTGTAGGGTTGGTGATCGATCCAGGTGCGGGCTTTCCAGCGGTCGAAGAACTGGAGCGCCTCTTCGGTGCGCTCGCGCTCATCGCGCAGCGGCGTCGCCGAGTGCGGGACGAGCTCCCAGCCGGCCTTGGCCAGGCGCTCGGCCAGCTCGGCGACTTCGGGATCATCGAGCTGCGGCCGGCCGCCACCGGTTGGATCGACTTGCGGACGCTCGTAGCGCTGGCGGAACGACTGCAGGTTCTTGGACTGCCGCCGCGGCCGCTCCGGCAGGATCGGACCGGGCCGCGCCGCCGGCGGTGCGGCATGGGCCGCCGCACTCGGCGACAAAAGCGGCGCCGGGGCCGGCTCGCCGCTGGACAGCCACAGCGCCTTGGTGATGAGCAGGCCGCTGCCGAGCAGCCCGCCCTTGCCCCAGCTTGCCGCCGCGGTGTTGGAGGTGCCGCCGGCCAGGGCGCGCAGGGTCGGCGCCGCGGTCTGATCGGCGTGATCGGTGATGACCAGCGCCGCGCTGCGGCCGTCGGGATAGCGGGCCTTGAACAGCGGCACCGCGCCGCCGGCGTACAGCGACATGGTCACCGCCAGCGTCTCGCCTTCTTGCAGCTGGCGCACCGGCAGCTCGACCCGGTGGTTTGGCGCGCGCCAGTTGTCGGTGCAGTTGATAAAGTACGAAAATGGCCGCGCTTCCGACGACAAAAGATCGGCCTGCAGGCGCAGGTGCGAGCGCTCGCTGTGGACCTTCAGTCCGTCGGCCTGATCGTCCACCACCACGGTCCACGGGATGCTGTCGGAGGGTGCGCTGGCGTCGGCCGCCGCGCCGCGCTTACCAGGCGCCGCGGCGGGTCCGGTCTGCAGAATCACCCACTTGGGATCGAGCCCGGACAGAGCCGCGACCCGCTCCACCTGATGCGGTCGCAGATCCCGCCCCGCCACCTGCGCCCCCGCCGCGCTCACCTCCGCCTCTAGCGACAGCAGGCCGACCCAGGCCGGAGCGCTGGCGCTGGCGTCCATGCGAACGCTGAAGTGCCCGTCGGCTTCTTCATGCACCCGCACAAGGAGCCGCAGGCCGGTGGGCGCCGCGATCTCGCTGACTTGCTCATCGCCTTCGGTGCGCCAGCTTGTGAAGGGATAAAACTTGATCGCCGGCACGGTGGCCGGTATCTCGCTCGGCCGGCCGCCGGTCGACTTTGCGCCGGAGGTCGTCGCGGACTCGGCGGCGGGCGTCGCCGCGAGCCGCGCATGCAGCTGCAGCTCGAGCTCGGCGCCGCTGCCGTGGTGCAGGAGCAGCGCCTCGCCGCGGCTGCGAACCTCCGCCTGCGCCGCGCCGATGCCGCCGCAGAGCCCCAGAAAAAGCCCCAGGCCAAGCCCCAGCCCGCGCGACCACCGCCGCCGCCCGCAGCTCCGCCCTGGCGCTCGCAATGAGCCCTTACAACAAAAGCCCCGTGGTCCCGCCATGGCCAAAGACTGGCAATCCTCGCGCATCGTCGATCAGGTATCGATCTGGCGTCGATCTAGCGGCTCTCCCCCCAATGCCCCAGAGAATGAGCGCTAAGTCGAATCGCGACTTACCGGACCTAATTATAGATGAATCGAGCGAGGGATTACACAGATACCGCGTGCCGCAGCTCACAAAAAAACGACCTTTGGGCGCTCATAATTTGTAGCTGTCGCAGGTGCAGAAACTTCATTTTCTCGTCGAAGAAAAGCCAAGCCTGCGATTCTGCGGCGAAATTTCGGCTGCGCTTACGGGCGCTCCGGCACTCCTTCATGAGGGCTCTAGGGATATTTTTTACAGAATCTACATAGCCCGCATAAATTCACGAAAAACCATAATTATTTGCTTCTAAAGAATCGCAAATAGCGCCGGCTGCAAACCGCGTAAAGATGCGGCTTAGCGGCTTTATTCCGCAGCGATTTCGACTCCTTGCCCGGACGGGGCACCGCGCCGTTTTGGGCAGCGGCCGGCTCAGGCCCGCGGGTGGTGCTTCTGGTAGAGGCGGCGCAGCCCTGGAGCGCTCAGGTGTGTGTAGATCTGGGTGCTGCTGATATCGGCGTGGCCGAGCATCGCCTGGACGGCGCGCAGATCGGCGCCGTGCGACAGCAGGTGGGTGGCGAACGAGTGGCGCAGCACGTGCGGGTGGACCTCGGCGGCGATGCCGGCGGCACGGGCGTAGTCGCCGATCAGCTTCCAGAAGCACTGCCGGGTCATGGGGCCGCCGCGGTTTGTCACAAACAGCGCCGGATGCTCCCGGCCGCGCAGGAGCATCGGCCGCGACTCGCTGACATAGCGGGCGATCGCCGCCTGGGCGAGCTGGCCGAGCGGAATCACCCGCGCCTTTTTGCCCTTGCCGAGGGTGTGCAGGAAGTCGGGGTGGACCTCGGCGGTGCGCAGGTTGATGAGCTCAGAGACGCGCAGGCCGGTGCTGTACAGGAGCTCGATCATCGCCGCGTCGCGGCAGCCGCGCGGCGTCTGCGGGTCGGGGGCGGCGAGCAGCGCTTCGACCTCGGCTTCCGACAGCGCCTTGGGGAGCGGGCGGCCGGCGCGCGGCAGCTCGACCTCGGCGGCGGGATCGAACTCGGTCAGGTTCTCCGCCCGGAGGAAGCGGCCCAGCCCGCGCACCGCGATGAGCATGCGCGCCTGCGACCGCGCCGCCAGCCGCCGCCGGCCCAGGTGCACGGCATAGGCCAGGATGTGGCGCGCGGCGAGCTGTCGCACGTCCAGCATCGCCGCGGCGTCATAGCGCTCGCAGAACTCGGTGAACCCGGCGAGGTCGCGGGCATAGGCGGAGAGCGTGTTCTTGGCGAGCCCGCGCTCGACGCGCAGCACGTCTAGGTAAGAATCGACCGCGGCGAAAAGCCCGGTCGCCGCAGACTTATCCGCTTGAGCCATGCCCGAGCGCTACCACGGCGGCCGGTCCAAGGCAAAACTCCGCCGGCCCCGCGCCGCCAGCTGCGGCCCGCAGCCGACCGCCGCGGCGCGCCGGGTAAAGCGGCGCCCGCCTCCGCGCCCCGGCCCCATCGGCCATTCCCCTTGCAGAAATCGCTATGATACCGTCGTTAGCAAGGATGAGGCGAGCGCCCTGCCGGCGCTTGCGACCACGAAAGGGTTGTCGATGCGCAGAGCGAGCATGCTTTTGTACTTGTCGCTGTCCGCCGGTGCGGCCGGCTCGGCGAGCCTCCTTCCGGCTGCGGCCGAGGCGCAGAACAAGGGGCCGCTGCCCGGTTACCTGGCGCTGCACGCCAAGACCCGCGGCTTTTCACTCGGCCGGCCGCTCAAGGCGGTCCCGACGCCCGACGGCAAGCACGTGCTGTTCCTGCGCGCCACCGCCAGCTCGCCGGAGCTGCGGCTGTATGAGTTCACGGTCGCCACCGGCAAGACGCGCGAGCTTCTGACCCCGGCGCAGCTCCTGCAAGGGATCGAAGAGCAGCTCGCCCCGGAAGAAAAAGCCCGGCGCGAGCGCATGCGCCAGAGCCTGCGCGGCTTCACCGCGTTCGAGATCAGCCCCGACGGCAGCTTCCTGCTCATCCCGCTGTCGGGGAAGCTTTACATGGTGAACCGGCAGACCAGCCAGGTCACTGAGCTCACCCCGGCCGGCGAAAGCGGCGAAGCGGGTCAAGGCGGCGGCGAGCCGGCGATCGATCCGCAGCTTTCTCCCGACGGCAAGCTTGTCGCCTACGTGCGCGGCCGCGACCTTTTCGTGATGGATCTGCGCACCCGCAAGGAGCGCCGGCTTTTGCATAGCCAGAACCCGTTTGTCTCTTACGGTCTGGCGGAGTTTGTCGCCCAGGAGGAGCTGCACCGCTTCAGCGGCTTTTTCTTCTCTCCCGACAGCCAGTCGATCGCCTTTACTGAAGTGGACAACCGCCCGGTGGAGACGCTGTACCTCGCCGACGCCTTGCGGCCGGAGGTGCCGCCGCAGCCGATGCGCTACCCGCGCGCCGGCACCGAGAACGCCGTGGTCCGGCTGGGAGTGGTCGCGGTGCAGGGCGGGGCGACGCAGTGGGTAGAATGGGGGCGCGACAAGTTCCCCTATCTGGCGACGGTGGTGTGGCAGGAGGGCGGGCCGCTGCTTTTGACCGTGCTGTCGCGCAACCAACACGACGCGGAGCTATTGAGCGCGGATGTGAAGTCGGGGCAGACGCAGCGCCTGCACGCCGAGCACTCCGACGGCTGGATCAACATCGATCAGGACGTGCCGCGGGTGCTCAAGGACGGCTCGGGGTTTTTGTGGAGCTCGGAGCAGAGCGGCGATCGGGAGCTCGAGCTGCGCGACCTCACCGGGCGGCTGCTGCGGGTGCTGGTGCCGCGCAGCGAGGGGTTCCGCAAGCTCGTCGATGTCGATACGTCTAGCGGCGTCGTCACGTATCTGGCGAGCCGCGAGCCGAGCGAGCAGTTTGTGTACCGCGTGCCGCTGCTGGGCGGGGCGCCGGTGCGGCTGACGGCGGAGCCGGGCTATCACCAGGCCAGCTTCGGCAAGGGCCACAACGTCTACGTGCTTCAGTCGTTCGGGCGGCAGCTGTTTTCGCGGACGCAGGTGGTCAGCATTCCGCCTAACGCCATCGCCAACGGCGCCGACCAGCCGGCCGGCGAGCTGCCGAGCGTGGCGACGCCGCCGCCGTTTGTGCCAAACCTTGAGATCCTGCAGGTCGGGCAGCAAAACTACCGCGTCGCGATCGTACGGCCGCGCCACTTCCAACCGGGAAAGAAGTACCCCGTGGTGGTGGATGTGTACGGGGGTCCGCACCATAGCCAGGTGATGGCGATCGCGGGGCGGTACATGCTGGAGCAGTGGCTGGCCGATCACGGGTTCATCGTCGTCGCTGCGGATGGACGCGGGACGCCGTTCCGGGGTACGGCGTGGGAGCAGGCGATAAGCGGCAACTTCGGTGAGATTCCGCTGGCCGATCAGGTGGACGCGCTGACCGAAACAGCCAAGCGGGTACCGGAGCTGGATCTGCGCCGGGTGGGGATCTTCGGGTGGTCGTTTGGCGGATACATGGCGGCGCTGGCGGTGCTGCGGCGACCGGACATCTTCCAGGTGGGCGTGGCGGGAGCGCCGGTGGTGGACTGGCGGGACTACGACACCTGCTACACGGAGCGGTACCTGGGATTGCCGGCGGAGAACAAAGAGGGGTACGACAGCTCTTCGCTGCTCACCTACGCTGCGGGGCTGCGGCGGCCGCTGCTGCTCATCCATGGAACGAGCGATGACAACGTGCTGTTTTTTCACAGCTTGAAGCTTTCGCAGGCGCTGTTCCGGGCCGGCAAGCCGCACGAGCTGCTGCCGCTGCCGGGGCTGACGCATATGGTTCCGGATCCGGTGGTTACGGAGAAGATGTGGACGCGGATTGCTTCGGTGCTGGCGGCGGCGCTTAAGCCGGAGGCGGTGGCGGGGGGAGTGCAGCCGGTGGGGGCGGCGGGACATTAGAGTTTTCTTTTGGGCTTCGCGAGTTTCGTTGGGCTTCGCGAGTTTTGTCGGGCTTCGTCGGGCTTCGCCGGAGTGGGGCCCCCCTTCCCTGCGCTCCTTTTTTGCCAGCTACGCTGACAAAAAAGGAGCTTCGGTCGGCCCCACTCCTTTTTGCTTCGGGGGGCGGGGGCCAAAAAAGCAGCTTCGGTCGGCCCCACTCCTTTTGCTTCGGGGGGCGGGGGCCAAAAAAGGAGTTTCGGTCGGCTCTACTCCTTTTTGCTTCGGGGGGTGGGTTTGGTGGGATTAGGAAGGGGGGCGGTGCTGTCTTAGCCAGGGGAGGATCTGGGTGGCGAAGAGGGGGCGGAGGGCTTGGGGGGTGTCGAGGAGGGAGAGGTCGGCTTCGATGCAGCGGTAGATGCAGCGGGTTTGTTCGCGGAAGATGACGTGGTCTTTGCCGTCATAGATGCTGGGGTCGGCGGCCCACTGCTTCCAGGCGGCATCCCAGTCGGTGTGGGGTTTGTCGCTGTTGTAAAGGCTTACGTAAAGCACGGAGCGGGACTGGGCGGCGGGGAGGAAGTCGACGGGGTCGGGCTCGGCGCGCAGGCTGCGGTAGCCGGTGTCGGAGACGATATCGAGGTGGACGCGCTGAAATTTGGACTCCCAGATGAGCCAGAGTCCGTAGCTCGGGAGAAAATCCCAGGCCCAGTAGCTGTTGGCGCGAAAGAACTCGGTCGTCGATTTGGCGGGACGCTGCCGGACCTGCCAGGCGGTGTCGCTCTGCATGTGTATGGGGTCCCAGCGCAGAAACTGGAGCCCGGCGGCGCGCAGCTCATCGGCGATAAGCGACAGCTGATCAAAAAGTAAGCGCTGGTAGGTTTGGATGCTGCGGTAGGCCTGGCGGACGTTGCACAGGTCCAGGCCCTTGTTGACGACGATCGGCTCGGGTGTCGGCGGGGCTGTTTGGCGCTGGCGCAAGGCGGCGTTTTCCGTGCGCAGGCTGACGCACTGGTCGCTCAGCTGGGCTTTTTCGCTGCTGAGCAGCTCGCAGCGCTGCCGGAGGAAGCCGAGCTCGGCGCGCAGCTGTTCCACGGCCGCGGCGCGATTGGCGCTTTTCGCTCTGAGCTCGGCGGCGACCCGGCCTACCTGCAGCGTGATGTCGCTGAAGGCGACTTCGCGATCCATACGTTCTCTAATCGGCTTGCGGTCCTGCGGCAGCGGCCGGAGATCCCTGAGGGCGGTGTTTTCCAAGGCATAGGCCCGCAGGAGGATGGGTATCACCGTCGCGCTGCCCTTATGGCTGCGGGAAAGGGCGCGGTTTAACTCACTCCTTGGCGCGAAGGCTTGGGGAACCATGTAGTCGGCGCTGATAAGGAGCAGGATTATGTCGGCGGATTCCAGGTGCTGGTCGATGTGGCGGCTGCAGTCCTCGCCCAGTGGGATCTGGCTCGCGTCCCAAACGGTGATTCCGCCGCTATGTTCCAGGGAGTATAGGTGGGCGCGCAGCTCGGAGCGGAGCGGCTCGTCGGGGGCAGCGTAGCTTATGAAGATCTGGATCGGTGCCGAGGACATGCACCAAATTATGCAAAACAGCCGGGAGGGTTGACGGGAAAGCGCCGGATTCAGGGAAATCGCGGCGGTCAGTTGACGAAGTGGAACTCTACCCGGCGGTTCTTTTCGCGGCCTTCCGGCGTGGCGTTGTCGGCGATCGGGCTTTCCTGGCCGTAGCCGCGGCTGGTGAGGCGGGCGGCGTCGATGCCTTTGCCGATTAAGTAGGCTTTTACCGCGTCGGCGCGCTTCTGCGATAGCTCCAGGTTGCGCTGCATATCGCCGCTGTTGTCGGTGTAGCCGGCGACTTCCAGCTTGGCGGTGGCGGCATCGCGCAGCGCCTGCACGGCGCGGTCGAGAATCGGCAGGGAAGAGGGCAGCAGGTCGGAGCGCTCGCTCTCAAAGGCCACGCCCTGGACGGTGCCGAGGAACGGAACCAGGACGGCCGGCGGCGGAACGTCAGGGCAGCCGTCGTCGTCGAGGTAGC
>CALFML010000253.1 GCA_937879845.1 uncultured Myxococcales bacterium
CCGCCGCGCCAGTCTTTCTTGGAGGGGCCGTCCACCGTCTTCTGGGTCGCGGTGTAGGCGTGGATCGTCGTCATGAGGCCCGTCTCCAGGCCGATTCCCTCTTTCAGAAGGACGTGGACAAGAGGCGCCAGGCAGTTGGTGGTGCACGACGCGTTGGAGACGATGTGGTGCTTTAAGGGATCGTACTCTTCGTGGTTTACGCCCATCACCAGGGTCTTTACATCCACGCCTTTGCCGGGCGCGGTGATGATGACCTTCTTGGCGCCGGCGGCGAGGTGGCCGCGGGCGAGATCGGCCTCGGTGAAAAGGCCGGTGGACTCGATGACGATATCGACGCCGAGTTCACGCCAGGGCAAAAGCGTCAGATCCTTGGCGGCCGGCAGGCAGCGGATCTTGACATCGTTTACGACCAGGATGTCGTTCTCTTTTAGCTCGGGGCGGCTCTTCTCGGTGCGGATCTCGCCCTTGAAGCGGCCGTGCACCGAGTCGTACTTGAGCTGATACGCGAAGTAGTCGGCGTCGGTGGTGACATCGACGACGGCAACGACGCTGAGCTCTTTGCCGTGCACGCCGCGCTCGAGCATGGCGCTCACTACCAGGCGCCCGATGCGCCCAAATCCGTTGATTGCGACCTTCACAGTGCCTCCGTGATGACGTGTCTTGGCCCCCGCCTGGGGGATAAGCGGGTCACGGCATGGACCCTTAGTTTTTTAAGTAGTGCGAGGGGAAAACCGCGGCGGGCCGGGACGCATCCCGCCCGCCGCATGGGCTCGCGCGGGGGCGAGCGGCAGAGCTATTCGTGCGCCAGCTCCCAGTGCTCGGGGGCGCGCCAGACGCTCGACAGAATCAGCTCGCGCATGAGGACGAACTCCTTGGGCAGGTGATCGTAGAGCTTGGAGAACAGCTCCTCGTGCGCCATGAGCTCCTTGCGCCAGTGCTCGCGATCGACCGACATGAGGTCGTAGAACTTCTCGCTGCTGAAGTTGTCAAGCCCGCGCCAGTCCAGGTCCTCATACCGCGGCATCCAGCCGATCGGGCTCTCCACCGCCGAGGTCTGGCCGCGGATGCGCTGCACCACCCACTTGATGACGCGCATGTTCTGGCCGAAGCCCGGCCACAGGAACTTGCCGTCCTTGTCGGTGCGGAACCAGTTGACGCCGAAGATGCGCGGCGGCTTGGCCAGGGCCCGGCCCATGTTGAGCCAGTGATTGAAGTAGTCGCCCATGTGGTAGCCGCAGAACGGCAGCATGGCCATCGGATCGCTGCGCACCTGGCCGACGGCGCCGGTGGCGGCGGCAGTGGTCTCCGAGCCCATGGTGGCGGCCATATAGACGCCGAAGTTCCAGTTGAACGCCTGGTAGACCAGCGGCACCGTAGTGCTGCGCCGGCCGCCGAAGACAAAGGCGCTGACCAGCACGCCCTTGGGATCTTCCCACGCCGCGTCGATCACCGGGCACTGGCTGGCCGGAGCGGTGAAGCGCGCGTTGGGATGCGCCGCCTTGCGGCCGCAGTCCGGCGTCCACGGCTGCCCCTGCCAGTCGGTCAGGTGCGGCGGCGGGGTCTTGGTCATGCCCTCCCACCAGACATCGCCGTCGGGAGTCAGGGCGACGTTGGTGAAGATCGTGTTCTTGCGGATCGTCGCCATGGCGTTGGGGTTTGACTGCTCGGAGGTGCCGGGGGCGACGCCGAAAAAGCCCGCTTCCGGGTTGATGGCGTACAGGTGGCCGTCCTTGCCGGGCTTGATCCAGGCGATGTCATCGCCGACCGTGGTGATCTTCCAGCCCTCGATCTCCTTGGGCGGGACGAGCATGGCGAGGTTGGTCTTGCCGCAGGCGCTGGGGAAGGCGGCGGCCAGGTACGTCTTCTCCCCGTGCGGCGACTCGACGCCGAGGAGCAGCATGTGCTCGGCGAACCAGCCTTGGTCACGGGCCATGGTGCTGGCGATGCGCAGCGCCAGGCACTTCTTGCCCAGGAGCGCGTTGCCGCCGTAGCCGCTGCCGTAGGACCAGATGGCGCGCTTCTCCGGGAAGTGGACGATGTACTTGTGATCCTTGTTGCACGGCCACGGCACGTCGGCCTGGCCCGGCTCCAGCGGCGCCCCGACCGAGTGCATGCACGGCACGAACTCGCCGTGCTCGCCGAGCGCGTCATAGACGGCGCGGCCCATGCGGGTCATGATCCGCATGTTGATGACGACGTAGGCGGAGTCGGACAGCTCGATGCCGATATGGGCAATCGGCGAGCCGATCGGCCCCATGCTGAACGGCACCACGTACATCGTGCGGCCGCGCATGCAGCCCTCGAAGAGCTTGTGCAGGCGGGCCTTCATCTCACGCGGGGCGACCCAGTTGTTGGTCGGGCCGGCATCTTCTTTCCGATTGCTGCAGATGAAGGTGCGATCTTCGACGCGGGCGACATCGGAGGGGTCGGAGACGGCGAGGTAGCTGCCCGGCCGCTTCTCCGGATTGAGGCGAATGAGGGTCTTCTGATCGATAAGCTGCTGACACAGTGCGTCGTACTCAGCTTGCGAGCCATCGCACCAGTGGATCTGATCCGGCTGGCATAGGGTCGCCATCTCTTGGACCCAGTGGATGAGCTGCTGGTTCTTGACGAAAGCGGGGGTCGGTATCGTAGTCATGATGGGCGTCCTGATTGTCTCGAACTAGGGAGTTTATCGGGAACCAAAGCGCAGAGGGCGCCATCCCCAAGCGGGAGGCGGCAGGCGGTGGACGATGAATAGGCGAATGGGCGGCGGCAGTCGGCGCGGCCCTGGCGAGCCGTCCGCGCGGGAGCCAGGCTCGGGCGAGCCATGACTTGTCCCCGCGGGACGACCGTTACCCGGCGTGCGGCGCAGGCGTGCTTACTGCTGGCGACCATCGCGACATTATACTCCAGACGCGTGCCCCCCAAGGCCGCTCTTTTTTGGGAACTTAGCGCAACTTGTGACCGGCGGAAGCTAGGGATTTTCTAGTGAAACTGGGCGGTCTCGGTCGAGCCCTGCAGGGCCAGGGTGCTGGCCTTGCCGCCCGAGATCACCTCAGAGACCTGATCGAAGTAGCCGGTGCCGACCTCATGCTGGTGGCGGGTCGCCGTGTAGCCGTGGCGCTCGGCGGCGAACTCCGACTGCTGGAGCTCGGCGTAGGCGGCCATGCCGCGATCGCGGTAGCCGCGCGCCAGCTCGAACATGATGTAGTTCAGCGAGTGGAACCCGGCCAGCGTCACGAACTGGAACTTGTAGCCCATGGCGCCGAGCTCCTGCTGGAACCGCGCCGCCGCCTGCTCGTCGAGGTGCTTGCGCCAGTTGAACGACGGCGAGCAGTTGTAGGCCAAAAGCTTGCCGGGGAAGCGGGCGTGCACCGCCTCGGCGAAGCGGCGGGCCTGGCCCAGGTCCGGCGTCGAGGTCTCGCACCACAGCATGTCGGCGTAGGGGGCGTACGACAGGGCGCGGGCGATCGCCGCGTCCAGGCCGCCGCGCAGGCGGTAGAAGCCCTCCGGCGTGCGATCGTTGCGCAGGATGAACGGATGATCACGCTCATCGACGTCCGAGGTGATAAGCTGCGCGCTATCGGCGTCGGTGCGGGCGATGACCAGCGTCGACACGTCGCTGATGTCGGCGGCGAGGCGCGCGGCGGTGAGGGTGCGGATGAACTGGCTGGTCGGCACCAGCACCTTGCCGCCCAGGTGGCCGCACTTTTTCTCCGAGGCCAGCTGGTCCTCGAAGTGCACGCCGGCGGCGCCCGCGTCAATCATCGCCTTCATGAGCTCAAACGCATTGAGCGGCCCGCCAAAGCCCGCCTCGGCGTCGGCGATGATCGGCGCCAGGTAGTTGCGGCCGACCTTGCCCTCCGCGTGATCGATCTGGCCGGCGCGCAGGAGCGCCGCGTTGATCTTGCGCACGACGTTGGGCACGCTGTCCACCGGATACAGGCTCTGATCCGGATACATCGCCCCGGCGGTGTTGGCGTCCGCCGCGACCTGCCAGCCCGACAGGTAGATCGCCGACAGGCCGGCGCGCACCTGCTGCACCGCCTGGTTGCCGGTCAGCGCCCCAAGGGCTGCGACATAGGACTCCGAGTGAAGTAGATCCCACAGGCGCTCCGCCCCGAGGCGCGCCAGGGTGTGCTCGACGCACACGCCGCCGCGCAGGCGCAGCACATCCTCTTTGGTGTAGGGGCGCACGATGCCTTCAAAACGCCGAGCCCGCGCAAGTTCCACGGTCGAATCCTTTCGTACGGCTGCAAGTCCCATCGGTCTACTCCTTGGCTTCCTTAGGTAAATTCTCACCCTGACGCGCCAGCCACTCGTAGGCCGGCACGGTCAGAAACTCGACAAACTCGGGGCTCAGCACGAGCCCGGTAAAAAGCTCCGCAGCGCGGGCCAGCTTGGTGACGCCAAGCAAGGCGACCTCCTGCGTGATCACATCTTTTAAGCCCTCCGCCGTGAGCTTCCCCAGCCCCTCCACGACGGCGCCGTGCCGCAGCCACTGCCACACCTGCGCGCGGCAGATCTCGGCGGTGGCGGCGTCTTCCATAAGGTGATAAAGCGGCACGCAGCCGACCCCGCGCAGCCAGGCGTCCACATACTGGACGCCGACGCGGATGTTGTGGCGCAGGCCGCCTTCGGTGATCGTGCCGGCGGGCACCGCCAGCAGATCGTCGCGGGTGATCTGGACGTCCGGGCGCTGCTTGTGCAGCTGGTTCGGCCCGGTCAGGTGCTCGGCGAACACCGCGCTCGCCACCGGGCACAGCCCCGGGTGGGCGACCCAGGTCCCGTCGTGGCCGTCGCCCACCTCGCGCAGCTTGTCGGCGCGCACGCGGGCCAGCGCCTCGGCGTTCTTCTCCGGGTTGTCCTTGATCGGGATCTGCGCCGCCATGCCGCCCATGGCGTGCACGCCGCGCCGGTGGCAGGTCTTGATGAGCAGCTGCGCATAGGCGCGCAGGAAGCCCTTGTCCATCGTCACCTGCGAGCGGTCCGGCAAGAGCGCGCCGGGATCGGTGCGCCGCTTCTTGATGAAGCTGAAGATGTAGTCCCAGCGCCCGCAGTTAAGGCCCGCCGAGTGCTGGCGCAGCTCGTAGAGGATCTCGTCCATCTCGAACGCCGCCGGCAGGGTCTCGATGAGGCAGGTGGCCTTGATCGTCCCCGCGGGTATCCCCAGCGCCGCCTGCGCCCACAGGAACACCTGGTTCCACAGCCGCGCCTCCAGGTGGCTCTCCAGCTTGGGCAGGTAGAAGTAGGGACCGCTGCCCCGCTGTAGGAGCTCCGCCGCGTTGTGGAAAAAATACAGACCGAAATCAAACAGCGAGCCCGGCGCCGGGCTGCCATCGACCACGAAGTGGCGCTCCGGCAGGTGCAGGCCGCGCGGACGGACTAGCAGCACCGCCGTCTGCTCGCGCAGCGCGTACTCTTTGCCGGTGTCGGGAGCGACGAAGCGCAGCGTCCGCCGCACCGCCCGCATCAGGTTCTCCTGGCCGGCCAGGACGTTGTCCCAGGTCGGGGCGGTGGAGTCCTCGAAGTCGGCCATGAACACCTGCGCCCCGGAGTTGAGGGCGTTGATGATCATCTTGGCGTCGACCGGCCCGGTGATCTCGACGCGGCGGTCGAGCAGATCCGGCGGCAGCGGCGCCACGGTCCAGGCGCTCTCGCGGATCTCGCGGGTGGCGGGGAGAAAGTCCAGGCTTACGCCAGCGTCAAGCTGTTTACTGCGCTCCTGCCGCGCCTGCAACAGGGTGGCGATCTGGGGAGCGAAGCGGCGGACCAGCGCGGTGACGAACTCGCGGGCCGGTGGGGTAAGGACTGCTTCGTAGCGGCTCATTGGTTTTCAAGCCTACGAGCTTTGTCACAATGGTCAATGCCACTCGACCACCTTCGCAGGACTCGTTGTCAATCGAAGTCAAAGGCATCTTGTAAATGTGTTAATCTTGTAAACGAAGGGAGAGCAGGATGGCCAAAGCCGAGCAACCTGGAAACGAAGGCGCATTCTTCGGCGCCAAGGTGCGGGCGCTGCGCCGGCGGGAGAACCTGAGCCAGGCGGAGCTGGCGCGGCGGCTCGGGGTCTCGGCGAGCTATCTCAACCTCATCGAGTCCAACCGCCGGCCGCTGCCCGCGGCGCTGCTCATCAAGATCGCCCAGGTCTGCAACGTCGACCTGCGGGACTTTACAAGCGACGAAGACGCGCGGCTCATCTCCGATCTATATGAGATCTTTGCCGATCTTTTGTTCGAGTCGCATGACCTCAAGTCCACCGACATCCGCGAGCTGGCGGTGACGCAGCCGGCCACGGCGCGGGCGGTGGTCAGCCTGTACGCCGCCTACCAGCAGGCGCGCACTTTGAGCGAGCAACTGGCGGCGAGCATCTCCCACGGCGCCGAGACCGCCGACACCGACGCCGTCGACCGCCTGCACCTGCCGTCGGAGCAGGTGAGCGAGTACTTCCAGCACCACATGAACTACTTCGCCGACCTGGAGGCCGGCGCGGAGGAGCTGTGGCAGTGGGCGGGCCTGGAGGCCGACGATCTGTACTCCGGACTCTTACAGTATCTGAGCAAGGAACACGGCGTCACGGTGCGCGTGCTGCGCTGGGGCGAAGAGCGCGGCACCCTGCGCCGCTACGATCCGCAGCGGCGCCTGCTCACCCTGTCGGAGCTTCTGCCCACCCGCAGCCGGACGTTCCAGGTCGCGCATCAAGTGGCGCTCATGGCGATGGAGCCGGTGCTCAGCCGCATGGCCACCGATCCGATGCTGAGCAGCGACGCCTCGCGGACGCTGTTGCGGGTGGCGCTGGCCAACTACTTCGCCGGCGCCGTGCTCATGCCGTATCAGCCGTTCCTGCAGGCGGCGCAGCAGGAGCGCTACGACATCGACGTCATCGGCCGCCGCTTCCGCGTCAGCTTCGAGCAGGTCTGCCACCGCCTGACCTCGCTGCGCCGCCCCGGCGCCGAGGGCGTCCCCTTCCACATGATCCGCACCGACATCGCCGGCAACATCTCCAAGCGCTTCTCCGCTTCCGGCATCCGCTTCGCCCGCTTCAGCGGCGCCTGTCCCAAGTGGAACGTGTTCACCGCGTTTATGACCCCCGGCATGGTGCGCACCCAGGTCGCCCGCATGCCCGACGGCGTCGCCTATTTCTCGGTGGCGCGCACGATTCACAAGGACAGCGGCGGCTACCGCAGCCAGCAGCCGGTGCAGGCGATAAGCCTCGGCTGCCAGGTGG
>CALFML010000254.1 GCA_937879845.1 uncultured Myxococcales bacterium
TGATCTATGCTTGCGTGGACCTCTTCGTGTTCTTCGGCGGCGAGACCGGCTACGTCTCCGGCTGGGGGATGTACTGGCTGGGAATGAACTATCCGCTGCGCTTCCTCTGCGCCGGACTTGTCTGCATCGGCGTCGGCTGGCTGCACGGCAATGGTCAGATTCCGGCGCTGCGGCCGTACGCGCTGATGAGCCGCGTGTACCAGCACTTCGGCATGCTGGTGGTCAACCTGGCGCTGTGGTTCTTCGCCCTGTTCGGCTACTTCTCCGGCCGCGATGAAATCTTCTCCCGCGCCTCCGGCTGGGAGCGGCTGTTGTTCTCCGTGCTCTGGGCCGCCTTCTGCGGCAGCAGCCTGTATGTCGGCGTCAAGCGCGACCTGAGCATCCTGCGGGCGCACGGACAGGTGTTCCTGCTCATCAACCTCTATACGTTCTATTTTCAGTTCGTCGCTGCCCACAGCGGCGAGCTGTGGTTCCTCCACATGCTCCTGGTCGGCGGCAGCTTGACCTACCTGGGCATCAGCCTGGAGCGGCGCAGCCGGCGCACGCAGGCCTAGGTGTGATGTAGCGGTCCGTCTCTTAGTCGGGCAATACGCGCTGCACGGTTCCAAGATCGGTGCCGCGCAGCTGCGATTCGATGAGCTGCGGGTCGCCGGCCAAGACCAGCTGCGCGACTTCGGACACGAAGTGAAACGCGATCGCCTGATCGATCTGCCTTGCGGTGATGGCGTTGAGCTGCTCGATGAGCTGGATGTAATAGACATCCGGCTGCTGCAGAACAAAAAGTCGCGCCGCATTCCGGCCGATGTTGGCAAGTCCACGGAAGGAGTGGACGATGGACGCGACGCCGGTCAGCCGACTCGTATGGAAGACCGAGTCGTACAGCCGCAGCTGATACAGAATCTGCGCCACGGCCGTAACCCGGTCGGCATCTGCGGAGACATGCAGCACGATCTGACCGGACCCCTGCCGCAGGATTTCCTCCAGGGCGGCTTTGGTGAACTCGGGGCGGACGATCGCCCGCAGGACATAATGAGCGCCGAAACCGTAGTGATCGACTTCGGTCTCGACCTCGGTGCCCGGCACGGCATACCCCCGGAGCTGCAACACCACGGAGATCTGCGTCCCCAGCTGACGAATGGCCGCCCGCGCGGCCGCCTCCTCGGCCAGCCCTTTCCAGTGCAGGCGTCCGCCAAACAGCACCGCGGTTCCCGGAAGACCGGCCACCGGCACTACCGGAATCATGCGGCGTCCGGCCGGAAGGAGCGGGGGGGCGACTTTGGGCTCTTCGACCGCGACCGTCCAGTCCCCGAGATACTTTTGCGCCCAGGCGAAACCGACCACCTTGGGAACCCGTCCCACCATCACCAGCGCGACATTCTTTGGGCCGATAAAGCGCTTATACGCGGCTGTTACATCGTCGAGCCGCAGCTGGCTCAGCGGGGTGAGCGTCTTGCGCCCGGTCAACGCCAAGGGATGATCGGGCCCGTAGAGCCGCGCCAGCAGGGCATCCTCGGCCCGCCGAATCGGCGAGGGGGTCTGACCAAACACCGCCGCGAGGAGCCGCGTGTGGACGCGGGTGAAGGACTCCTTATCAAAGTGCGGCTCACGCACGGCGCTGGCCAAAAGCTTAAGCGCAGCCAGGGCATCGCCCGATGATACGCTGAGCGAGACGTAGGCCGCATCGGCTTGGACATCAAGCTCCATCGTGGCGCCCAGATTGTCGAGCTCGTGCGTCAGCTGCGCATCCGTGAGCATCATCTCATACAGGAGCCGCATCACCCCGGACTGCTGCTGCGGCACCGCGGCATCGCCGGCGCGCACCACAAGATGCAGCGACACAAGCGGCAGATACTCATCCGGCTGAAGGTAGACTTGGACGCCATTAGGCATCAAGCGGTGTTCATAGGCCGGGATCCGCACCGCGAGCTGGTTTGCGACAACCGGAGGGGTGTCACGCCAGGGCTGATGGCAGGCCGCGGCGCAGAGTAGTAAGACTAAAAGAGCGCCCCTCACGGCTTGTCCCCCGATATGATGACCGTCGGCGCGACCGTGGAGTACAAGACCACCCGGTGCGCTGCGGCAAGATAATCGCGCGCGAACTTCTGTATGTCGGCGGCGCTCACTTGTTCGATGCGCCCAAGCTCCTGCTCCAGCCCATCCGGCGTACCGAGGTAGTGATTATAGGTCTGAAGCAGACGCGCTTTTTTGAGGATATCGGCCAGCTGTAAAAGGCGCTGGTTGGAATACAGACGCTTCACGGCGGCCAGCTCTTCGGCGCTCACCTCTGTGCCGGCCAGCTTGTCTAGGACCGAGTCGATGCCTTTTAGGATCTGCGGCAGCGCTGCCTCTTGTTCGGCATATGCGGTGATAAAAAGGAGCGGCTGCGGAGCGGTGATGATCTGCGTCGCATTCACCTCCAGGGCCAGCCCGCCCTTGTGCAAGAGCTCCTCCTGCAGGCGACCCGTGGCTCCCCGGTCTAGGAGCAGCTCCAAAAGGGCTGCCACTGCACTGGCTTGGTGCTTGAGCGCCGGCATCAGCCACCCGAGCCGGATGCGGGGACGGCGGGCGACGGAGTCTTGCTGCCGGAGCACGACCTCGCGCTCGATGGCGCCAAGCTCCGGCTGCGGCAGGACGGGCGGGGGCAGGGCGTTGAGCGTCCCGAAGTATTTTTCCACGAGTCTGACTGCGTCCTCGCGGGTGAAATCCCCTGCCAGGACCAGGGTGGCATTGCTGGGCGAGTAAAAGCGGGAAAGCGTGGGCTCTAGCTCCGACGTTTTGTTCACCGCCGGAACGATGCCGCGCCAGTTCCCATAGATCGGCTGACCCAGGGGAATGAGAGCCGCCGACAGCTGCTCATCGCCCGCGGCATAGGGAACCGTGGACATACGCAGCCGGTCCTCCAGCGCGATCACCTTCTTATTATAGGCGATGTCTTCATTGCGGACCTCTGGCAGCATGAACCCCATGCGGTCGCTCTCCGCCCACAACGCGCGGGCCAGGTTGGCGCTTGGTACCACCGCCCAGGAGTCGAGGCGATCCGGCTCCAGCCGCAGACGGATCTGCACCGCGCCGATGCGCTGCAGCTGGCTGCTCGGCGTGCTGGACGGCAGGTGCACCGTGTGACCCTGCAGCAAGTGCTCCAGCAGATGCGCCACGCCGCGAGAGCTGGCCGGTTCATACAGCGGGCCGTAGTGATAGGTCACCTGCACTGCGATAAACGGAGTGCGATGGTCCTCATGGAGGATGACCTGCATACCGTTTTTCAGCCGGTAGCTCTGATTTGGGATCATCTGGTCCGCTCTGGCCGCAGCAAGCCAGGGCCGATTCCAGTCCGCCGAGCCCAGTCCGGAGCATACAGTCATCGCGGCGAGAAAGACGACGGCGCGCTTACCTGGGACGGACAATAAACACCTTTGGCATTATGTGATATTGGCTGCTTAGCTCCTCCGCAGTCAAGCGGTCGACGCTGCCTATGCGGTTAATACCGCCCGGTCAGGCTGCACGAGCTGCGAGAAGCAAATTGTTGGCTTCGCGCCGGCGCCTACGTATGATGCGACTGCTGACAGGCGACCCATCCACTTACAGAACGAAGGAGCAGTCATGACGATTCTACGAGCGATTGGTACTCTGGCGCTGGTTTGCATGCTGGGCGCATGTGCGACAACTGGGGGGGCAACTGCGGGAGCGGGCGCCGCGGGTGCGGATCCGGCCGTGGCCTCCGCGTCCTCTTCCCTGGGGCTCAAAGAGACGCTGATCCAGGCGGCGATGACGGCGGCGCGCAACTACCTGACCAAGGGCAAGGACGCCGCAGCAACGGCGACTCAGGACGCGGCCGCCGCGGCCACGCAGAAGGAAGAGGCGGCCAAGGTCGGTGTTCAGGCTGCGGTGGACAAGGCGAAGGCCGAAGGCCAGCCCGCTCTGACCGATGTGCAGCAGAGTGGTCTGCTCAGCGTGCTGAAGAACCTCCTGTAGGCCCGGCCCGGCCAGCTTTTGTAGTTTGGCTTGCCGCTGCTTCTGACCGGTCGGCGCATGTCGCGGACCGGTCAGGGCGGCGACGGGCGGGGCGGCTCGGAAAAAGCGGCTCCCGAGCGGCCCCTCGATAAGGGATATGATGATCCCATGGGGGCGCGTTTTCCCGAGCGCATCGGCTCTTATCGGTTGCTCTCTGTGCTGGGGGCCGGTGGGATGGGGGCGGTCTACCGCGCCACCCACCTTACGACCGGCGCAGTCGTCGCGCTCAAGACCGTAGAACGGTCAAACCGCGCATCCCTGCACGCCATTCGCCAGGAAGTGCACGGACTGTCTCGCCTTTCTCATCCCGGCATCGCCCACATCCTCGATAGCGGCACCGAGCAAGGGGTGCCCTGGTACGCGATGGAGCTTATCGATGGGCGGACCCTGGAGACCGTGCGGGAGGATCTGTGGCGCAGTGCGCCGCACTCCACCGCCGCCGCGGCGACCTGGATGGGGCAGGCCCACGAGACGACGCATCAGGCCGGGGTCGTCCAGAGCACGGCCAAGGGGCTGCCGATCGACAACACGCTGCCCGGCATTGGCGCCGAGCCGGCTCCCGATGCCGCGTCCCCCTCGCTGCCCGCGGTCGCCGCTCCGGTTCTGAGCCGGCTGGGCGAAATCGTGAGCGTAATCCGCAAGCTCTGCGCTCCCTTGGCTTATCTGCACGGCGAGGGGTTCGTGCATCGTGACCTCAAGCCGGCCAATATCCTTGTCCGCCCGAGCGGCGAGGTGGTACTGGTCGATTTCGGACTCCTCACCGAGTTCACCGGCGGCGCATCGAGT
>CALFML010000255.1 GCA_937879845.1 uncultured Myxococcales bacterium
CTGGGATTTCTTGATCGAGAGATGCTCCTCGATCCGAGGGCCTAACGAATGGAGGTGTGGACGCTCTCCTACAGTTACTTCATGCTCACGGAGCTGCGGCTCGCGATGGTCCTGATCCTGCTCGTCGGGCCCAACCTGATTAGCCAAGACCTGCGGTACAACGCCCTGCCGCTCTACCTTTCTCGACCCCTGCGTCGCATCGACTATTTTTTGGGCAAGTGGGGCGTCATCGTTTCGTTCGTGGGCGCTGTGACCGTTCTGCCTGCCATCGCGGCCTACGTTCTCGGAATACTCTTCAGCCTAGATGTCGCCATCATCAAGCAAACATTCCCACTGCTGCTGGCCAGCGTCTGCTACGGGCTGATCATCGCCGGATCAGCCGGTACCTTAATTTTGGCTCTCTCCGCGCTCTCCCGCAGCATCGCCAGCACGTCGTTGACGATCGGGTGGGCGGGGAAGAGCTTGCGGTGAACGCCCTCGTGCGCCACCGTGTACAGGCGGTCGAGCCAGAAGCCCAGCGCCACAAGCACCGGGATGAGCGGCAGCCAGTGCGGCCCCGCCTCGCCGCGGCCTAGCGCAATCGCCGCCCCGACCAGGGCCGCGTAAATCACGACCGTCTCCAGCACCAGCTTCACAGAGATGGCTTCATGCGAGCCGGTAGGGGACTTTGGGGCGATTATCATGACTTATGATGTGCAGAGTGGCGGTCCGCTTGCAAGAGGCCGCGCCCCGACGTATCTGGACATCGGGGCGGCGATGATCGCGCAGGATGTGCGGTTTTAGCCAGTGCCGCGCCGCAGTGCCGCCGCGTGGCGCTACTTGCCGCGGCGGCGGGCCAAGTTCATGCGCAGGCGGCGGAGGTTGTCGCCGGCGGCAAGGCCGGGATCGGGGACGCCGGCAAGACGCGCGGCGGCCCGCAGCCCGGAGAGGTAGGCCCCATGCACCGTTCCTGCGTAGTTGCGCATCGTCGCTTCGCCGCAGAAAAACAGACGATCGCCCACCGGTGCGGACAGCAGATCGCGATCCGTTTCCCTGGCTCCGACCGGAACGTACGAATAGGAGCCGCGGGCCAGCGGGTCGGCACTCCAGCGCACGACGGCGGCCGCGGTCGGCTCGGGAATGCCGGCTCCCAGCATGTCGCGCAGCGACCGCATGGCCGCAGCGATGATTTCGGCGTCGGACTTTTGTTCCAGCGCGCGGGCAAGCTTGCCGGCGACAAAGCCAATGAGCGCCGGGCGGCCGGAGACGCGCTCCAGGTCGACGAAGAGGGGGAATCGTCCCGGCTCGTCCCCCATGCGGCCAAGGAGCTCGACGCCGCCGGGAAAAATCCGGCGCGGCATGACCAGCGCCACCTTGTCCAGCGTCCCCATTCCGAGCCGCCCGATGACGGCTTGCTTGTCCGCCGGCAGGGCAGGGGAGAAGCTCACCTTCCCCGCCTTGAGCACCCCGAGCGGCAAAGAGATCACGCACCGCGCCGCCTCCGTGCGCCCTTGGCTGGTCTCCACAATCACGCCCGCCGGCCCATGCTGGATGCGCGTGACGGTATGTTCCGTGCGTACCGCCAGCCCGCGGGCCAGGTAGCGGGGGACCTGCTCATATCCGCCTTTGACCAGCGCGTCGGCGCCGCGAAACCGCTTATCTTTCTCTTGGCCGATCACTCCTAATTCATCCATGTCCGCAGCCGCGTCGAGCGCCAGATCGCCGGTGAAGAACTCGAGCCCGCGGCGCTCGTCATCCGTCAGCTTTTCTCCGCCCACCGCCCGCTTGATGGCCGCATCGAGCGAGATGTCCGCAGCCAGAGAGCTTGCGCCTTTTTCGATCTGCCCGAAAAGCTCTTCATACTGCTCTGCCAGCTGGTCGAGCTTCTGGTCGGCGACCCGCTTGCCTTTGTAGAAGACGGCGATGCTCTCATAGTCGGTCGGGAACAGCGCGGCTCCGGCCGCCCGCGCGATCTTGGTCAGCGGGTTGGTGTCGTGCCCCATGATCCAAGAGGCGCCCATGTCGATTGGCAAGCCCAGGCGCTCATCGCTAAAGATTCGGCCGCCCAGGCGCGCCCGTGCCTCAAGGACCACGACATCATAGCCGATCCGGGCGAGCTCACTAGCGCAGGCCAGACCGGAGATGCCGGCGCCGATGACGATGACGGACTCGCGCTTGGGGGCCGCACCGGCCGCATCGCCGCCGTGGGGTCCGCCGAGAGCGAGCGCGCCGGCCCCGATGAGAAAATGCCGTCTCGCGATCGAAGCAGTCACACTCCCTCCCGATCCGATGTGTAGCCGCAGCTGCGGACTCCCAAGGCGCGGCGGCGGGGCCGCGCAGGCTAGCGGTGCGGGCTCGGGCTGGCACCGAGCCAGCGATCCAGGCTGAGGTCGAGGTGGCTGCGCAGAAGGCGCATAACGCTGTCTATCTGCGAGGCCTCGATACCCAGCCGCTCGACGAGAATCTTGTGGGTGTGGGCGGCCACCAGCTCGCACGAGCGGGCCAGGCGCCGCGCCGCGGTCGAGCGGTGTACGCGCTTCATGGCGCCGATTTCTTCCAAGGTGAGGTTGTCGAGATAATGCAGCCGCAGCAGGTTGCGCTCGGCCGCCGGGAGCGCCGCGAAGGCCTCGCGGAACGCCGCTTTGACCTCGGCGCGGTAGCGCTGGGCGAGCACCTGGAGATCGGAGTCGGCGCCGATGGCCAGGCTCTCCAGAACATCGTCTTGGACGGCGAGCGGCTGCTTGTTCTGCTGGCGCAAAAGGTCCACGGCAAGGCGCACCGCGACCACCCGCACCCAGCCGGCCAGCGCGCCGCGGCCGCCGTAGTCCTCGATGCGGGCCCGCGCGCCGGGCTTGCAGACGAACAGCCGCTCGCGCACCGCTTGGCGCACCTCGTCGTGAAATTCGTCGCTCTTGGAGAAGCGGGCCAGGGTCGCGGGGAGGTTTACAAGGCAGTGGCGCTCAAACGCTTCCAGCGCCCGCGGCTTGCCTAGCGCGCAGGCGCACGCCAGATGGAGATCGGCGCCGTGGAAGTGGTCGAGCGCCTCGGTCAGATTGGCGCCTTCGGGCAGGCGCTCGGCAAGGTAGCGCAGGAGCTCATCATCGGTCAGCGGCAGTCCGGGCCAGGCGGCTTGGCCGGCGGCGCGAAAAGAAAGGAGACGCGACTCCAGCTCCGGCGGAACCGCTGGCGTCCCTCCCTGCGGTTCCGCTGCGTAGGCAGCCAGCTGGGCACTCAGCGAAGAGGAACCGGAAACCGCCATCGTATCACGATAACCTGGGCGACCTGATTTCTCAATCGCCCGCGCCATCGCGCTGACATCACTTGGCGAATTCCCAATCGCGCGCGGTTACCGGGCTTGCGGACGATCGGCCAGGAAGCGTTCCACTTCGACGCGCTGCTGGTTGCGGACAAAGTCGACCTTGCGGTAGAGCGTGAGCGCGCGCTGCCCGAGCTCTTGTACGCGGGCTTCATCGCGCCCGGACAGCGCGAGCAGCTTGGCCAGCTGGAAGCACGCATCGGCGAGAAACAGCGAGGTCGGATCGTCGCGCTCGAGCGTGCCCCGCGTCTCCTCCAGCCGCGCCATCGCCGCGGGCAGCTGTTTGAGCGCAATCTCCACCTCGGCGATGGCAAGCTGCGGGCGGGCAAAGGACCAGGCATCGGTGACCTGGCTGCGTTTCAGCGCGGCGATGCTCTCACGATAGGCGGTGAGCGCACGCGGATAGTCGCGCCGCGCGGAGTAGATGTGACCCAGAGCGAGGAGCGCGAACGAATACTTGAAGTGGTCTGTCCCCAGCGTCCGGGCGATAAGGTCTTGCACCTGTCGCGCTTCGGCCAGCGCCGGCTCGCTCTGGCTGGTCTGCAGCAGCGCCGCGCTATGGGCCGCCAGCGCTTCCGCCACATCGGAATGGGTGGGGCCAAGCCGCTGCCGGCGGATGGCGAGCGCGCGCTCCGCAAGGGGCAGCGCCTCTGCGCCTTGCTTCATCTCCACAAGCACGCTCGCGACGCCGTACAGGGCGGCGGCGACATGGATGTCGTCCGCCGGGTACGAGCGCTCATAGATCGACAGCGCCGTGCGCATCTCGAAAAGCGCGCTCGTATAAAATTCGTTGAGGAGAAGGTGCTCGCCCAAGCGCAGCCGCCCGGCCGCCACCTCCGGGTGCTCAGGGCCCAGGCGCTTTATGAGGATGGCAAGGCCCTGGCGCTCCAGCGCGATGGCCTGCTCAAACTGCGTCGAGGGCTCAAGGGCGAACGAGGTCCGCTGCAGGACCTCGGCCACCTCAAGACTGTCCGGACCGAGGGTCTTTTCAAACAGCGCCCGGCTCTTGCCGAAGTGGCGCAGGGCCTCGTCGTAAAGACCCGTCTTGTAGGCGATGCTGCCAGCCGCGCTCTCCAGAGTTGCGGCCTCCACATCATCGCCGCCGAGCCGCTGCAGCGTCGCCTGCGCGTGGCGCAAAAGGCGCTGCGATTCGGGCGCGCGATCCTGACTATAGCCTACCAAGTAGGCGAGCCGGGTCCACGCCTCCACGGAGATGCGATCCTGTTTGCCCGCCTCGCCGGCCCACAGCGCTCGGTAGAACGCCGACTCGGCTTCGGTGAGCTCGCCGACCGCTTGTTGGAAATCGCCAAGCAGAAGCTCCGCTTCCGCTTCCACCGGTTGGTAGCTGAGTGTCGCGGACTCGGTGGCCGCAAGCTGCGCGTCTTTTTTGCCGGGCTGATACTGCCCGGCTTGAAATCGCGCGCGCAGTGCCGCCAGGCGCTGTTCCATCGCGGTGATGCGCGCCCGCGCCGCCGGATCGCGGGGCAGCCGCACGGGGAGCAGCAGCTCCTCGGGGTCGGCGCAGACGCGCAGCTCGGCGGCCGCTGGCGCCATGCTCACCGCCCGCCGGACGCCCTCGACGTCCGGGGCCTTGTAGACCTCCACCCACGCTTGCAGGCGCTGGCGCTGTTTTTCCAGACACTGCATCCGCAGATCTAATAGCTCCGCCGACTGTTCGCCGCGCAGCCAGGTGGCCTCGCAGGCCTCGGTGTGCATCGCCGCCCAGGCCTTGGCGTAGCCGTCCAGCGAGCGGGCGACCCCGGCAAAGGCGTCCTCTGCGTAGGGCATCTTGGTCGCGACGAAGGCGCGGTGCACGGCGTCGCGGCGCTCCGCATCCCAGCTGCCGCGCAGCCGCTCCGCCGCTCCCAGACAAGTTCGCACCGGCGGGCG
>CALFML010000256.1 GCA_937879845.1 uncultured Myxococcales bacterium
TCCCCCACTGCTGGCCGATCTGCATCGACTCCGCGGTGATCGCCGGCATGACGGCGATCATCTTCTTGCCGACCGGCGTCTCATAAAACTTGATGAGCTCTTTGAGCTCCGCCGGGGTCAGGTGTTTGTCGTAGACCGGGATGATGAGGTTTACCAGCTCATCGGCGTTGATCTCTTTGCGGAACTCGGTCCAGAACTTGTCGGGGACGGTGGCCATCGCCCCGCGCATGCTGGCGATCATCTGATCCGCCGCCTGCACCCCGAGGTTAGCCGCGCCGGTCAGGTTCATCAGCTTCTGGATGTCGGCCTGCTTGGCCGCGTCCGGGTGACTCTGCGCCGACCCCGGCGCCGCCAGCAGGGAGACCCCCAGAATCGTCGCGGCAGTGGCAAGCTGTTTCAGACCGAGCAGCATGGGAGCGTCCTTTTACCAGGGAAG
This sequence comes from uncultured Myxococcales bacterium, assembly GCA_937879845.1. Lineage (GTDB taxonomy): Bacteria > Myxococcota_A > Polyangia > Palsa-1104 > JAEUJZ01 > CALFML01. The sequence continues at coordinate 437 of CALFML010000256.1, forward strand.
CGTCGTGCCCTGATAGTGGAGGAAAAGCCCGCTCTGTTCCGGCACCAGAGCGGCAATGACATCGTTCATACCGGTGACGCTCTCGGCCGCAGTGAGCATTCCGAAGCCGCGCGTCATGTCGGTCTGGACCATACCCGGGTGCATGGCGATGACGATGATGCCGCGGCTCTTGAGATCCACCGCCAAGCTGCGGGTCGCCATGTTCTGCGCCGCGTACGACATGCGATACCCGTAATAGCCGCCGGAGGTGTTGTCGTCCAGCGATCCCATGCGCGAGGTGACGTTGACGACCCGCGCCCCCTCGCCGAGGTTGCCCAGGAGCGCATGCGTCACCTGCAGCGCCCCGAGCGCATTTACCCGGAACTGCTCCAGAATCAGCGCGAAGTCCATGTTGTTCAGCGTCTCGACATGGAGGACGCCGGCGTTGTTGATGAGCAGATCCAGCTGCGTGTTGCCCACTGCGCCGGCCAGCTGCTCTATGCTGCGATCGTCGCGGACATCCAGCTGAAGGAGGCGCAGCTTGTCCGGGTGCTCCTTCTGGAGGGCTGCAAGATCCTGCTCCTCGGAGTTGGCGAGACTGCGGGCGGTGGCGATGACGTGGGCTCCGCGGGCAAGCCAGCTACGGGCAAACTCCAGCCCCAACCCGCGGCTCGCACCAGTTACGAGCACCGTACGGATTCCGGAAGGCTGCTGATTAGTCGTGTCGTCCATTTTTCCCGTTTTAGGTCAGTGTGCACAGTGGACGCAAGGCAGGACTAAAAACGCCAGCAAGTTCACCGCGTTAGCCGCATCACGAGACGGCCGGCCGGTGCCGCTGCGCGGGTCGCCAGATGTCGCCAATCGGCATCCACTGTCGCCATTTATCGCCACAAGCAAGGGACCATCGCTACTCACCGCGCACCGCTTACCTTTACGCTCCTCGGCTGCTTTTCTGCTACTTGTCTGGCAAGTTTCTGGCAAGTTTCTGGCACTTCTCTACCACTTCTCTGGCGCCGCAGCCGCGGCCGCAGCGACCAGAGATTCTTCGCTGGCAGCGGGGCCGCCGCCCACCGCCAGGCTGGCGTAGAAGGTCTCGGGCGGTTCGCCGGAGACCCGCACCTGGTTGCGGCCGGCGTGCTTGGCGCGGAATAGCGCGGCATCGGCCGCGGCGAGCAGGCTGGCCGCCGTGGTGGCATCGGTAGGGCAGCTGGCGACGCCGACGGAAATGGTCAGCATGCCGCCGGGCATCTCATGGTTTTGCGGGAACGGTTCGGCGCAGACGCGGGCGCGCAGGCGCTCGCCGATGTTGGCGGCGACGCGATGGTCGGCGTTTATAAGCAGCAACGCGAACTCCTCGCCGCCGTAGCGGGCGACCACGTCGTTGACCCGGCGATGCTCGCCGATGAGCCGAGCCACCCGCCGCAGCACCTCATCGCCGGTCTGGTGGCCGAAGCGATTGTTATAAAGCCGGAAGTTATCGACATCGACCATCAGCATGCCGAGCGGGATGCCGGTACGCAGCGAGCGCTCGACCTCCAAGACCAGGTGTTCCTGCAGATAGCGGTGGTTGAAAAGCCCGGTGAGACCGTCGGTGACGGCGAGCTGCGACAGGCGCCGGTTGGCTTCTTCCAGCGCCATCGTGCGCTCGCGGATGCGCGCCTCCAGGTTATGGTTGCACACCTCCAGCTCGCGCTTCTGGTCTTGCAGCGTGTAGAGCAGGCGCTCGTTTTTGCGCGCCAGGCGGTACTGCAACAGGAGTCCTTCGACGGTAAGGCGCAGCTGCAGCGGCTCATAGGGCTTGCGCAGGTAGGCCGACAGCCCGGAGTGCCGCGCGCCGTGCGCCAAAAACTCCACCGCGTCTTTTTCGCTCGCGTCGAGGAGCAGCACCTTGTTGGCGTGCGGCACCAGGTGGTGCACCTCCAGCAGCAAGGCCAGGTCGCCGCGCGAAATGCCAGACGCCGCCGCCTCGCGCCTGGCCGCCTCGAGGTCCGCCAGCACCATCGCCACCGTCTCGCCTGAGCGCCCAAGCTCATGCAAAAGCTGCAGCGCCGCCGGCAGCGAAGCCGCCGCATCCAGGGCATACGACTCCCCGAGCCACGCCCCGAGGTGCTGCTGCAGACCGGCGAGCAAGCCGCTATCGGCCGCTACGGAGATGATGTGGTCGCGCACCGGCTCCGCTCCCCGCTTTTGTCTTGGAGGCCTTCCGCTTTCAAAAAGTCCCATCGCGCGCTGCCTGTTGCCATCAGAACGTCCCTATCGGCTCAGTTCCAATCCGCCGTGGGCACCACCTTGCACCGACCGGCTGACAAGACCCGGTGCACGGCCCGGCAGAAGGGGCGGCGGCGTTCAGGTCGGGCAGCGGAAAAGGTGACAAACATCGGCGGTCGCTCGCTCAGGGGGTCGTGGCTCGGTTCATGCCGGTGAAGACTCGCTTCAAAACTCAATCGGGCTGCGTCGGGATACCGTCTCGGATGTCGCAGAGGCCCGAGATCGTTATTTTTGCCGTGGTTATACCACAACCGCGCCTTATGCCAAGCGCACGCGGGCCGAAGCCGCGCGTCAGGGCGGGATCCATTGACGAGATCCATTGACGGGATCCATTGCTAGGTGGCCCAAGGCGGCTCGTGGGCGATTGGCAGGCCCGGGAAATGGTGTTAGGGTCCGCGCCATGGCGACCAAGCA
>CALFML010000257.1 GCA_937879845.1 uncultured Myxococcales bacterium
AGCTGGCGCTGCGGCTGCCGCTGCGCTCCCTCGCCCAGGCCCTGCGCGCGCTGCTCAAAAATGCCCTGGAGTCGTCGCCGCCGCGCGCGCCGGTCGCGGTCGCGGTGCGACGCAGCCGCAGCGTCCTTCTGATCGAGGTCACCGATCACGGCGCGGGCATGTCGGCCGAGACCCTGCGCCGGCTCGGCGAGCCGTTCTTCACCACCAAGGCGCCCGGCAGCGGCATGGGTCTTGGGGTCTTCCTGTGCCATGCGGTGTTTGAGAGCCTGAACGGACAGCTCGTATTCTCTTCCACCGCGGGCGAAGGAACGCAAGCCACCGTGACGCTGCCGCTCGACGGCGCGATCGCCCTGCTCGCCCCGCCCCTGCCGCCGGATCCGGCGTTTGCGCCCCTGCATCCCGACAAGGTGCCGGCATGACCGAGCGACCGTCCCCCGCCGAGGATCGGCCGACCGTGCTCCTGGTCGATGATGATGAGGCGTTCCGCCAGCGCATGGCGCGCGCCCTGCGCGACCGTGGCTACGACGTGCGTACCGCCGACGGCTATGACTCCGCCCTGGATCTGGCGCGCGCCGATGCGCCCGAGTATGCGGTCGTCGATCTGCGCATGCCCGGCCGCTCCGGTCTGGAAGTGGTCCGCGATCTCGCCGCCCTTGAACCCAGCATGCGCATCGTGATGCTCACCGGTTACGGCAGCATCGCCACGGCTGTGGATGCGGTGCGGCTAGGTGCGGTGCAGTACCTACCCAAGCCGGCGGACGCCGACGATCTGGTGGCGGCCTTCCAGCGCGCCGAGCTGCCTCCGCTGGCCCCGCTGGCCGGGGCCGCCGGCGACTATTCCGCTCCCTCGCTGGCGCGGGCGGAGTGGGAGCACATCCAGCGCGTCTTGCGCGACTGCCGCGGCAATATCTCGGAGGCGGCGCGGCGTCTTGGGCTGCCGCGCCGATCGCTGCAGCGCAAGCTCAGTAAGCATCCGCCTATTCAGTAGGAATCAAGCGGAGATGGGGTGCTGAAGCACCTACCGCAGCTACTGTCCACGTGACAGCCGCCACAGTCGGCTGTCCATCCCACAACTGTCCGCGGACACTTCTTGGACACTTTCCGGACACCTTTTGGACACTGGACAGGAGGGCGGACAGAGCCGGCGGGCGGGCGGGCGGACGTCCCGCGCCGGTCGGCGAAATACTAAGGCTGCGTAGACGCTGGCTTTTTCGACCGCGGCCCGGCCCGGCCCGCAGCGGCCCCCGGTTCGGCATTGACCTTGCTCATGGACAGGGTCAACTCGAATCGAATTCTGGGAGGCTCACCATGTACCGGCGCATTACTTCTTCGAAAATCATCACCATTGCTCTTGGCAGTCTGCTCGCCGCCTTCTCTAGCGGCTGCGCCCATGAGTTTTCGCTCGGATCGGAAAGCCAGAGCGTCAGCGCCAACCTGGCGGCGATCGGCGAGCACAGCGACATCAACGCTCCGCGCAGCCCGGCCGCGGTGTGCGATCAGTACCTCGCGCTGCTCTCCGAAGAGCGCCTGCAGGCCGCCCGCCCGCGCTACGGCAACCAGGGCGAGTGCTGGGCCGGCGATTCCGCGCAGCACCGCGCCTGTGAGAGCGAGTGCCGCAGCAACGTCTACAACCTCATCAAGGGAAGCCTGGCGCAGATCGAAGCGGAGAAGCAGCAGCTCTCGACCCAGTCGACTGCCGAGACGACCGCGGCGGCTGAATAAATTGGCTGGGTGGCCTTGATGGCCCAACGCTCGCGCGCAGAGCCTGATCACTGCGCCTTACGTCTCGGTTCCCTCGTCTGACGCCGTCCTCTTCACGTCCACCGTACCGGCCGCCCGGATGCCTCTGTGACACCCCTGTGGGGGGGGCTCCCCCTCCCTAGGAACTTTTATCCCAGGGATTCCCAGATGCCATATTTCTGGTAGCGTGCCGGCCGTTGTTGTGGACGTGAGGAATCATGCAGCCCTTTGAAATTTTTGCCGGAGCCCCGGCGGGTTTTGCCGCCTGCCTGCTCGAACCGGCCATCGCCATCGCTGCGGCGCGGGCCGGCGCGGTAGGTCTTGTGGACGGTGAGTTCGCCCCGCTTCCGACCGTGGCGGCGGCGCTGCGGCAGATCGCCAGCCGCAGCCCGAGCGGCACCTTCGCCCTCAAGCTCTCGCCGACGCAGTGGTCGGCGCTGGAGCCGCAGGAAGAGCTGGCCCGGCTGCTCAGCAGCGGTCGGCTCCGCTGGCTCGTGTTATCGCTGGGAGGGGTGCGTGCGGAGACGGCGCGGGAAGAGCTGTCGCAGGGGGTGGAATCGGCGCGGCGGCGGGGTCTGCGGAGCTTGATCGAAGTCACGAGCAGCGAAGAAGCGGCGCTCGCCGCCCTGGCTGCCCCGGACGGACTTATCGCCAAAGGGCACGAAGCCGAAGGCCGGATCGGCGAAGAGACCTCCTTCGTTCTGCTCCAGCGGCTGGTCAAAGAGCGCACAGAGCCGATCTTTGTTCAGGGCGGCATCGGCCTGCACAGCGCCGCGGCGTGCATGATCGGCGGGGCGCGCGGCGTCGTACTCACAAGCTCCCTGCTCCTTTGCCGTGAGTCGCCGCTGGCCGATACGATCCGGACGCGCCTGGCGCGCCTCGACGGCACCGAGCCGCAGAGCCAGATTCTGCCTACCGCTGCCGCCACAGCGCAGGCCTTACGCTACCGCTTGTACACGCGGCCGGGCACTGCCGCGCATACCTCGCTGCAAAACTTCTTGCGTGAGGCTGGGGCGGACGACCCGGTCCGGGCCTACGCCGCGCTGTCCGGCTATCTGCAGGCCCCTGAAAGCGAGCGTGCTTGGCTGCTCGGCCAGGATGTCGCCTATGCCGCCGCGCTGGCTCGGCGCTTTGGCAGCACGGCGGCGATCATAAATGCCCTACGCGAGGCGGCCGCGGAGCAGTTGAGCCAGTGCGCCGCCGTCCGTCCGCTGGCGGAAGGGTCGCCGCTGGCCCGCTCACACGCGACCCGGTATCCCATCGTCCAGGGGGCGATGACGCGGGTCAGCGACAACGCGGAGTTCGCCGATCAGGTTGCGGCGGCGGGGGCTCTGCCGTTTCTCGCCGTCGCACTGCTGCGCGGGGAGGAGCTGGATGAGCTGCTTTCCCAGACCGCCCAGCGGCTGGCCGACAAGCCCTGGGGCGTGGGAATTCTCGGCTTCGTACCGCAGGAGCTGCGGCAGGAGCAGCTGGCCGTCGTGCTGCGCTATAAGCCGCCGTTCGCCCTCATCGCCGGCGGGCGCCCGGATCAGGCGCAGGAGCTGGAGGCGCAAGGAATCCGGACCTATCTCCATGTCCCCTCCCCGCTGCTCTTGCGTTCCTTTATCGAGCTCGGCGCGCGCCGCTTCATCTTCGAGGGCCGCGAGTGCGGCGGCCATGTGGGTCCGCGCTCCAGCTTCGTCTTATGGGAAGCGATGGTCGCGGAGCTGCTGGCGGTCGCGGAAGCGGGCCAGGATCTCAGCCAGGTGCACGTACTTCTGGCGGGAGGGATCGGCGATGCGCGCTCCGCGGCGATGGCGGCGGCGATCGCTGCGCCGCTGCTCCGGCTCGGGGTGCGGCTCGGCGTGCTTATGGGCACGGCGTACCTGTTTACCGAAGAAGCCGTGCGCTGCGGCGCGGTGACGGAGCGGTTCCAGCGCGAGGTCGTGCGCTGCGACAAGACCGTGCTGTTCGAGACCGGACCGGGACACGCCATCCGCTGCCTCGACTCGCCGTACCGGCAGGTCTTCGATGCCCGCCGCGATGAGCTGACCGCCAGCCAGCAGAGTGCGGACCAGACTCGCTTGGCGCTGGAGCTTCTGAACGTCGGCCGCCTGCGCGTCGCCAGCAAAGGAGTCGCGCGCGTAGACGGTACGCTGACGACGCTGCCCGAAGACACGCAGTGGCAGGACGGGATGTTCATGGTCGGCCAGATCGCGGTGCTGCGCGATGCGCCGCTGTCGCTGCAGGCGCTGCACGACGACGTCGCCTCTGGCGGTACGGCGGTCCTGGCCGCCATGCACGCGCAGCAGCCGAGGCGCCCCGCCGCAGCGCCGCGGTCAGCCGCCATGGACATCGCCATCGTCGGCATGTCGTGCCTGTTCCCGCAGGCCAATCAGCTTGCCGCGTACTGGCGCAACATCCTAAATCGCGTCGATGCCATCACCGAAGTCCCCAAGTCCCACTGGGCCTGGGAGACGCTGTACGATCCGGATCCGCTGGCGCGCGACAAGATCTATTCCAAATGGGGCGGGTTCCTCAGCGACATCCCGCTCGATCCGCGCCGCTATGGCATTCCGCCGAGCAGCCTGGCGTCGATCGATCCGATGCAGCTGCTGATGCTGGAGGTGACGCGCGCCGCCTTGGCCGATGCCGGGTACGCGCGCCGCGGCTTTGCCCGCGGCCGGACTTCGGTCATCCTGGCCAACGCCGGACACGGACCCATCACCTCGCTGTACTCGCTGCGGTCGATGCTCGGCTGGCTGCTCGCCGACCTGCCGGAGGCGGAGAGAGAGGCGCTCGCCGACCGCTTGCCGGAGTGGACGGAGGACTCCTTTCCCGGCTACCTCGGCAACGTCGCGGCCGGACGGATCAGCAACCGCTTCGATCTGGGCGGGGTGAACTTCTCCATCGACGCGGCCTGCGCATCATCGCTCGCCGCGCTGTACCTGAGCATGCAGGAGCTGCGGGCGCATACGAGCGACCTGGTGCTCTTGTCCGCGGTCGACACCCACAACCAGCCCGGCGACTACCTGAGCTTTGCCAAGACGCACGCGCTGTCGCCGCGCGGGCGCTGCCGGACGTTTGACGCCAGCGCCGATGGCATCGTCATCAGCGAAGGCGCCGCGGTGCTCGTGCTCAAGCGGCGCGAGGATGCGGAGCGGGACGGCGATCGGATCTACGCCTTGGTGCGCGGCGTCGGCGGCTCCAGCGATGGCCGCGACCGCAGCTTGACCGCGCCGCGGCCGGAAGGCCAGCTGCTGGCGCTGGAGCGCGCCTATGCCGATGCCGGAGTCTCCCCCGCCACGGTGAGCCTGGTGGAGGCCCACGGCACCGGAACCGTAGCCGGAGATCGGGCCGAGGTGGCGGCGCTGCGCCGCATGTGGCAGCAGGCGGGAGCGGCGGAGCGCAGCTGCGCGCTGGGGTCGGTAAAGACGATGATCGGGCACACCA
>CALFML010000258.1 GCA_937879845.1 uncultured Myxococcales bacterium
CACCCACGGCCATGTGGATCATGTCATGGGGATGGCCGCCATCGACGCGGCCGCCGCTCTGGCCGGAGCGCCGCGGCCGCACGTCATCGCCCACCACGCCGTCGCCGCCCGCTTTGCCCGCTACCGCCTCACCGCAGGCTGGAACGCCGCGATCAATAAGCGCCAGTTCCGCATCGCAGCGATGGACTGGCCGACCCAATACCGCTACCCCGACCAGACCTACCACGACCGCCACACGCTCGAAGTCGGCGGATCGCAGATCGAGCTGCACCACGGCCTGGGCGAGACCGACGATCATACGTTTGCCTGGCTGCCGGCGCAGCGGGCGCTCGTCACCGGCGATCTGTTCATCTGGGCCAGCCCCAACTGCGGCAACCCGCAGAAAGTGCAGCGCTTCGTCGCCGAGTGGGCCGACGCCCTCGACACGATGCGGACCTTTGGCGCCGAGCTCCTTTTGCCCGGGCACGGCCCGCCGATCTTCGGCGCCGATCGCGTCGATACCGCGCTCGCCGACACGAGCGCGCTTTTGCGCTGCTTGCATGATCAGGTCATCGAGCTGATGAATCAAGGCAAGCGGCTCGACGATATTTTGGCCGCGGTCCGGATCCCGCATGAGCTTTTGCAGCGGCCGTTCCTGCGTCCTATCTATGACGATCCGCAGTTCGTGCTGCGCAGCCTGTGGCGGCGCTACGGCGGCTGGTGGGACGGCAACCCGGCGCGGCTGTTGCCGCCCAAGGACGCCGCCGTGGCCCAGGTGGTGGCGGAGCTGTGCGGCAGCGCTGCGGCGCTTGCTGCTCTGGCGCAAGCCAAGGCGCCGCACGATCCGGCGCTCTCATGCCAGCTCGCCGAGTGGGCCTGGCAAGCCGCCACCCCGGCGGACAAGCCCGCCATCGCCGCGATCCGCGCCGCCCTCTATGAGAAGCGCGCTCAGACCGAGCCGAGCCTCATGGCGCGCAACATCTTCCTAAGCGCCGCCAGCGAGCGCTGAAAAACTCTCTCCCGTTTGATCCGCCCGCGCCGATCATTAATTACCCGGATTATCGAAGTAGGTGATGCGGTGTCAGGGGAACACCGCGCGGCAGCCGTCCTTTGAGCTTGCGCAAAGGTCGGCAGCACTGGATGCATGATCGATCCAGCGTGCTACGATTTTTTCATGCGCGGGTCCGTCATCATCATGCTTTCCTTGATCTCCCTAGGCGCCGACGCGGCTGAGCCCACCGCCAGCATCGAAGGCACCATTTCCGAAGGCGGAGTCGGCGTCGCTGGCGCGCTGGTAGCTGCGATCGCCTCCCAATCGCAGGACGCCGCCGCCACCACGCGCAGCGATGCGCAAGGGCGCTTCCGCATCGGCGCACTGGCCCCGGGCAAATACGGTGTGACCGCCACCGCAGCCGGACATACGGCAGGCTTCACGCTCGATGTCGCGGTGGCGGCCGGCGGCACGACGCACGCCGACGTAAAGCTCGGCGGCGAGGCGATCGAAGTGGCAGGCGCGATCGTCGATGATCTGACCGGGCAGCCGCTCGCCGAGGCCAAGCTGCGGGCCGCGCGGGAGAGCGATGTCGAGGGCGATCTGTTCGCCATCGATGTAGTAAAAGGCAACTACCGCGCCCTGTTGCCCCGCGCCAAATACAGCCTGATCGCCCGCGCTCCGGGACATGCCGTACAGCAGCAGGCCGTCGGCGGTGACGGCGGCGTCCCTGCGGCGACGCTTCGCCTGGAGCGCACCTGGCCCGCCGGACCGGCGCCGACCGAAGTCGTCGATTGGATGCGCACGCGCGCCGTTGCGCTAAAGGGGGTGGAAGCGGGGCAAGAGACCACCGACCTGCAGCCGCTCGCCGCGGCGCTGGGGGATGCGCGCATCCTCGGACTTGGCGAAGCGACGCACGGAACGCGGGAGTTCTTTCAGCTCAAGCACCGACTCTTGGAATGGCTGGTCAGCGAGCGCGGCTTCACCGTCTTTGCCATCGAGGCGACGATGCCGGAAGCCTTCGACATCAATCAGTATGTGCTCACCGGACGCGGCGATCCGCAAAAAGCGCTGGCCGGTCTGTACTTCTGGACCTGGGACACCGAAGAGGTTCTGGATCTTGTCCGCTGGATGCGAAAGTGGAATGAGAATCCCAAGCATCCCAAGGTGAAGTTCTACGGCTTCGACATGCACATAGCGCCGCGGGCAGCGCAGGTCGCGCTCACCTACCTGGCGCGTGTCGCCCCGGCCGAGTCCTCTCCGTTTGCGACCGCGCTGGCACCGCTTGCAAACTCTGTCGATGTCAGGACCGTCGCCGCCATGGCGCCCGCCGAGCAACAGGCGCTTAGCAAGTCGGCCGCCGAGCTTGTGGCGCGCTTTGATGCGGAGCGTACGGCCTGGACGGCGCGCAGCTCTGCCGAGTCCTGGGCCATCGCACGGCAGCACGCGCGGATCCTTGAGCAATATCTGGAGGTGACGCGCCTTGGTCAGTCGCCGCGGGTCGGGGAAGCGCGCGACCGCGCGATGGCGGAGAACATCGGCTGGATCGCCGAGCATGAGGGGCCGCAGTCCAAAGTCGTAGTTTGGGCGCACGACTTTCATGTCTCCTACGGCAGCGCCGCCTGGCAGTCGATGGGTCAGTTTCTGCGGACGCGCTTTGGCAAGTCGTACCTCAATGTCGGCTTCTCCTTCGATCACGGCGGATTCCGCTCCGGGGATCGGCAAGAACGGGAGCGCGTCCACCCGTTCACGGTCGCGGCGCTTCCGCCGGGAAGCTTCGACGCCACGTTGAACGCGACCGGGCTGCCGCGCTTCCTCCTTGACCTGCGCGCGCCGCCGAGCGGAGTCGTGCAGGACTGGCTCAGCGCCCAGCACGGCAAGCGGGAGATCACGGAGAGCTACAACCCCAAAGGCCCCTTGGCCGCCACCGGTCTGCAAGGGGTCCCCGGACGCGAGTTCGATCTCATCGCCTTTGTCGCCGAGACCACCGCGGCGCGCGGCTTGCCGGAAGGAAACGGCGGCGATCGGACCGTGCTGCCCGAGCCTGCCAACCTCGGATTCGAGGAGCTTGATGGCGATAAGGCGCGCGGCTGGATTACCTCGCCGCTGCTCGCGGCGTTCGGATATTCCGTAAGCCCCAAGGCGGGCAATGCCTTTGCCGGCTCCCGCTGTGCGCTGGTCAAGCGGCTGCCGGGTCCGCGCTATGGCGAAGCGGCGGGGGAGTTTCAGGAACAGATCGACGCAAAACAATATCGCGGCAAGCGCGTACGGCTCACCGCGGCGGTCCGCGCCAAAGTTGCCAAGGGCAGCAGCGCTCGGCTCGTGCTGCAGTCCCGGTCCTTTGGGCTTGGCCCGGCCGCCACCATGCGCGCCAATCCAATCGTTGCGGCCAAATGGCAGACCTATTCCATCGAGCTCGATGTGCCGGCGAACGCGGCGACGCTGTCTTTCGGCGGCGCGCTGATCGGCGACGGCGAAGCGTGCTTCGACGACTTTCGGCTGGAGGCGCAAAGCCCCGCCGCGCCCGGCAAATGAATCGTGCCGGCGCGTGGGTCGCCAAGAAGCTCCTAGGATGTAGGGGCGATGCCCACCGGCAGGATGACAAGAAGCGGCGAAGTCACGGGGTGCAGAGACTGACCGGGCCGATGTTGCTGCTAAAGACGAAGCAGCCCTGGCCGTAAGGACAGCTGCCGCTGCCGGTGGGGCACTGGAGGTAGCACTGCTCGTTGACGCAAATGGCGTAATAGTTTGAGACCAGCTGCGGGCAGTCGCTGCTGTCAAAACAGCCGGCCGTGCAGAAGTTGCCCGTGTAGCCCGACGATGCCGGCAGGGTCGTGCTGGCGCAGGTCAGACCGCCCGTGCAGTAGTCGCCGTTGCCGCAGGACTCATAGGGATCGACGCGGCCGGCGCCGCAGCCAGCACCTGTGAGTGCGATGAAGAGCATCCAGGGCAGGTATTTTCCCGGGTTCATGGTCGGCTCCTTTCCCATGCGGTGATGGTTGCTGCAAGGCCTGTACGAGTAATCTTGCTCCTCGCGCGGCGCAGATGCAATTACAGAGCCTCTTGCCGTCAGTTTTACTCCCATGGAGCCAACCGATAGGGAAAAGCCGGCCGCGGCCCGCTAAAAGCGTCCGCTGACCTGGACTCCGCTGCCTCCCCGCAGCGCCAGCGGCGCCACCCGAAGGTCGTTTGCCGCCGTAGCCGAGCTGACGGAGCGCCCCACCGCTCCGCTTATTATCATCGCCAGCCCGGCTGCCTGCCCAAGCCCATCGAGCACCAGCAGCATGTCCACAAACGGCGCCGGCGAGCCGGCCGTGTGCACGATTCCCAGGGTGAGCCACGGCCCCAGCACTGGAAAATATAAGGGCCACGTATCGCACTTCGGGGTCCCCGCAGAGTCGAACGCACCGTGGTCGAAATGATAATTCCAGGTGTCGCAAATAGCCGCCGTGGCGATCGATATAGCCCAGGTCGCGCCCAGGGTAGTCGCGCCGCCGATCGCGAGTCCGATCCGCGGCTGGCGCGAGGGCTGCGGGAGCGGCAGCTGATCCTGCTGCTGGGGCGGCAGCTGATCCTGCTGCGGGGGCGGCAGCTGATAATGCTGCGGGGGCGGGCCGCCGAAGAGCTGTCCTGGCGGCTCTTCATGAGTCTGCGCCTGAACGGAAGATCCCATATCAGCGCCCAGGCTCGCTAGGATTACGACAGTCTGACCAAGAATGCCAAAAGATGGGTGGATGCGGTGGGGCATGAGGTCGTTTTAGCAACGGGCGCGCGGCCGGATTGTAAAGTGTTTGTAAAAGCAGATGCGATCCGCCGCCGGCTTTGCTCCGCGGCTGAGATCTGGTGTACCGTGCCCGCGTGGACGCAACCGTGTCTTTACAGTCCGCTCCTTCCGTCCTCCTCATCGAGGATGAGCTGCCAATCCGCGATGGGTTGACAGAGCTTTTCTGCCATCAGGGGTTCCGCATCACCGCGGCGGGCGATGGCGCCGCGGCCCTGTCGCTGCTGGCGCGGGAGGCGTTCGATCTTGTGATCCTCGACTTGATGCTGCCCAAGCTGCCGGGGCTGCAGGTCCTTTCGCAGCTGCGCCACCGCGATACGCTGACGCCGGTGCTGGTTCTGACGGCAAAAGACACGGAGGAGGACATCGTGCGCGGTATCGAGGCGGGAGCGGACGACTACGTGACCAAGCCGTTTGGGGTCCGTGAGCTCCTGGCGCGGGCGCGCAGTCTGCTGCGGCGCACGCGACCGGTGGATGCGCCGCGCGTGATTCGCATCGGGCGCGGGCTGCTCGATCTGGATACGGCGTGCTTCAGCGAGGAGGGGGCCACGGCGGCGCTGACGGCGCGGGAGGCGCAGCTTTTGACCCACCTGGCGCTGCCGCCGGGCCGCGTCGTTTCCCGCGAAGAGCTGCTCGTAAACGTGTGGGGCTACCGGGACGGCACGGTGCGCACCCGGACGGTCGATGTCCATATTCAGCAGCTGCGGGAAAAGCTGCCGCACGGCAGCCGTCGCATCGTGACCGTCCGCGGGCGCGGCTACCGGCTGGAGCTCGCGGTCTGATGCGGGCGCGGCTGCGCACCCTGGTGCTGCTCCTGGGACTCGTGGCGCCGGTCGCAACCTTGGTGTTTGGCTGGAGCTATGCCGCGATCCGGGAGACGCGGCTCAAAGAGCAGGTTCTGGAGGCGAGCGCCCAGCCCGGAGTGGCGAAGCACTTTCGCTGGGAGATGCTGGGTCTTGGGAGCCTTATGGCGCTGCTGACCACGACGGGGCTTCTGACCTTGCAGGTGTTCCGCCGCACGGAGCAGCTGGCGCGCGAGCGGGCCCGGTTCGTCAGCGCCGTGAGCCACGAGCTGCGCACGCCGCTTACGACACTGCGCCTGCACGCGGAGATGCTGGCGGAGGGGCTGGTCGGGGAGGCGCGCAAGCCGCGCGTATACGGGGAGCTTGTCACCGAGACCGTCCGCCTCACCCGGCTCATCGAAAATGTCCTTGAGGCATCGCGAATCGGTGAAGGACGCCGGCCGGTGCGCCGCACCCAGGGCGATCTGCGCGCCGCGGTCGCCGACGCCGTAGCGGCGATGCAGCGGACGATCGACGCGCGCGGCTTCACGATCGCCCTTGTGGGCGGAGAGTCCGTCGTGACGATGTTCGATGCCGCGGCGATTCCGCTCATCATCCACAACCTGCTGGACAATGTCCTCAAGTACGCAGCCGATGACGAGCCGCGGGAAGCCGTGGTGCACGTGCTGCGCGAGGGTGAATCGGCGATCATCCGCATCCGCGATCACGGCCCGGGCATCGCCGCCGCCGAGCGCGCCCGCGTATTCGAGCGCTTCTACCGCGTCGATGACGAAGCCACCGCGCATCGGCCGGGTACGGGGCTCGGACTGTCGCTCGTGCGCGAGCTCGTGGCGGCGCATGGCGGCGCGGCGTGCGTCGTTCCGACAAAGGGCCGCGGGACGACGGTCGAGGTCCGGCTGCCGCTGCTCCAAGCACCGGCCGCCGACGCCGCTGCAAGAAAACCTGCCGCGCGGCGATAAAAATCGCGTTGGCGAATTTTAGGTCAATGTCCTAAAATTCGATCATGAAGGAGACGCGCCAGCGCATACTCGACACCGCGCGCCGCCTGTTCAACGCCGAGGGGCTGCACCGCGTCGGCGTGCGCGAGGTCGCACGCGCGGCCGATATGAGCGTCGGCAACCTCGCTTATTACTTTCCGACCAAGGATGATCTGGTCGCGGCCATCGTCACCGAGCTGCATGTGCTCAATCAGCGCATGATCTTCGCCGCGCTGCCGGAAAAATTTTCCCTGCTCATCCTCTACCGGGCGGCGACTGCGGTGATGCGCAACATGCTCGACTACCGCTTCGTGCTGCTAAGTTACGTCGACGCCGTCACCGCTTCGCCGCCGCTACGGGTGTTAGAGGAGCGGCTTTTGCAAAAGCGCCGGCAGCGCCATACGGACATGCTGGAGGCGCTGATCCGCTGCGGCCACCTCGACTGGCGGGTGCGGGCGCGCAGTGACGTCATCTATGAGCAGAGCGCGATGATTTCCAGCGGCTGGCTGGCGGCCGCGGCGCTGCGCGGGCTGGACGACGAGGTCGCGGTGCGGCACTTCGCCAAGCTCGGATGCGCGCTGCTGGAGCCGCACTGCACGCCCCGCGGTAAGCGGCAGCTGCGGCAGATCCTCAAGGGAGACCATGATGGGGGTTGAGCATGGACAAGGACACGGGCACGGATCACGGCCAGACCAATGCCACGACCGCGGAGTTCCTGGCGGCGCGCGAAGCGACGGGGCCGGCGCCGATCCCGCTATGGCGCGTGCTGCTGGGCTATCGCGCCGATCCGCTGGAGCGCTGGACGCGGATTAGCAAGGAACATGGCGCGGTCGCGCGCTACCGGTTTGCCCTGTCAGACACGTTTTTTCTGTCGAGCGCCGAGGCGGCAAGGCGCGTGCTGCAGGAGAACCCGGCCAACTACACCAAGGAGCATGGCTCCTATAAGATGCTGCGGCGGCTGTTCGGAAACGGTCTTATCACCAGCGAAGGCCGCTTCTGGCTCCGGCAGCGACGTCTGGCGCAGCCCGCTTTTCATCGTGAGCGCATCGCCGCGATGGGGGCGCTTATGTGCGCCGCGGCGCAGGAGACGGCGGCGGCCTGGGAGGGCGCCGCGGCGTCGGGCGCGGTGGTGTCGATGGCCGCGGAGATGTCGAAGCTGACGCTCAAGATCGTCGGCGATGCGCTGTTCGGCGCAGCGCTTTCGCCGCGCGCCGCCGCGGTGGGCGAGGCGTGGACGATCCTGAACCGCCAGCTCTCGGAGCGCTTTTCGCAGATGCGGCTGCTGCCGCCGATTCTGCCGACGCGCTACGATCGCGAGTTCCGCCAGGCCCGGCAGACCCTCATCGACATCGTGGACTCGATCATCGCGGAGCGGCGCAGCCGCGGCGGTGCGCATCACGACCTGCTCGCGATGTTCATGAGCGCCCGCGATGAGGACACGCGCGAGCAGATGACCGATCATCAGCTCCGCGACGAAGTGATAACCATGCTCTTGGCTGGACACGAGACCACGGCGATCGCGCTGACCTGGACGTTCGCGCTGCTCGATCGGGATCGGCGGGTGCGCGCGCGGCTGCACGCGGAGCTGGCGCAGGTGCTGGGCGGCCGCCCGCCGCGGTCCGCGGACTACGCGGCGCTGCCCTATGCCCGCGGCGTCATCGCAGAGGCGCTGCGGCTGCGTTCTCCGGTCTACATCATAAACCGCCGCGTCCGCGAAAACGATGTGATCTGCGGCTACCGCGTCTATAAGGGCGGCTCGATCGTCTTAAGTCCGCTCGTGCTGCACCGCCATCCGGACTACTGGGACCGTCCCGACGATTTCCTCCCCGAGCGCTGGCTGGACGCAGAGGCGGAGAAGCGGCGGCCGCGGTTTGCCTACCTTCAGATCGGAAGAGCACACGTCTGAACTCCAGTCACGCCAATGTATCTCGT
>CALFML010000259.1 GCA_937879845.1 uncultured Myxococcales bacterium
CGGACTTATATCCGATGTCGACGACAACGTGGTCCTTGGTGATTTGAATCACCCGGCCGCGTACGATTTCGCCTTCTTTGATGTCTTCGCGCTTGAGGCTCTCCTCGAACAAAGCGGCGAAGTCTTCATCCTGGCGGGGGCGTGAGGGAATTCCCTGAAGTTCGGTCATGCTGTTTATGTTTCTCCCTTCATTCCGCGTTCGACTATCTGTCGAGGCGGATTCTCTACTTCAGCGCGGTCCTCGCAAAGATTCCATCGGGCGGAAGTGGCACCCGTAGCGATGCCGCCCATCGGAATATCCCGATGGGGAGAAAGTGATCCCGGAATCTGGTTACCGAGTGAGGATGCGAGGGTCTGAGAGGGCTGCACTGACGTAGGAGCGCAACTTATGCTGTCCCATCATAACCCGTCAAGAGATTTTCCATGAATAAATCTGCGATTTCTGCAGAAAAACTGATCTCACGGAGATATGAGGACAGCCGGACCGCCGAGCGGCCTAAGAAAAACCCTTGCTGATGATGGGAGGCGCCCCGGCTTGCGGGGACTTGAGGGGAAGCAGCTAAGCGATTCGCTAGGCGACTGGGGCGCTGCTTTCGGATTGCAGCGGGTCGTTTGTGGCCGTGGTGCCCGTGGTGCCCGTGGTGCCCGTAGTGTCCTTGGCGTCCGTTCCGAGCGGGCTTGCCCAGGGCTTTAGCCGCTGGCGGCAGATGGCCTCGATTTGATCGAGGACTTGGTCCAGGCCAAGCTCGCTCGTGTCAAAGAGGATCGCGTCGTCGGCTTGGCGCAGGGGGGCGGTGGCGCGGGTGGCGTCGCGGCGATCGCGCTCTTCTTGTTCGCGCAAGGTGGCGCCGCGATCGGCGGCGACCCCGCGGGCGCTCAGCTCATCGAAGCGGCGCTGCGCCCGCACCACGGCCGACGCGGTCAGAAAGAGCTTTATCGGCGCCGCCGGCAGGACCACGGTGCCGATGTCGCGCCCTTCGACCACGCACGGACCGGTCGCGGCGAGCCGGCGCTGCAGCCCGAGGAGCGCGCTCCGCACCTCCGGATGGGCCGACACTTGCGAAGCGCCGAGCGAGATCTCCGGGCTGCGGATCGACTGGGTTACCACCTGCTCACCTAAAAATACCTGTTCTTCGGCCAGCGCGGGCGCGGAGGCGGCTTCGGCATCCGCGCCGTCGCGATCTTTGTCTGGGGCCGGGGCGCCGTGACTGAAGCGGATGGGCAGCTCGGCGGCCAGCCCGGCCAGCGCCGGACCGGCGTTCCAGCTCACGCCTTGCTCCTGCGCATGCAGGGCCAGGCAGCGGTAGATCGCCCCGGTGTCGAGAAGGAAGAACCCGAGCCGCCGCGCCAGCTGACGAGCGACGGTAGATTTTCCCGCTCCCGCAGGTCCATCGATGGCGATAACGGGAAATGCGCCCACCGGCGCCTCGCTGCTATTCATTTGAGGCCCACCCCGCGTCCTTGCTTGTGCATCCGCCGCCGCTCACATGCGGCGCAGCACGGTGCCTTGATCGCCGACGGCAACGGCTCCGGCGGCGCCGGCACTGGCAATCCCATACAGTCCGGTGGTCACGTTGCTCGGGTCCACCGCCCACATCTTGGTCACCGAGTCGCGGCGCTGAATCACGCCGCTTGAACCCACCACCCACAGGGCGGTCGGCGCCGCGTACAGACCGAAAAAGTGCGTGAAGGCGGGCGGCATCGGCGCGATGGCGGCTTCATGCGACCACTTGGCGACGTCGCGGCGCAGCACCCGCGCGTATTCCCCGGCGACAAAGATTCCGTCCGGGCCCTGCGATACGGCGTAGTAGTTGCCGCGATCCGCGGTATCGATCGGCAGCGGATCGAGCTGCCACTTATCGGTCCTGCGCTGGGCAATCACCGCGCCCAGACCCACCGCATACAGGCCATCGAGCATGGTTCCGGCGACGGCGCGCAGGTTCGCCCCGCCGAGCGCCAGGGTGTCCTCGGCCGTGTACACGCCGGTCTTTTGCCGGCGGGCGATGAGACCGCCGTCGCCCACCACGATCACCTCACCGCTGGCCAGGACGGTTACGCCAAACAGCGCCGCCGTGGTGGCAAGCTCCTGGCCTTCTTGCATCCAGGTGCCGCCGGCCCGCCGCAGGATCACACCGGCGTCGCCCACCGCGTACACCGCATCCGGAGCGGCCGCCAGACCGTAAAGGTTCGTGGTGAGCGGCTTTCCCGCCACCTGCGCCGTCTCTTGCTTCCAGGCGCCGCCGCTGCGATGGAGAATGAGTCCGTTGTGGCCGATCGCGTAGGCGTCGCTCAAGGCGGCATCGGCGGCCCACACCGCGCGCAGGGTATCTTTGGCGCCGATCTGACCGTCGGCCGTCCAGCCGGCGACCATGGCCAGGTCTGCGCCTCCCGCGTCAACCGGCATGGTGCCGGCATCCACCGTCGGCGCCGGCGAGAAGTCCGGCACGTGGATCTCCGGCGTCGGCAGACACCCAAGCCCCGCGAGGGCAGAGGCGGCGATCGCACTTGCGACAAGCGCGCCGCGCTGCAGCCACCGCCCGTGCGGCGCCCCGAGCCAGCCGCGGCCGGAGTCCGGCAAGGCGCCGCAGAAGCGCCGGCCAAACCGTCCGCCAAGCTGTCCACCAACCCGTTTAGTAGGTCGCTGCGCGCCTCGCAGCAAAAGAGGCTTTCTCGAGTCCGCACCAGGGTTATCAATCGGCATATCGGCCTGAACTTGTCTGCTCCCTCCCCTGCTTGTCAAGTAGCAAAGCCCGCAAGCCTTGGGCGGAGCCGCCAGCGATTGACCGGCTACCAAATAGAGCGGGCCGCGTCCCTGCGCGGGGCCAGGGCTTGGTCGCGGGCCGCTTCTGAATAGCGGTTCGGGGATAGGGCTACGCCTTCATAGACCGATTGGCCGGACTTTGTTTATGCTGAAGGCTCGCAGGTCTGCAGATCTGCAGGGAGGCAGCTTGAGTCGTTTTCAATCGATTCGTTCGACGGGCCGCGCCGTTTCGGGTTTCTTTGGCCGCGCCCTGCGCGCTCTGTTTGGTGACCTGAGCTGGTCGGCCCCCGCCTGGCTGCGCTACTTCTTCGGCAATGTGGCGGCGCTGTTCCGCGCGATGCGGCGCCATCCGGGACGGGTGGCCCTGGTGGCCGGGCTCGCCGTGGTCATCGGCCTTTCTGCCCAGCGCGGGTACAAGTGGTACCAGAGCCGGCCCAAGCCCGTCGAGATGTCGGTGCGCCTGGATGCCCCCGAGCCGACGCGGCTTGAGGACAACGCCAAGCCCGACACCCTGCGCATCGTCTTTGGCGGCTCGGCGGCGCCGATCGAGAAGGTGAAAAAGCCGGTCACGGCCGGCGTCGAGCTGGATCCGGCGGTGCCCGGCACCTGGCGCTGGGACAGCGACCGCGTGGTGACGTTCACCATTGCCAACAACCCAATGCCAGCAACCCCACCCGACACGCTTGGCTTCTTGGATGTTGTGGTGACGTTGGGGAATGCACTCAGCACACCCGTTACCTTCGATACCATCTTCTTCAGCGACGGGAAAGCCACCGCCAGTAGCCTCAGCCGTGCGTATCTGGCACGGATCGAGGCTTACGACCGCGCCGGGCCGGGCCTCACGTCCGTCCGACAGGTCAATCCCGATGCGCTCTCGATCGCCGCCGGCCTCGATGCCGTCAAGCCGTCGGCGCGACTGCCGCTCGCCGGGGTGCCGATCCTGGTCAAGGACAATATCGCCACCGGCGACAAGCAGCACACGACGGCGGGCTCGCTCGCTCTCGAGGGGGCGCATGCCAAGGAAGATGCCACAGTCGTCAAGCAACTGCGTGCGGCAGGGGCGGTGATCCTGGGCAAGGCAAATCTCACCGAGTTCGCCAACATCATCGCCATCGACATGCCGTCGGGCTACAGCTCGCTCGGCGGCCAAGTGAAGAACCCTTATGCGCCGGCACTGCTCGACGATCGCGGCATTCCCGTCGTGCTGCCCGGCGGCTCTAGCTCGGGCTCGGCCGCTGCGGTTGCAGCGGGCCTCTGCACGGCGGCGATCGGCACGGAGACATCGGGGTCGCTGCTGAGCCCGGCGACGCAGAATGGCGTGGTCACGGTGAAGCCCACGGTCGGACTGATCAGCCGCGCCGGCATCCTGCCGATCTCGCACAGCCAGGATACGGCCGGTCCGCTCACCCGGACAGTGCGCGATGCGGCGATCCTGCTGAACGTGCTGGCGGCGCGCGATTCGCTCGATCCGGCGACGGAACCGC
>CALFML010000260.1 GCA_937879845.1 uncultured Myxococcales bacterium
CCGCCGCGGATCGATTGACGCACATTTCCCTCAGTAGATTCCTTATGGGGCTTGAGGTCCAGGCTCGCCCCACCCGGTGCTGTGCCCCTGCACGAACGCGCCGGGGAACGAGCGCGGAACGGCGGATCGTCAATGCGGCTGCCCACGACTCATGCTGAGCCGCTCCCTCTCGACGATGATCCAGGCTTCGGCTTCGTCGTTGGCGAAGAACATCATTTTGAGGTCGGTACGGCCGAGCAACCGGGATGCTGAGGTGATCAACGTCACCGCCGTGCGCGCGATGAGGCCCGCGCCGAATACCACGACGGCGCCCTGAAAAGGCGGATCGGGCTTGAACGTGGTCGCGTACCTGCGGCCCTCGGGCGGGACGCCGTCGTTCTCATGGGCGTCTACCAGAAGAAAGACGCGGCCGGATTGACGCTGCACAGCCATGCGCGCATCGAACAAAGCGACAATGTCCGGCAGGTTCATGGGACCGTGGCATTCCCAAAATAGGATGTCGTCGCGCTGATAGAAGCGGTGGCGGCCGAAGTGCTGCCACGCGGGAGGACTGGACGCCGCGTCACCCATGTTGTTGCAGTCGTCGCCAGCCACCTGCGCGATCCCCTGCCCCCATCAAATGAGCCTATCACGGATGGCCGCGGTGTGGGGCGTTCTGCGTGGCAGGACGATAGGCACCTCACAAACCGTCGGTGGCGCCATCGCACCTACCAAAGGCAGAGGCGCCGGTAATTTCCCTGGGTCGGTGCTCCGGCAATGGCTCGGCGATCGGTGCGTACCTTCCCGCGGTCCGCGGGAATTCCCTAGGTTCGAAAATTCGAAAAATTACGGCCGCGCGTCTAAGTAGGCGAAATGCCTATCGCGGCGTTTTTCCAAAGTGCGTATTTGTCCGCGTTGGCAAGCCCCCTGGATCCTGTTATCTTGAAACGTAAGCGGTTGCCGCCACGGAGGACTTATCTGCGACGGTGTGAGGTGCGGCGCGGTCTTCGATATGGATGACTCATCTGGGGCCAGGTACCCGATGTGTTGATTCGGGAGGAGAGGAGGGGAGGGGAGTCATGAATATTGAATTTTGTTTTTTCATTCCCGCCATCTGGAAGATAGTATGAGACTAGTTTTAAGCGACGAGGGAGCCGCCGGCGCGGATAAGCTTTGCGAGCATCTCGTGGAGCAGCCGGCGGCGGTGCTGCGCAGCTTGACCGAGCAGCGTACGGGTACCGTGCTCATAGACGCAGAGTACCTGGCAGCCAGTCTTGGACGGCCAGGGCTGGGACGGCAGCAGCGAGAGTTGTTCTCCGCCCGCGCCGGACGCCCTGTGATCCCTAGCGGTCCATCTGCCACTGCGCTATTGGCTGCACTGTCGGCGAATCTTTTGGCCAATACGCCTGCGCACTTCCGTCTAGCGGAAGACGCCAACGGCAGCACCGCACACGCAAATTCCTATTTTCATGTTATTTCGGCGCGTACGGAGGATCGGTCTTTGAGCTCTGAGACACCACTGCCGCCAGCTTCGCCAAGCATTTGGGGCGAGGACGAGGAGCAAGCGCACGTCGAACTCATGGAGTTCATGGAGGAAGAGATCGAGATTATCGATGCGGCTGATGCGCAACGCAGCAACGTGCTTGCAGGGTATGAGGGAGAGGAGAACGGCGATATGGCACTTACATCGAACAACATCAAAGAGAATCTTTCCAAGCTGGAGGGTATTGAGGGGTTTGTCGGCGCCGCGCTTTCAGATAGCGATAGCGGGATGTGCATAGGATTTCTTGGCGGTGGCAGCAGCATCAACTTGGAGGTCGCCGCCGCCGCCAATACCGAGGTCGTACGCAGCAAGCGCAAGGCAGTCAAGGCGCTCAATCTACGCGACGACATCGAAGATATCTTGATCAGCCTTGGCAAGCAGTATCATCTGATCCGTCCCGTACGTTCGCGGCCGAGCTTGTTCTACTACTTGGTGCTTGATCGCTCGCGTTCAAATCTCGCCATGGCCCGCTACACCCTGGCCGAAACCGAGCGCGAGCTGCCGCTGTAAAGCGGACCGCCGCCGGCGCAGAGCTTCTTCACTGCTCATTCATCGAGCGAGATCAACCTCCGCTGCAGAGCATAACGAACCGTCGCATACGGTGTGGTAAGTCCCAATTTTTGCATGATGCCGGAGCGGTGACCCTCGACAGTGCGGGGGCTGATGCCCAGCCTGCTGCCGATCTGGTGATTGTCGTGGCCGGAGGCCAGGAGCCGCAACACCTCGCACTGGCGTTGGGTCAGGGGAATCTCATCATGCGCCGAGGGTGCGGCCAATGCCGGCGGGGGGACCGGGCTGCCGGCGTACTCGCCGATGATACGGTCGGACAGCTCCACGCTCAGATAGCGATAGCCGTGCAGGACGGTGCGGATCGCCAGGCGCAGCTCCGCTGCCGTCACCGAGCGGAGCAGATACCCGGCGGCGCCGCGGCTGAACGCCTGCCGCAGGGTCCTATCGTCGTCGCCATCGGCCAGCATGATGACGCGGCGCTTTTTGTGTCGCAGAGCGATAAGGAGCTCCAGGCCGCTGCGTCCGGGGAAGCCCAGCGCGAGGAAGATCAGCTCCGGCTCAAGCCGCGCCGCCAGCTCGACCACCGCCGCGCCATCGCCGGTCTCGCCCACGATCGAGTAACCGGGCACCTGATTCACGATTCCCCGCAGTCCTTGGCAGACCAGGGATTGTGGCTCGGCAATCAAGATCCGGATCGGGTTGCTCATGGTCCAAGCCCTGCCCCCATAACTTGTGCTCTTCGTCACACGCCCCCCTCCCTCCTCGTACTTAGATGCCGAGCGCGAGCCGATCTTTCGCCGCAGTAGATAAATAATGGCGAAATCGCCGCCGCGAGCTTCGCGTCCCCTCCGTGCCGATTCCTCGGCACCGGCGTGGAATCGCTTTCCCGCCGGATTCTGAGATAAGTCGGCGTGGCTTATTTGTCCCCGCGCGCTAGCCTGAATGGCTTGGGCTGATTATAGCGCCGGAGCGATCCGCGAAAAAGGCTGTTGGAGAGTCCTTACATCCTGTGCGCTGGGGGTCAGCGCGACTCCAGCATATCACCGGTGTCGACCGAACCCGCCTCCACGGCAACGACCTTGGCGCCAAGATGCCGGAGGAATCCCTGAAAGGTGGCCGGCAGGCCCTCGGCTTTGAGCTCCGTGCCGGTGCGCAGCTCGTAGTGCACATGGGGATTGTTCGAGCTGCCGGAGCTGCCGATCTTCGCGACCTTTTGACCCCGCGTGACCCGGTCGCCAACCTTCACGAACAGGCTGCCTTTTTGTACATGCCCGAGCAGACTGTATTCGCCATTGCCATGGTCGATAAGGACATAGTTCCCATAAAACTTCATCGGCGAAGCTTTAATGTCTTCGCTCTTGAAAAAGTTTTCTCCGCCGATGATGTTGTCCGGCTCGGCGGCGACGGCGCCGAGCACGATGCCGTCTCCGGTCGCATACAATTCCTTCCCCCATGCGTACCAGTCTTGGTTTTTCGCCCCGGTGTTCGCAAACGGCTCGAACTGTTCATCGGTGGGATTGATATCAAGGCTGTAGCGCATGAAGTTTTGACCCAGTCCAAGCTCCTTGGCGACCGGATGCTCGGTATTGAGCCGGCGGTGATGGGCGTAAAAATCATGCCCGTCATGGATCAGCATCTTGCCCCGCACCGGCAGCGACAGCGCCGTCTTGCTGCGGTAGACGCGCGGCTCCACGGTGACGGTGGCGCTGGCTTCGGGTTCCTCTTGGGGAATGCTGAGGCTGAACTTGTAGGTGAGCCGATGCAGCTCGATGTCCGGGCCGAAGGTGTGGAAGGGATTGAACACGAGAACCTGCGCCCCGGCGGCGATCGTGCGTCCCGGAACCGTGTCGATGCTCGGAGCGAAGCCATTGCTATCGATGAAGCGGCGCAGCACCGGCTTGTCCGCCGCGTCGTAAGCTATCACCTCGATGCGGTCGATGGCGAGCGGCGTATTGCCCTTATTCGCCACCAGGAAATCGAAGTTCAAGGACTGAGCGGCATTCCCCGCCTCGATCCATATCTGTTGCGGCTGCGCGGTCACGCGCACCGGACCAGCCGTTTTGAGCCGCGTACGCTGCCACGCGACGATGGCAAAATGGATCAGCGCGGCGACGAGCGCGAAAATGGCGACCGCGAACAGTGACTTGGTTCGTCTTGTATGGGTCGTGGTCATGGGCTCCACGCGCCCGGACACGAACTCGGGCCGCTCGCTACGTTGTGTCTGACCTGCAAGAGGCTCTAATTGATGCGTTGGAAGAAGCGCGACCAGCGGAGACCGGCGGGACCGGTGGACCAGATGACGCGGCGGGCCCGGCCGTGGATGCGCTCGATCGGGACGAAGCCCCAGTAGCGCGAGTCTGAAGAGTTGTCGCGGTTGTCACCCAGAACGAACACGTGGCCGGGGGGAACCGTCACCGGCCCATAGTTGCCGCCCGCGCGCATGGACAGGGTCGTGAACCTCCTGGGGCCCAGGGAATCCGCCCACGCCTTATAGCTCTGCTCGTAAAAGCGGCCGTTGGCTTCGTCATAATCCTGCTCGTGGACCGGACCGAGCGCCGTGTGCGTCTGTTCCGCGCCGTTTATCTGCAGCTGTCCCGCCGCCAGCTCGACCCGATCGCCGGCCACCGCGACCACGCGCTTGATCAGAACCTTGTCCGTCACCGGTTGCGCGAAGACCACGACGTCGCCGCGGTCCGGGCTCTGCGCCCCGAGCTTGGCTTCGAAAAGCGGCAGCGGCACGTTGAGGCCCAGCGACAGCTTCTCGACCAGGATGCGATCTCCGACCTGCAGCGTCGGAATCATCGAGCCCGAGGGGATGACGTAGGCCGACGCGACGACCGAGCGGAAGGTCAGCGCGGCAAAGATCCAGAGGGCAAAAGAGGCCAGGTTACGCAGGCGCGCGGTTCGGTTCATAGGGATGGAACAGCCGCCGGGCGGCCGGTATTCCCGCGCCTTCGATTGCACCCTAGGGCCGCGCTCGGCCGGCCCTTGGCACCGCCGCGGACGCGGTCCATCGCGGTCTAGCGAGGTCTGGCGGTTGCCTTGGCATCCTCGGCGGCCAGTGCCGCTAGCGCGGCCTCTTGGCTCTCAACCAAGTGCCCCCGATGCGGCGCTACCTCGCGCTGAATCTCGCGCAGCAGGAGCCGCTGAATCGCGTCTCTGGCAGGTACGACGTAGATCGGCTTGGCCGCCGCTTCCCAAACCGCGATCATTTTCCTCACCGCCAGGTGGGTTGCGGGGCCCCAAGAAGTCGTTGCCCGGGTCAGATCAAAGACGCAGGCGCGGGCCTTGCCGGCCAGCCGTTCCATGTGGTCGGCGATGAGCTGCGCGCAGCGCGCTCCCTCGTCGCGAGACAGATCAGGCCGGCGCCACACCCGAACGACCGCAGTGCCGCTATCGAGCTCCTCTATCGAGAAGTTGAGGCCTTCAATTCGGATCACTCAAGGGCCCTTAGGTGATCTTCTGGTGCGCGCTTGCTGCGCAGACGGTTACCTTGTTCCAATTATCACAGCCGCTCCGGTCTGCGCACTTGGCTACCTTCGTCGCTGAGTATGCCACGACTTATATCCTTTGAGGAAGAATTCGCGGATCTTTATAGCCGCCGGCAGCAACGAATTCCGGCGAGCCGGGCGGGATTCTCTGCCGGAACTTCGAACCGCCGCGGATCGATTGACGCACATTTCCCTCAGTAGATTCCTTATGGGGCTTGA
>CALFML010000261.1 GCA_937879845.1 uncultured Myxococcales bacterium
TGTGCAATTGTTTGTTACTGCTCCAAAAGGCCGGGCGTTTCATTACTTTTGCAGAAATAATTTTATCGTATGCAGCATATTAAACTTTCAGATATCGATACCCTTCCGGCTAAAAGTATAGACAAGGATGATTGTGAAAAAGCAACAAAAAAATACATTAACACATTAAGTGAATTGCAAAACGTACTGTTTGCACAGCAGAAATTCAGTTTGCTGGTTGTTTTGCAAGGTATGGATGCCAGTGGGAAAGATGGGGTAATTAAGGAAGTATTTTCCGGTGTAAATCCAATGGGCTGTCATGTTCAGGGATTTAAAAAGCCAACGGAAGAAGAAATGAGCCATGATTTTTTATGGCGTATACATCGGAATATGCCTGCTAAAGGGATGATTCAGATTTTCAATCGCTCTCATTATGAGGATGTTGTGATTCAAAAAGTGCATAAATGGGTTGATGATGACACCATTGAACGCCGTTACGACCATATAAATGCTTTCGAGAAACTCATCCAGGAAAATGGCACTGTTATACTCAAATTTTATTTGCATGTGAGCCCGAAAGAACAACTCGAGCGTCTGCAGGAACGCCGAGCGATCGCGGTCGGTGAACGGCGCCGGGCCGCTGTCGAGCTCGGCGCCGACGAACGCGCGGCGGCGTTGCCCGGGATCTACCGCGACCTGCCGTCGCTCGACTTCGCGCGGCATCTGCTGCCGCCGGTGGTCGGCTGGTAGCGGCGGACGGGCCCAAAAAGCCCACGACACCACGGGGCAGTGGCCGCGGCGGGCCGACACAAGGTAGCTTCGCCCCCGCATGAGCCGTGTTCCCGACAAGCCGAGCCTCGACGGGCTCGAGGACAAGTGGGCCAAGACCTGGGAGACCGACGCGACCTATCGCTTCGATCGCGCGCACAGCCGCGACGAGGTGTTCGCGATCGACACCCCGCCGCCGACCGTGTCGGGGTTGCAGTTGGTCGTCACCAGCGGCAGACACTCGACGCACTGCATGGTCAGGGGGTTGCACAGCCGGGTGCCGGGGCAGTCGGCGTTGTTGCGGCAGATGCACTGCGGCGGCGTCGCGGTGGTATCGCAGAACGGCGCCTGCGCCGTGCAGTCGGAGTTATTGGCGCAGGTCGTAATCGTAATCACCGTCGGCTGACCGGGCTGCTGCCCGTTGCCGGTCGGCCACGTCACGGGCGTCGTCGAGCCCTGGTTCCCCGCGGTCTCCCCGAGCGCGCTGATCACCGCTTGGTTACTCACCGTGCCGGTGGCGCCGCTATTGATCGTCACCTGGAAGCGGAAGCTCGTGGACGCCCCCATCGCCAGCGTGCCGCCGGTGGTCGCGTTGGCGCCGGTGCCCAGCCGGACCGTGACGGTGCGCGTCGCCGCGTCATACTCTCCCTGATCATCGCCCGCCTGGTTGGTCTTGGCCCCCATGTTGGCGCCGGTAAGGACATTGATCGAGCCAGAGACAAACGTCACGTTGGCCGGCAGGACATCGGTGACCGTTACGCGGTTGCCTGTATCGTTGCCGTTATTCTGCGCGGCGATGGTGTACTCCAGCACATCGCCGGGCAGGAAGCGGCCGTCCTGGCGGGTCAGGTTGGCGACCAGCTTGGTGGTCCCGCTGAAGACCGGCCGCACCGTCGTCACCGTATCCGTCAAGGATCTCGACGGTCGGGAGTTGTATGCTCGCCAATTTCAGGGTAAGGGCTGGGAGGCCTGTTGGTTTGGAAGTTGTGGCGATGAGGTCGAATCGGCGGTGGCCGAAAGCCTGACTGGCATCATGAATCAGCTTGCACAATGGGCGTCGGAAGAAGCATTCCGCAAAGTTGTGATGGCGGGCGGAGTGCAGCATCGTGTTGGACCATGACAAGCCGAGCATCGCGCCGTCGCGCGGGGCTGGTACCCCGAGTCGTACCCCGGCACGGACGAGATCCTGGAGCCGCCCGCGCTGCCGGACTTGTTCGCGGAACGGCCGATCGTGCTGCAAGGCAAGTACCGCGGGGAAGCGCGCGGCAAGATCATCGTGCAAGGACGCACGGCCGCGGGAGCCTTCGAGCAGTCGCTCGATATGGCCACCGCGGCGCGCTGTCCACAGCAAGGGATGCTCGGGGTCCTCTGGGCGCGGGAGCGCATCGCGCGGCTGTCGGACGGGCAAGGGGCGAGGGAGGACGCAGAGAAAAAAGAAATCACCGCGCTCGGTCTGCAGTACCACTTGATGACTTCCTACACGTCCTTTGTCGCCGTCGATAGCGTCGTCCGCGCTGCGGGTCGGGGCGGGGCCACGGTGCAGCAGCCCTCTGTCATGCCGGCCGGCGTCCAGCCCCCGCTCAGCGCCGCGGCGGCGGGCGGCGCGGCGCTCCGCTCCGGGGTCCTGGGTGTGACTCATTCACCGGCGGCGTTGTCGACGATTTTCGGCAGCTCGTCCGCGCTCGGCGGCGATGCTGAAAGCGCCTTGGGCGGACTTGTCGGCACGGAGGTGGGCGATGCGTATGGAGCTGGCGGCTTCGGCCTGGTGGGCAGCGGTCGCGGCGGCGGCGGCGGCGGCCAAGGCAGTATCGGGCTTGGCGCCTTGATGAACAAGGGAACGGCGAAGGCCGCTGGCGCCAAAGCTGGAGCAGCGGGACCCGGCGCCGATGTGATTCCCGGCTCCGTGGTCATCCGCGGTCCGCGCAGCAGTGATCTCATTCTGCGCATCATCCGCCGTCACCGCAGCGAACTGAAGTTCTGTTACGAGCGCGAGCTGACCCGCAATAGCGCGCTGCAAGGTCTGGTCACGCTCCAGTTCGTGGTTCAAATGAGCGGCCAGATCCTGGTCAGCAAGGTGCTGTCCTCGACCCTCCAGGGCTCTCCGGTGGAGCAGTGCTTCGCCGCCGCGGTCCACCGCTGGGAGTTTCCCCAAAGTCGGGGCGGTCTGGCCGTGGTCACCGTGCCGTTCAAGCTGCTCCTGCAAAACCCCAAGAGCCCGACCCCGGCCGCCGCGCCAAAGTAGGACTTTTCGCCCTCGGCTTTTCCGCGGACTGTCGCGGCGGCGGAAAACCCTGCCGATGCGCGGCGATGGCGGGGCGGGTTCTCGATGGATGGATCTGACTCATGAGAGCCGTCGAATGAACGCCCTGGAGCAATGATCCGGAACGACGGCGGAAACAACGGACGTTGCTGTTAAGCTGCGGGGCATGCGCAACCTTGCTCTGCTCTTTTTCTGCCTACTGTTTGCGCCACCGTCTCAGGCCCAGGTCGCGGAGCGCGATCGCGGCGCCGCACCGGTGGCGCCGATCCGCCCGCACACCTTCACCGTTCATGGGGAGACCCTGCGCGACGATTACTTCTGGCTGCGCGAAAAAGGAACGCCGCAGGTCGATGCCTATCTGCGCAGTGAGCGCGACTACGCCGAGGCGTACATGAAGCCGACGGCGGCGCTGCAGGAGCAGCTCTACAAAGAGATGGTCTCCCGCCTGGCGGAGGATGACACCACTCCGCCGTACCGGGAAGGCACGCATCTTTACTGGACCCGCTTTGAGAAAGGAAAGCAGCACCCGATCCTGTGCCGCCGCGCGATCGCCGCACCGGCCAAGGAGGAGGTCCTGCTCGATCTCAACGTACTTGGTGCGGCGGAGAAGTTCATCGCCCTTGGCGACGCCGTGGTAAGCGATGATGAGCAGCAGCTGGCCTACTCGACCGATGTGACGGGGTTTCATGAGTTCACTCTGCAGGTGAAAGACCTGCGCACCGGCGCGCTGCGGAGCGAGCGCATCGCCAACGTCACCTCGCACGCCTTTAGCGCCGACGGCAAGACGTTGTTCTATGTGCGCGACGACGCCGCCAAGCGGCCCTACCGGCTTTACCGTCATACGCTCGGCAGCGCCGCGGAAAAAGACGTGCTGGTGTACCAAGAGGCCGACGAGCGCTTCAACCTTGGGATCTCACGCACCCGCAGCCGCAAGTGGCTCGTCCTGACCAGCCTCAGCCTGACCCAGTCCGAGGTGCGCGTGCTGCGCAGCGACCGGCCTAATGATTCCTTTCGGGTAGTTGCCGAGCGCGCCCCCGAGCGACTCTACGAGCTCGAGCACCGCGGCGATCAATTTTACATCCTGGTAAACGACACCGGACGGAATAACCGCGTGGTCACGGCCCCGGTTTCCGCACCGCAGCCGGCGAACTGGAAGGAGCTCATCCCGCACGCCGACATGATCATGCGGGAGGGGATCGATCTCTTCGCGCAGTTCATGGTGGTCCGTGAACGCGAGGGAGGACGGCAGCAGCTGCGGATCACCGATCTCCGCACCGGTGAGTCCGGCCGCGTCACGTTCCCCGAACCGGTGTACGCGGTGTTTCCGGCCGAAAACGCGGTCTTTGACACCGATGTGTACCGCTACCAATATCAATCGCCGATCACGCCGCGCTCGACGTTCGACTGCCGCATGCGGCAGCGGGACTCATCGCTTGTCCGGCGCGCGCCAACCCCCAACTATGATCCGAGCCGCTACCGCACCGAGCGCGCGGTCGCCGTCGCCAAAGACGGTACGCAGATTCCGGTGAGCCTGCTTTATTCCGCGGGCTTCCAGCGCGACGGCAGCCGGCCGCTTTTGCTCGATGGGTATGGATCCTATGGGATCTCCAATCCGCTCCTGTTTGACCGCAGCGCGTTCAGCCTGGTCGATCGCGGCTTCGTCATCGCCACCGCCCACATCCGCGGCAGCGGCGAGCTTGGCAAAAAGTGGCACGACGCGGGCCGGCTCTCGAACAAGAAAAATACCTTCACCGACTTCATCGCTGCCGCAGAGTTTCTGATTCAGCAAAAGTACACGTCCAAAGGCCGTCTCGCGGCGCACGGCGGCTCGGCCGGAGGGCTGCTCATGGGGGCGGTGGCGAATATGCGGCCGGATCTGTTCAAGGCGATCCTGGCGTATGTTCCGTTTGTCGATGTGATAAGCACGATGCTCGATGAGACGATCCCGCTTACCGTCGGCGAATTCGAAGAATGGGGCAACCCGAAGACCAAGGCCGACTATCTCTACATGAAAAGCTACAGCCCATACGACAACGTCGTTCGGCAGGCCTACCCGACCATGCTGATCGTATCGTCCTTGAACGACAGCCAGGTCATGTACTGGGAGCCCGCCAAGTGGGTGGCGAAGCTGCGCGCCAATAAGACCGACAAAAACCCGCTGCTGTTCCGCATCAACCTCGATCCGGCGGGGCACGGCGGCAAGTCCGGCCGTTATGAGCGCCTGCGCGACACCGCGTTCGACTACGCCTTCCTGCTAAGTCAGCTGCAAGGACAGGAATAATCCGCGCCGCCCGCCCCTTTCCTGCGACGCGGTAGCCAGCGCCTGCGCATCCCTGGTATGCTCGGAGGATGCGCGAAGTAAACGGACTACGGGCTCTGACTCTGGGCCTGGCTTTGGCGATGGGTACGGTGGGCTGTTCCTCCGGTCAGACCGCGGCGCCGGCGGACGCGGAATCAGCGCCGGTCGATGCCGGAGCGGATCTCGTCCCACCGCCGCCGCCGCCGACTCCCAGCGGCTGCATCGACAGCGTAACCGCCGGCGATCACGTCTACACCTGCGACGGCCTGCGGGTCGATGCGAGCATTCCCGCCGCCTGCCTCGCCCCCGGCTGCGGTCTGATCCTGCAGCTGCACGGCGACACCGGAACCGGGCTCTATATGGACGGCCACACCAACCTCCGCGCGCTCGGCAACCAGAACGGCTACGTCGTCATCGCCCCGACCGGTCCGCCGTTTGG
>CALFML010000262.1 GCA_937879845.1 uncultured Myxococcales bacterium
ACCCCATGCACCGACGCCTGCGGCGAGCATCGTCAGCGCAGCGAGCCGCCGCAGCCTGACCGCCGGTTTACGCGCCCGTGCGCCAGAATCAGTCGTTGAGCACATCACCACGCAATCTATCATGAGCGGCCGGGCCCCTACAGGCTTCTAACACCAGCTCGGCCCATGAAAACCGCCGCCGCGGCGAGCGCCGGGCCGGTCTTGTAGTAGGATCACAGCATGCCGACGGAGGGTTCGCTCACTTTGACGGAGCCGGCTGCGCTGGCGGCGCGGACCGACTGGGCGCGGTTTTTCCGCTGGGCGCTGCCGCTCACCCTGCTCGGGCTGCTCGGGGTGTTCTGGATCGGCGGGCTGCTTTTGCACTGGGCGCTGCCGGCCAATCACTTCATGCTGACGGTCTGCGCCCTGTGGGTGGTGTTCGGCGTGACGCGGGCGCTATACACCGACGCCCTCGTGCAGGAAAGTCAGAAACGTGAGCGCCTGATTGAGCTCCTTGATTCGACGCGGCGCGACCTGGCGGAGGAGGAGCGGCGGGCCGGCGTCCTCATGGAGCGGCAGCGGCTCGCCCGCGATCTGCACGACACGCTGGCGCAAAGCTTCACCGGCATCGTGCTGCATTTGGAAGCGGCGGAGCAGGGCCTGGCGGCAGGGGCGGCCGGGACGACGCAGGGCGATATCGTGCTGCGGCACATAGACCAAGCGCGGGCCTCCGCGCGCGCCAGCCTGCAAGAAGTCCGACGCCTCCTGTCCGCGCTGCGGCCGGGGCTCCTAGAGAAGGCCCCCCTGGCCCAGGTCGTGCGCGCGGTGGTCGAGCAGTGGAACGAAGAGCAGTTCGCCGCCCCGCGCAAGGCGACGGCGCTCATCGGTGCGCTCGGGCGGCTGCACCCGGAGGTGGAGGTCACGGTGCTGCGCGCCGTACAGGAAGCCCTGGTCAATGTGCAGAAGCACGCGCAGGCTAAGAGCGTGCAGGTGTCGCTGCAGCGCAGCGAAGATCGGATCTGTTTGACGGTGGCCGATGATGGCGTCGGCTTTCCTGCGGGGTCACCGCCCGCGCCGGTGAACCCGGGCAGCTACGGGCTTGTCGCGATGCGCGAGCGGGTGGCGCAGCTGGCCGGCGAGCTTACGTTCGGCCGCGGGCCGCAGGGCGGGGCGCAGGTCTCGCTATGGCTGCCGATCCACGGCGAGGTGGGGCTGCGATGAACCCCATCCGCGTCCTTATCGCCGATGATCATCCGGTGGTGCGCGCCGGCCTGCAGGGCATGCTCGCGGCGCACGCCGAAGTCCAGGTCGTGGGCGAAGCTTGCGATGGCGAGCAAGCGGTGCAGCGGTGCCGTGAGCTGCAGCCCGATGTCGTGCTCATGGATCTGCGGATGCCGGGTATGGACGGGGTCGCGGCCACAGAGAAGATCTGCGCCGAGCGGGCGCAGACGCGGGTGCTGATCCTGACCACGTATGACAGCGACCGCGATATCGATCGGGCGGTCCGCGCCGGCGCGACCGGCTACCTGCTCAAAGACTCCCCGCGTGAGGAGCTGTTTCGCGCCATCGCCGCCACGGCGCGCGGGGAGTCGCTGCTCGCCCCGGCGGTCGCCGCGCGCCTGATGCGGCGGGTGGGCGTGCGCGCCACCGAGCCCGAGCCGCTCACCGCCCGCGAGCGCACGGTCCTTGGCTGGGTCGCGCGCGGCCGCAGCAACAAGCAAATCGCCGCGGAGCTGCACATCAGCGAGACCACGGTGAAGACCCACCTGGAGCACATCTTCGGCAAGCTCGGAGTGACCGACCGCACCGCGGCGGTGACCGTGGCCATGCAGCGCGGCCTCCTTTCACTGTAGGCAAAGGTCCCATCGGCCAAATGGCGGATGCGCGCATCCGCGGATCGGGCCGGCGTTTCCGCCCTGCCTGCCGATTCGGCGGCGAGGCGCGGCTTGCAAGATCTCTACATCGCGGCGACCGACCTGCCGCGTGGAAGGAGATCTCTTGGCCATGTTCGATCGATTTGTACAGGACAAGCGACGCCGGCGGCCCCTGCTCGTCGCGGCGCTCGTGGCGGCGGGTCTGGCGGAGTGCTGCGCCATCGCCGGCTTCATGATTGCATCGCTGTGGCATGTCGATGAGGTCGAAGCGCCGCCGCTTTATGCGCTGCTTGTCCGGCCGGTGTTCATTCCGCCGCCGGTTTTAGTGCCAAGTCGCCGCGATCCGCCGATTCGGCCGCAGACGCCGCGCAAGCCGTCGCGCGCCGCGCCGCTCGTGCAGCCAAGCCTTTTGCGTCCGCCTGTCGCCGCGCCCGCGGAGAGTCAAACGGAGGAGACCGATCCAGGTCCCCAAGGGCCGGCCGTGCCAATCGTCGGCCCGCCCGGAATCAGCGAGAGGCCCGAGCCGCCGCCGCCCCTGCCGCCGCCGCCGCCGCCACCGCCGCCACGCAAGGTTCCGCAGTTCCTGATTCGCAAGCAGCAGCTCTCCGGCGCCGATCCGCATCTGCCGGCCGCGGTCAAGCAGCAGCACCGCGGCCAGACGCTGACCGGCTCCTATCTGATGTGCATCGACAAGAGCGGCCACATAAGCAGCGTGACCACCACGGCCAGCATCCCCGGCGGCGATGAGGAGATCATAAAGACTCTTCAGAGCTGGACCTACAAGGAGCAGCTGATTCCGGTCTGCTTCGTCCAGAACTTCGAGTTCGTGGTCGAGTGAGCTCCATCCAATCGACTGCACGGAACGCCGCCGCACCGCGGCCGCGTCTTGCTACCGCGCTTTGGGCGGCGTGCGCTCGAAGGTCTTGAACTCGATTAGCGGCTTTTGCGCTTGGGTGTGAAGGAGCACCATCGGCGGATAGTCGCGCCCGTGCAGGCACTCCGCGGTGAGCCAGCGGTCGGTCTGACTGACTACGGCGAGCTCGCGCGGGCGAAGCTTGCGGCAGTCGCCCAGCCCGGTTACGGCAGGGTCGCCGAGCGTGCTCCACGCCGGCCGCGGCGCCAGCGGTTCCCGCGCCAGCGTCACCTTGCCATCCGCAGTCAAGGTGAGGCGCACGAGGAAGCTCTCATCCGTGCTCGCGTACCCATCACTGCCGCCGACGGCCCAGGTGGCGCCATCGCTGCCCGCGTCGATCCGCAATAGCGGCGTGTCGATCGCCACGCGCTGCCATCCCGACGGGCCGAAGCGGGCCAGATATGGTTCATCGGTATTTTGCCGATCGCGCCAGCGCTCCAAGATGCCGTAGGCAAGGGTCTCATACTCGCTCTGGCCGCGGCTGAGGCGGCCGTTGCGCAGGCGGTCGCGGGGGCTCGTGCCCGGCAGCTGGACCGGTTTGAGCTCGATCGCCGCGCCGCGGTTTTGCCAGACGATGGCGCCGTCTAACATGTAGCGGTGTTCCTGCTCGTACTCGGAGGCGTCGGCTTCGATGACCGGCCGCGCGCGGCGTCCGCCCAGAATGAAGACGGCGCCGCTCGGATAGGCGGCGACCGCGTCATCGACCAGCGCGTCTTTGGGCAGCCGCGGGACCGGCTCTTTGATCGGCCGCGACGTCTCGATCCGGGCCGCGCGATCGAGCGGGCTGCCAAATGCCGTGGAGTGTCCGTCCGCGCGCAATAGGAGCCAGGCCTGCCCCTTCCAGGGCTGCGGCGGGAGCCAGTACGACCCGCTCACGCGCCGCCGCACCACCGCCCGTCCCCCGTCGCTTTGAAGCACGAAGCTAGTCGCAATGCCATCGCCCGGGCCCAGGCGGAAGGTCTCGACAAACAAGCTGCCCGGCCAAGTGCCGCCCACGCTCCCGAGTTCTCCGAGAGCATCGCTGGTGGCGGAGAACACGCTGTCCAGACTATGCACCCCGCCTTCCCGATCCAGCGCATGCAGCGCGCCGCCGGCTGCCGCCAGCACGGTCCCATCTAAGAGCTTGTGCAGCTGCGAGACTTGCTCGATCGCCACCAGCGCAAAGGGCATCGTCGCGGCGTTGGCTTCTGCCGCGGCGCGTGCGCGATCGCCGGGATCGCGGTCTGCGGCGGCGTTCAAATCAGCCTTGGGATTCCCTCCGCCATCGAGTACCGATCGGCCTCCATCCGCGCCCGCTAACGTACCGGCGGAGGGCTTGGTGCAGCCGCCCGAGCCCAGCAGGGCAAGCAGCAGCCACACACCACCCGAGCCAGGCGAGCCAAGTCGTTGCAACAAGCCTATATCGTAACGCACCTTGGCTGGACCCGGCGCGGCTGCAGCACCCGATAGGGAGCAGCCCGAAGCCGGGTTCGCGAAGCCCGCCGGCGGTTGCGTGTAGGGGCCTTGGCGCGGGCGGCTCACCTCAGGGTTTTTTCATACACGTTGTCTTCCCAGTCGTTCTGCAGCTGCTCGATAAGGAGGAAGCCGTTGCGATCGTACAGTCGATGCGCCCGGCCGAACCGCCGCGAGGACTCCACCCAGATCACTTCGTAGCCGGCGCTGCGGGCGAAGGACTCGGCGTGGCCGTATAGCTCTTGGCCCAGGCCCCGGCCGCGCCATGCCGGGTTGAGATACAGCCGCTTGAGCTCGCACCTCCGGCCCTCCTTGGGTCGTATCGCCACCGTGCCGACGACCGAGCCGTCGGACTCGGCGACCCAGAACCCGGCGTTGGCGCTGCCGTAGCGCGTCGCAAGCTCGCTCAGATCGCGCTCCAAGCCGCCGATGGCGAGGGAGAATCCGAACTCGGCGAGGATGCTAGAGATAAGCTCACGCACCGGCTGCTGGTCGGCCGGCTGATAGGCGCGAATTAACGCCGCCATCGCGCAACCTCCGGCTCTAAACGGGCGCCCCTCATCGATGATCCTTGACTTGTGCGCATGGGCTGTCCGTAGCATGTCCCTGCGTCGCACTCAATCGGTCCGTTGGGCCGTTCCCACCACCTGGAACCCCACGCGCCGCGCGCCGACATACCCAGCGCGTGCGCCGTGTACACAGACCTCCAGCCGCAGCGGCGGAATCTGAAGTGCGATTGATCATTCTTTAGGAATGTCATCCGGAATCGGCTGCGGGTGCGGGCCGAACTCGCGCACGCGCAGGCGGCAGGTCAGCGGCCACTCCGGAATGGAGGTGGCGATGGCCCCTTCGGTGGACTCGACCTCGGCGAAGAAGATGGCGTCGGCGGGGATCTTCTGCGCGTAGCG
Source organism: uncultured Myxococcales bacterium (assembly GCA_937879845.1). GTDB lineage: Bacteria > Myxococcota_A > Polyangia > Palsa-1104 > JAEUJZ01 > CALFML01. The sequence continues at coordinate 5,127 of CALFML010000262.1, forward strand.
GTAGGTCCCATCCGCCGCCGCCGCGAGCAGGATCTGGTTATAGGTGAAACCGCAGTCGTAGCTTATCGCCAGCCGCACCTTGCCTACCTTTTCTGCGGTGCGAACCTGGATTCCGCCTGCGTCCAGCACGACCTTGGGCGGCGTCGGCGCCGGCGGCAGCGGACGGGGCCAGCGGGCGACGTGGCGGGCGATCATCGTCCGCAACAGCTGCGACCAGCGGACGTTGAAGTCGGCGTGGCGGTTGTAGCTGTTCTGCGGTCCGCAGTAGGGCGGCGAAGAGCCCGGCGGGCAGCTCGTCGGACACAGCGGCGCCGGGGGACAGCTTGGCGGCCGCGGTCCGCCCGGCATGCAGCGCGCGGGGCAGCCGCCGCCGAAGTACCAGCCGTGATCGTAGTCCGGAACCAGGGTCAGGTTCTTGGCCGGGGCGCGCACGGCGGCGTAGGTGCGAACGGCCTCGGCGAGAGGAAAGTACTCATCCTGGGCGCCTATCAGCATGTACAACGCGCCGCGCTGCCGCCCCGCGTAGTTCAGCGGATCGAAGAGGCGGAACAGCGCCGCCGGACCTTCGTCCTCCAGCTTCTGGCCCGGCACCGACAACACGAGCTTGTGCAGCCAAGTGTCCTGGAGCGCCGCTGCCCGGAGTCCGCCGGAGGCCGCGACCGGCAGCGCGCCGCGGATGCGGTCATCCACCCCATTGGCGATGAAGGTCGCAACCCCGCCGAGGCTGAACCCGGTGACGGCAATCGCCTGCGCATCCACTTCCGGGCGCGTCTGCAGATAAGTAATGGAGCGCAAAATGGCGTAGACATAGACATAGAGCCAGTTTTTGCGTTCGTCTTTCGCACCGGCAAAAAGGGCCCGCGAATCTTGCGGCGTAAGCGGCCTCCCTTCCGAGCCGCCGAGGCCCGGACCCGAGAGCGCCAGCGTCACCACATCCAGGTTGCGGCACAGGTCGGCCGCGGCTTGCGGGTCCGCCTTGTCTCCCAGCCCGTGCGCAAAGACCAGCGCCGGTTTGCTGTGCGGCGGATAGGTTCCCGGGGGCACCGCGACCACCGCCTGGATTCGGATCGGGCGGGCGCGTCCGTCGTCCCAGCCAAGAGAGTTGAAGCTGACTTCGTGAAGCGGGATGCCGTCGATGACCCGCGCATTGGCCTTCAGCTCGATGGCAAAGAGATCGTTTTGCGCGCGCGCGCTCGCCAGCTCGAAGCGGGCGATGGGCGGGCCGCAGGCGGAAAGCAGCACCCCGCAGAGGAGCGCCGCCGCGGCGACACAGTGCGCTGGGAAGAGTTTCAACGGCCCGGAGTTCATCGCCGCCATCATAGCGGCCGTATCGTCCTTCGCCAACCCGCGGGCCGGATGCAGACCGCGGCAGCGATAAATCCAGATGCGCCGCGCTGCCGGCCGCACGAACTCCCAGTGAATGAATCATGGCGGGCGGACGCGCCAGCTCTTAGCGGAAACTCGGTCTCCCAGGTGTACACCGACGTACCGGGCCGTGTGCCCGGCAGGTGGGGGAATCGGTGGGTTGCAAGGCCCAAGCCCAAAACCGGCGGCCGGCAGATGCTCTTGGAAGGACTGGGGAATGGGCTGTCGCAGCCCTTTCCGTTTGCCGCAGAGGGGCAGCTGATAAAAGCTATAGTGCCTGGCACCTCAGAGCGCAAATTCTGCAATCCATTGTATTCGGGAGGCTCATGCGGATCTCACATTCCAGCAACATGTCGGGGCGTGCCGTACGGAGGATCAGCTATCTCGGACTCTGCAGCGGTATTCTTGGCGCGGCTCTCTGGTATGGCTGCGGCGGTGGCAGCACCGATGGCAGCGGTAACTCCAGTGCGGATGCCGGCGTCACGATGGACAGCGGCGGCGGCGGCGGCGGTGATGGCGGCGGCGGCGGTGATGGCGGAAGCGGAAGCGGCGGCGATGGCGGAAGCGGAAGCGGCGATGGCGGCGGCGCCGGTGATGCCGGTATGTCCGGAGATGGGGGAGACGGCGGCGGCAACTCGCCCGACCTCAGCTGCATCAAGAGTCCCAATGAAGATTTTCCCGATGATATGAATCTTGATATCAACTGCGATGGCATCGACGGCGACATCGCCCAGGCCATCTTCGTCGCCCCCACCGGCAATGATACCAACCTCGGCACGATGGCGAGCCCGGTGCAGACCATCAAGCACGCCCTGGAGCTCGCCCAGCTGCAAATGAAGCACGGCGTCTATATTTCCATGGGCACCTACAACGAGTCCGTGACGCTCCTAGACGGCGTCGGCCTTTACGGCGGCTATGACGCCGCCAACAAGTGGAGCCGCGCCCAGAGCAACACGACCACCATCAACGGCGGTTCCACGGCGATCACGGGGAACAACCTCGTGAAGGAGACCCATATAGACTGGTTGACGATCAAGTCCGCAACCGGAACCCCCGGAGCGGTCGGCGGCGCCACGGGCGGCTCCAGCTATGGCTTCTTTATTACGAGCAGCAGCGGCCCGATACACCTGCGCGGCGACACCATTATCGTCGGCAACGGCGGCAACGGCGGCAACGGTACGAGCGGCGCTAACGCAGTTCCCGGCGGCAGCGGTGGCAACGGCGTAAATGGTGTGTCCGGCGGCGGCAATGGCGGTTACGCGGGAACCGCGGGATCGTCGGCCTGCGGACGGCCGGGGGGAATCGGCGGCGCGGGCGTGCAAGGCAAGGACGGCGGCTCCGGGGCCGATGGGGGAGGAAATGCGGGCTCGGCCGGCCTCGGCGGATTGGCATCGCCTATTTGTTTCTCCGGTGCGACTGCCGGTGGGAAAGGTCTTGACGGCGCACCAGGTGTAACCGGACTTGTCGGCGCACAAGCCGCTGTGGCGGGGGCGGGGATGGCTACCGGCTTCGTGCCGGCATCGGGCGGCAGCGGCACGGCCGGCACGGCCGCGAGCGCGGGCGGCGGCGGCGGGGCCGGCGGCGGCGGGGTGAGCAACTTGTTCTGCAACCCGGATGTCGGAGGCGGAGGCGGCGGCGGAGGCGGCGCCGGGTGCGGCGGCAACCTGGGCGGCGGCGGAGGCGGCGGCGGCGCCTCGGTCGGCATCTACTCCTATATGAGCTCCCTGATCATTGTCGGCACGAGCCTGACCACCGGCAAGGGCGGCGACGGTGGGCAGGGTGGCAACGGCAGCGCGGGAAGCAACGGCGGCGCCGGCGGTCAGCCCGGTGCCGGCGCCGATGACGCGGCAGGCGGCGGCGCGGGCGGCGCGGGCGGCAAGGGCGGCAGCGGCGGCGCCGGCTCGG
>CALFML010000263.1 GCA_937879845.1 uncultured Myxococcales bacterium
CATCCTCACCGGAGACCTGCTCCGGCGCCATGTACGCGACGGTCCCGAGATCTTTGTCATGACACGCAAGGATGCGAGCAGTACTGAAGCGTGCGCACAAGCCTTCCAGACGCCTACACATTGATCCGAAAGCGCGGCTTATCGGTAGCTCTCATTCGGAGGGGGCAAGATGCGATGAATAAGCCAGCGCAGGAATCAGCTTGGATGTGCAGGAGGATCGCATCATCCATTACTGTCAGCACTTCGGACTCAACCTGCTCGACAGCTACCAGGACGAGTGGACGGGAAAAGAATTAGGAAGGCCCGGACTGTAAGCGGCCCGCGCGCGCGTCGTACAGGCCGATGCGATGCTGATGGCGGTGTCGCTCTGCCGCATCTCGCCGTGCTGGCGCAAGGCGAAGTCTCGCAGACCAGCGAGCGGACCCTCCATGCCATGCGTGCCCTCAAAGCCCAGGGCGTGGCGTGCGGTGCTCTGCAATACGGCAAGGAATATTCCGCTAAGCTCGATGCCAAGGGCCGCCGAATAGTCGTCGAGAACCCGGCCAAGATGGCTACGATTGCGCGCATCAAGGAACTGCACGCGCAGGGCAAGGGGATCTTGACCATCTCCAACCTGCTGACCACAGAGGGGCGACCGCCACCCAGGAAATCTTGGAACTGCGACGCCGTGCGGCGGATTTTGACGCGGGAGGGCCTCTATTCGCGCAAGCAGTGGGACCGGAGCAACGCCATCCGCGACCCGGACGCCATAACTCGGCGCATTGCCGAGCTGCGAGCGCAAAACCTCAGCTATCAGGAGATCGGCAAGCTTCTGACCGCTGAGCGGCTGATGCCCGAGGTCGGCTCGAAGTGGTATCCGCAGACGGTCAAGGATCGCTGGCACTGCGCCTCCACCTATGATCAGGGCAAGACGCTGGAGCTCGTGGTCGGATATCGGCGGGCCAACTACTCGCTGCGCCAGATTGCCCACGAGTTGACCCTGCGCGGGCTCACGCCAAAGCGAGGTGGAACCTGGCACCCGAACCATATCCGCGAGCTGCTCCTGCTGGCGCAGATCCCGAGCTACGCCAACGAAGAGCGCTCACCTGCGCTGACGATGGCCGCGGAAAAACAGCCGATCAAAAAAAGCCGGTAGGTCAGCAGCTGCGAATTTTCCCGGCAGTCAAGTTGGCGCCCGAGACGGTTTTTCTCTCAGCCTGGGAACGATAGGGCTGATTCCTCGAAGGAAGGCGCTTTACTGCCATTAAGGAAGTTAGGCGGACTCCGAAGGTAGATAGATCTGTCATGGACATATGGGGAACGAAGGTGAATGGCAAGATCATGATTCCCTACAGAGCCGCGACGGCTGATTGGTGAGCGTTGGAACCGTGCTCGAACCGTAGCCTAAACAACTCTGAACACTTCTCACTCACACCGACCGCCTAAAGATGCCCCTGGGTAAATAAATTCAACGTTTCTTTCTGCTGTCCCTCCGACGTGCAGGGGTAGACCCCGCCGGGGAAGTGCTCCAGGCGGTGGGCCGGGGCGGTGTAGATTGAGCCCTCGACGATACCTCAAAGGGGATTTGAACACATGCGAACCAC
>CALFML010000264.1 GCA_937879845.1 uncultured Myxococcales bacterium
CGTCGACAGGCGAGGATGTGGCACCTCATCGAGCAGCGCGCTCAAGACAGCCGCATTGGCGAACGCATCCTGGGGATCGAGCCGCGGAATCAGATCGCCGATAAGCCCACGCTCACGCGCCCGCTCGAGTGCATGCACAGGTGGAATCGCGGGACGCTTCTTGTGCACAAGCCCAAACAGGACCGCGCCCAGACCAAATGCATACAGCGCACACGCAAACAGCGCGCGTCCCCACAGCGCGACCTGCGCGACGCGGCCGGAGAACGCGCCATCCGAGCTCGTGTTGCTCTTTCCAAGGTAGTTGCTCGTACGCTGGACGCTCGGCGGCAAGGTCCGGGTCCCGCTCGTGGTGGTGCTCGTCGACTGGGCGCCGTTTACGTAGACGTAGACGTTGGCCGGGGAGGCGGTATCGATGGTGACGGCCAGGTGAATCCAAGACGAGGTGTTCAGCACCCCGACCGCCGTAATCTGGAACGCCTGGGTGCTGCCCGAATAGACCTGGAACTGCAGGTCATTGTTCGTACCGTAGTTGCAAAGGATGATGTTGTTGGAAGCGGACCCGCTGCCAAGTTCGATGATGCGGCTGTTGAGGTTGTAGGCGCCAAACCGCACCCATGCCTCGATCGTAAAGCCCCCGGTGAACGTATCGGTGCGTGAGGGCAGCGTCACGTAGCCGCCCGACAGCACCAGGCTGCCGCGTACGCGGGGGACCGGGCAGCTGGTGGTTCCGAGCACGCCGCCCGCGTTCCCATACAGAGCCGGTCCGGTGACCGTCGACCCGTTGAAGGGCGCGCTGGTGCTCACCAGGCTCAGTCCATTGTTCGTATCTCCCGGGGCCCGCAGATAGACGTTGTTGGACTGCGTGTAAAGGGGTCCGCTTACCAGCGTCTGGCCGTCGAGCCGGGTGCCTCCGGTGTACGCCCCGGAGCTATTTACGACGAGCAGGTCGCTGGTGCCGCTGGCGCTGGCATGGCTCAGCGCGGAGCGGGTTCCGGTCCGCGTGCCGCGCGCGGTGGAGTTATTCAGGTAGATGTCCGTGCCGGTTACGCTCAACGGGTTGCTGCTGACGGTGACCGCGCCAGACACGGTCAGCGTGCTGGCGAGCGTCGTGGCGCCGGAGACTCCCAGGGTCCCGCCGATGCTCGCGTTGCTGGTGCTGCTAGGGAGGCTGAGGGTTCCGCTGACCGTGGCGCTGCTCAGGGTCGCGGCGCCGGAGACTCCCAGGGTCCCGCCCACCGTCGTGTTGCCGCCCAGGGCCGTGGCGCCGCTGACGCTGGCCGAGGCCGCGCTGAGCAGCCCGCTCGTGGTCAGCGTAGCGACGGAGACCGTAGCGCCCGTATCGATCTTTGTGCCATCGATGGCCGCGTTGGCGATGCCGCCCCGCGGCACCTGCGTGCCGTCCGTCCCGCCGGTGTGCGTATGGTTCTGGAGGAGCGCCCGGAACTGCTCTGGGGAGACCGTATTGAGGTCCACCATGGAGGGAAACAGGAAGCGCAGATCCGCCAGGTTGCTGACCGTGGTCCCATCAAAGTGAAACTGGGCCAGCGCGGCATAGCCATGGGACACGCCCTGCGGACCCAGATACGCCGCCTGCCCGCCGTCTTGCGGCCACTGCACATCGCGGGTGGCGGTACGCGCCGGGATCAGCCAGTAATCCCCGGTCCGGCAGGTGGCTCCGGTGAAGCGGACCTGCACCCCGGATTCGAGCGGCAACCAGCCGGTGGTGGTCACGGGCAAGGCACCGGTGGACATGTCCCATCGCCGGACCTTGGGGTTGCGCGGGAAGCTGGCCAGGTCGATGCTGTGCGTCCCCGGATCAATGGTCAGCACCGCGCCTTCGACCGCGATGATCGGCACGATGACTCCGGGCTTGCCGTCCAGCTCCAGTGTGTCATCGGTCAGCTCGACATAGTCGCCGATCGAAAACCCGAGCTCCGCATCGCGGCCGTCATAGCCGATGGTCAGCGCGTTACCCTGCTGGGCGATCCAGCTGGCCACGACCGAGCCGTTCTGGCGGCTCCACTTGAAGGTCACCGCGTCCTGACCGACTTGACCGCCCGCGTGAATCTCGACCCGGTACAGCAGGTTGTCCAGGCGCTGATAGCCCGAGCCCGGCGGCAGCAGCGAGCCGCTGGGCGCGCCGGGGTCGCTCTGCGCCGTGGCCGCCATCTGCAGGCTCGCAGGCGGTAGCAAGCTCGCGAAGTCGGCCGTGGCGCCGTCGGCGATCGGGCTCGCCAGCTTGAGCAGCTTGACCTGCCACACGGTCTGGCTGCGCGTGGTGGTGTCCGGGCCGTTTAGCGCCACTTCGCGCAGCTCGCGATCCTCCAGCACGGTGACATGGCGGGTCCAGACATCCAGATACGCCAGATAGTCGCCGTTCCCGAGCGCGGTGAGACTTGGGGCGCCGGGATAGTCCGTTTGGGTCAGATAGGTCGTGCCGGCCGGCAGCTCGCACAAAAGCCCGCCGACGAAGAACCGACCGGGCGAGACGGTGAAATCCAGCTCCGAGCCGCTGGCGATGGCGAAACCGGCGCCGGTCCTGGGCGCACCGTTGGCACCGATGAAGGACTCGGCCGCGCTCTTTTGCTGATAGGCCTGGATGTCGATCTGCTCATTCCAGTCGGCATCGAGCTGAATCCGCCCCTGCTGCATGCGGACACTGGTGTAGTGCTTGTCAGGGCGGAATGTGGAACGGGTAAAATCGCCTTTCATGGGAACCCTCAGCTGACTGGAAAAAGAGTTAGGGTGAGGCCAAAGCGGAGGTACTCGGACTCGCAGTCGCGCAGATTCTCCTCACGCAGGGCCTGTTTCAGATTCTGGAATGCGCCGATCTCTCCCTCGACGCTGGCGCCGTTGCGCAGCTCGCTGGCGCAGCGCGCGTCAAGCTGCGCGTAGCCCGGCTGGCCGTACTGGCGGGAGACAAACCACGGGCTGACTAGCACGCGCACGCGGTCCGCGTCCCTTCCGGGAACCCCGGCGGCCAGCGCGGGCTGACAGCGGAACGGATTCACGGTCTGCGAACCCGGGGGCAGGTAGCAGTAGCTGATTCCGCCGTCCGGCCCGCCCGGCGCGGTCACGCTCCCATCAAACAGCGTATCTTCGGTTTGGCTGAGCGCGCGGACCTCCGTGCTACCCAGGACGGTCACCCGCGCCAGGGTCGCAAGCGGCGCGCGCAGGGCCGGATTTTGGGACCTCGCGCCATCGATGATGCTGTCGCTCGCGTCGAGCTGCCCGCCGGAGGTCGCCGATAGGTCGATGGCTCCGGTGATGCAGTGATCCAGGGCGACCGCGAAGCCGGCGAGCGTGCTCTGCGCCTGCACGCTGGCGGTCTCCGGGAACGCCGGCCCGCCGCTTGCGGGGCGGAGCGAGATGCCGGGGATCAGGGTGCTGTGGCGGAGCAGGAGCGTCGCCTGCCTGACCGCGGTGCCGCTGGCCGGCGCGCCGCTTACGGCCAGGGCCGCCTGCACGAGCAGACCGGTGAGCACCAGCGTAGCGCCTTCCTCAAGGACAATGGGCCAGGTGGGCGGCGCGCTGGCGGCAGCGGACGCGGCGACGGTGAGCAGGGGCCGCTGCCAGGCGGTCGAGCGCAGCTCCAGGCGCCCGCCCGCCGGCACGCGCAGAGGACCGATGGTATAGGTGTCGCTGTCCGGGAGCTCGATGAGGAGGTTGCCATTGGCCCCTTCCCACGGTGAGTCGGTCGCACTTGGTTCAGCGAGCCGGGTCAGTACGCCCGTCGGATCGCCGGCCGCCAGGGCCAGCTGCACCGCCGCCGGATCGCGCGCCGCATCCACGCGGTCATAGCCCCCGCCGCCCAGCTCGGCGTTGAAGCCGTAGTAGTAGCTGACCCAGACTTTGCTCGGGATCTGGCCGGCGGGAAAGGCCAGGCGGCCGAGCTGCGGATCCACCGCGACCGCGATCGGCGCATCGACCGGCTTCTCATCCAGGGTCCGTTTGTAAGTGAGCTTGTCGGGCGGCGTCCAGAAGCGGTCCAGCTCCGCCACCATGATCTGATCCGCCGGCACCTCCTGCGGCGCGCCGTCGGCTCCAGCGGTGAAGATACGCAGCACCGGGACGTAGGAAAAGTAGGGGTCAAAGGGCGTCCGGCCGTTGGCCAGCGCCTGGCGACGGGACTCCAGCGCCTTGTAGATCTGCAGCCGGCGCAGCGGCTGCGGCACGTTGTCAAGCTCGGTGCTCGCCGTCAGATCGCTCCGGCTGCCGCTCGGCGACCACAGGCAGACGTCGGTCCCCAGCGGATTGACGTAAAAGCATCCGGGCTCGCTCGCCGCCACCGCGCGCACGCGCTCCAGCGGAAAGGACCGCAAGCGCCACAGGAACAGACCCAGCTGGTCCTTGTGATACTTGCCGCGGCTGCGCACGCCTCCGGTGCGCGCGGTGCGCTCAAAGGGAGAGTCGAGCTTGGCCAGCTCATCGAGCTGCCGCAGGTTGGGAATGATGATGCGGTCGGGCTCGACGCTGTTTATATGCTGCATCGTGGCGACGAGCCGCATGTACTCCACGACCCGCGCCGGCCAGCCGGTGACGTCGCGGGCCAGCGCGCCGAGCACCTGCACCGTGCCCTTGCGCCGGCGATAGGCCAGGGTGTTGGCGGTGAAGGCGCGCTGGCTGACCGCGTGCAGAAGGCGGGCGCCGATCAGATCGCCGATGTAGGGAAGGACCCACTCGTCGCAAGTCTCGACGAAGCAGTTGGCGTACAGCCGGTCGATGTCGTTTTCGAGGACCAGAAGCTCTTCTTCCATGACACCGAGCAGCGCGCGCAGCGGCTCGCCATGATCGGCATCGCGGATGCGGGCGATCGCGGGCAGCAGCGCATACAGGCGTTCCGATACGGTCGCGGTCATGCCATGATCTCCAACGAGTCATCGAGCAGCTCGAGCACGAGGAGCTCCGCCCCCACCGAGTGCCCGGTGATATCCACCTGCGCCATCGCTGCCTCGAGCGTGGCGTTGAGCATCGGCCGGGCGTCGCTGTAATGGAGCGCGTCCAGCAGCACGCCGACCACGCCCGGCACCCTCTGCAGGAGGTAGTACACTTGGGCGACATGCAACGGCTGGCCGAAGTCGCGGGCGGCAAATGAGAAAGCCGTGCGCAGCGCGGCGCGCGCGCTGGCCAGCACGTCGGCGGCGAGCCAGCGCCGGTCGATCACCAGGCGCGCCTTGCAGCGGAACCGGCGCTGCCGGTAGTCATCCAAGATGAGCCCCTGGACCGGGTTGCCCACCGCGCGCAGCGTCTGCAGCAGGCTCTGATACAGCGCCGAGGAGGTGAGCAGCGGCGTACCGTCCTCGGTCGCCACGGTCAGATGGACGACCGGAGCGCCGGCCACGAACGGCGAGCCCGCCAGCGCCTTGGCGACGCCGGGGAAGGCACCCGCCATCGCCTGGTAATCCGACAGCGAGACCACGCGGCCCAGGGTGCGCGCCGACAGCGGCGCGTTTTCACGCAGCTGCTGCGCAGTCTCGGCGGCGATACCGCCGCTGGCCGGCAGGGGGTTCTTCACCGCGCGCACGCCGATCGGGCGGTCGACGGGCATCGACACCTGGGCCGCTGCGACGTTGCCGCCGGGTCCGCCGCCGACCCGGTAGGTGGCGACGATGTTGGCCTGCCCGGTCGGCAGCACCGCGCCATGGACGCCATCGCCGAACACGATGCTGGACTGACCGGACGGGTCGCGCTGGACGACGTAGCAGGGGCTGCGGCCGTCCTGATCAAGCAGCCAGGGAACTTCGTTCCATAACACTCCGCCCACCCGCACCTGCAGCGTGCTCGCCGAGCCCGTCGCAGAGACCGCGGGCAGATAGGAAAGGGGGCTGCTGGTCAGCAAGAAGCGCTGATTGACCTGGCTGGCATCGCCGCTGCCGAGGATCTCCTCGCGGATGGTCTGGCCGCAGGTGGCCGGCACCACGTTGGCGCTGATCGTGATCGTGCTGCCGCGGTAGGGCTGCGACAGGGCCTGCTGGAAATAGATCTTCGTATAGCCGCCCACGTGGCTTACCGCGGCCACCCGGACCAGCTCACTCTTTCTCGCGCCCGGCGCTTGCAGCGGCTCGCCGCTCACCACGATGGGCTGTCCCGCAGCCAGCCCCAGGACCAGCGTATCCAAGAGCACCGCGTCGCGGACCGCCGCATCCTGCGGCAGCGGCACGGTCGCCAGAAGCGGCAGCACCTCGCTCTGCAGGTAGGCGGTGGTGTCGCGCACAAGGAATAGCCCGCTGTCCGCCAGCGCAGCGCTTGGGGCGGCGGTGAGCAGGAGCCCGGTGGTCCGAGCCGTGGCGCCGTAGCCGCGCACGGTCGTGTTGACCACCGAAGCAATGGTCATTGCCGCGTAGCCGCGCGGGCAGCACAAGAGCAGCGAGCTGCCCGGCACGATGCCGCTAGCATTGCGCGAAAGATACAGGTCGCAGCCAGCACCGCTCGATCGGTACGACGAGCCCCACGAGTCCACCCAGATCGTACGCTTGTTGCGCAGATCGAGCGGCGGATCGGTGTCCTGAGTCGGGGGAGTACCGTTTACGTCCCAGCTGCTGCCGGCGGTGCCGTACAGATCGACTCCGCCGCGCAAGGTGGCGGCGCTGACGAAAGGCAGGCTGGCGTAGGCCGGCGCATCGGCGCCAAAGAAGCTGGCGCTTTGGCGAAAGATGAGCGCCACCTGGGGTACGCTCTGCTGTTTTTGCAGCGCCGCGACCTGGCTCATAAGCTCTGCCGCCGATACGCCGCGCGCCGCGAGCAGGCCAGACAGGCTCTCCTCGGTCCAGGTGCCGCGCAGGATCTCCTGCGTGATCGCATCGCTTTTAAACGGCTGCGGCAGCCGGCTGGGATCGCCGACCGGCAGCGCTGGCGGGGGCTGCAAGCGCAAAGGGGGTCCATCTAGGAGAGTGAAAAAAAGATCGGTGCACCCCTTTGTCGCCTGCGTCACCACCTGATCGACCCGTACCGTCGTCGTATCGCACAGTCGCAGCACGGCGCCGACGTGCACGCCGCTTGCCACTCCGCTCAGGCGCACACAATTGATGGCAATCCCATCGCTGTCCGAGCTGCTCGTGGTGAGTAGCTGCGGGCAGCTGGTCAGCGCATGCAGCTCGTTCCAGCTTCCGCGCGCGACAAAGTCGGCCGCGGTCTCAAAGACCTGCGGCAGCTCGCCCGCGGCGGGTACGCTCTTGATCTGACTCCCCTGCGGGATCGCAACACTCTCCGGATTGCCGGCCGCGGTCGACAGGGTGTACGCCAGATGGGTGCTGGCGGACAGCGCGGGGGCGGGCTTATAGCCGATGCTGCTGACCAGCTGCCAGACAGAGAAATCCTCTGTGGCGGTGCGCAGATAGCCTTCGTTGGCGATGCGCTCCTCATAAAAGCTCATGACATCGAGTACCGCCGCCCACGCATCGAGCAGCGCGATCGCCGGGTCGCTGCTGTCGCGCGTAGTGAGCTGGGCGAGCGGCGCCGAGCCCTTGTTCGACCCGCTCGGCAGTAAATAGGAATGCAGCCGCGCCACCATCCGCTGAAAGCTCGCGTCGCGGGAGGTCACCCGGTAGCTTAGCGCCGACTGCCCGGGACGGTTATCGCTCTGCTCGGACTGGCTCACAACCCACCTCGCACGAAGATCGTCAGCTGCCCCCGCTCGGGCGCGCCGGGCACGTTGTCGACCACCGCGACTTCCAACGGACTAAGCTGGATGACGCCGGCGGCCAGCGCGTCGGTGCCGTTCCAGCGCTGAAAGCGGGTGACCTCGACGAAACTCACGCCGGGCACCGCCATCGTGGCGCTGACCAGCTGGCTCAGATACAGGGTCTGCCCGAGCACGCAGCGGTCCGGATGGAACAGGCCCTTTTGCCCGAGATAGGTCTTGTTGCCAAGCGCCAGCTTGACCGCTTCGAGCACGCTGCTGCTCCCGTAGCCCGTCGCCGGCTGGATCGTCAGCTCGATCGCCAGAGGGACCTTGACCGGACCGGTGAGCTGAACGTCGTGCCCGGCCATGCGGTAGGGTTCCAGGTAGGCACGCATCCGGCTCTTGAAATCGGCGTCGACTGGCAGCCCGCCTATGCGCTGCACGGTCAGGACCAGGGTGTAAAAGCTGCCGGTGTAGCGGCGGCTGACCTGGGCATCGCGGATCTCGGGGAGGCGGCGGAGCACCGTGATGTAGTCGTCTGCGGTGACCGCGCGCTCGGGCTTCTGGAAGTAGTATGGAGCGTGCAGCTGGACCTGCTGGATGGGCTCTGGATCGGTGCCGCCGCTGGCCGGCAAAGGGTTGCGCGCACAAAGGAGTCCGGGCAGCGCGCTGACCAGGTGATACAGCGACTCGGCACCGGCGTTGCCATCGCTGCCGTTGCCGATGCGGTAGGTCGCGTTCAGGACGCCCTGCGGCGTCTTCCCATACACGCCATCGCCGAAACGCAGGCAGGTGGTGCCGGCGTCGTTCACTTCGATGACAAAGTCGGTAGCGTGCGGGCCGCTGCCTAGCAGATCGCGCTGCGGAGCCCAGGGCCGGCCGTCGCTGTCCATCAGGCTGATGCAGGGCCGGAGCATGCTCCCCGGGGCCAGCCCGGGACGGATCGCGGCGCTGGCGGCGGCGCTGGGATCGAAGGTCTGCGGCCGACCGTCTAAAAAGACCTGGGTCTGCCAGGCCAGCGGACCCTGGGCCAAGGACGGCAGCCGCAGCGGACGCTCGGGCAGCTGGACGGTCTCGGGCTGGGGCAGAGTGTAGCCGTGATCGACCAGGACCACGTTGCCAGTCACTTTGGCGCGCGAAAGCGCCAGCTCAAAGGTCAGCGCGTCGGCGGCATTCCAGGTGATATGGGCCAGGTGGCTCTGCGTGGTCGCGTCCATCGCCAGCACCACCGAGGTCAGACGCACTGCCTGGCGGTGCGTCGGATCCCCCGCGCTCCCATCGGCAGCCGCGGTCTCTTCGAAGATCAGCACGTCGCCGCTGGTCAGCAGCAGCGCCTGATCGTCGTTGCGCAACACCGCTGAGGTGGCGCCGACCGCCAGAGTCTCTTTTCCGGTGGGGTCGCTGATAAACACCTTCATCTGGTTGTGGGCCAGGCGCAGCGGCAGGTCGTGCAGGGTCTCAAAGACCTGCGCCCCCAGGGAAATCAGCGTCGGCACATCACGGCGGGTCACGATCGCCGGCTGGGACAGGACGCGGGTGAGGATCGCGGTGCCCGCGGGCAGGATCTGACCATCGGCGCTGGCCGTGATCTGAACGGAAGTGAAGGCGCGTGCGTTGCACCCGTCGTGCATCGGGTAGTCGAGCAGCCGCGCGTGCCGCCGCACCGAGGTGCGCAGCCGCGCCGTGCTCAGATAGGCCTCGGTCGCCACTGCGTCCTGGTAGTAGCTCAGGCGGTCGGCGGCGTGCGCGAGCAGCTCGACCAGCATGGTGCCGGGGTCGGCGGGCTCTCCGGTCGCCGCGTCCGGAGATGTGTTGTTGAGCCGGTCCAGCATCAAGCGGCGGAAGCTGGCGTAGTCCTTGGCCAGATAGTCGATACCGACGCTCGACTGGACCGGCGCCGAGCCCGCGTTGTTGGCGCTCTCGCTCATTGGGACGCCTCCTCATCGGTCTGCAAGAAGGTCGCCTGCTGCAGCTGCTGCGTGCTCCGCACTACGTACTGCACCGTGATCGACAAAGTAGAGTCCTGCACCTGCACCTCGACGCTCTGGACCAGCACGATGTCGCTCAGCCAGCGCTGTATGTTGGCCTG
>CALFML010000265.1 GCA_937879845.1 uncultured Myxococcales bacterium
GTGATGGCGGTCCCGTTGGCCTGGCGGTAGCGTGGCGCGTAGACGGCGCAGCAGGCATTGAAGGCGGTGGCTTGGAGGCGCGTCGCGACGCGGTCGGTGTCGGCGTTCAGGCGCGGGTCGTCGATCGGGCCGTTCCAGTTGCCGCCGACATAGGAGGTGGGGTGAATGTAGAAGACGTCGGCCGGGGCGGACTGTTGCGCTTGTCGATCGATGGCGGGCAGCGATGGCGGGACGACGTCGGCGGTGTGGACCAGGCCGGGCAGGGCGCTCCAGGCGGCGGGGTCGGCGTAGTCGGGGGCGCGGGGGGCGGCGGCGGCGGCAAAGCGCGTGGTCGGGGTCATCGCCCACCGCACGATGCGCGTGAAGCACATGCTGATCGCAAGCGCCGCGACAAGCAGCAGGGCAGAGGAGGCGTACAGGATCCGCTTCGTCAAAGACATCGAATCACGTGGGTTCTCCGATCAAGCAAAGACTCCCTACAATAGCGGACCCGGCCGTCCGTTCAATCGTCCGTGGATCTTATATCGTTTCCGATGTCGGATTCATGTTACGTAGCGCATACATCATCCAATGTGAGGTTCAGGATGCCAAGCGGAGCAAGGTGCAGCGGCGTTTTTGCTGCGTTTTTGCTGAGCTTGCTTTGGACTGCCTCTGCATCTTCCCAGGAATCTACCGCTGACAAACAGCTGGAGGAGGGGTACTCGTATCTCAAGGCCTGCAATACAGGCGCGGCGCTAGGGGCGTTCACCGCGGCCAATGAGGCTTGGCAGAGCGTCAGGGCGCAGTGTGCCATGGCGTACTGCGAATACCGCCTGGCGCACTATAGCCATGCGCGGCGGCAGATGGCGCAGCTCGCGTCTGCACCGGGCGAAAAGTGTCATCTGGACAAAAAACTACATGAGGCAATCCTCGCCTGCGAGCCGGTGAAAAGGACGCCCGAGCAGATCTGGAATGAGCTCGACAACATCAGCCAGAAGATGCTGACCGTGAAGTTCGCGCTCAATCCGGAGGAGCTTGATTATCGCCGGATCAACCTGGAGGTAAGCGGAGCGACGCTGGTTCCGGACGCGCCGCTCTCGGCGCAAAACCAGAACATCCTGCTCGCCGACAGCATCAGCGCCTCCTGTCGAAAAAACGCAGCGGCGCCATCCCAAAGACCTGCTCCCGGGCCGCACTTCGCGCTGCTCCTAGACCCTGACAAGGAGCATACGCTGTCGGTGCTCGACACGGAGGCGAAGTTCCTGCGGCTGGTTCATGAGATCAAGCCGGGGCACATCTTTGCCGATGAGATTCCGCTGTCACGTAAGAAGCAGAATGCGCGGATGACGCTTGCGGTAAGCTACGAAGGCGCGCAAGCTCAGCCCGCCCGTTCGCCTGGTTCACCGGCGCCGGACAGTAGCGTCCTTATCGAAGTCTTCGCTGAGCGGCGGCGGGTCTATAGCGGCAAGGAGCTGAGCCTCTCCCTCGGTCCGGGGACGTACGAGGTTCATGCCACGGCACCGGACCGCCGCTTCCGGTATGAGTCTTGGAATCACGACTCGCTGACCCTCCGACCCGGCGAGTATTTTCAAGAGAAAGTCGTCTTTCGCAAGCGCTCGATCTACAGAAAACCTTGGTTCTGGCTCGAGTTGATGGGCGGCATTGTGGCGGTTGGGGTCGCGATTGGTGTCCCGCTGACTCTATCGAGGGATCCGCACTACGACTGCGGGAGTCAATCTTTCTGCATCCGTCCGTAGCCCTTTTGCAACCCCGCACTTTGGGGGACAAGAGTCGCACTCATGGTCAAAAGCGATCCGTTTCGGCAGAGTCTGGCGGTGATGATCGGGATCGACGCCTATCAGTCGGTCCCGCCGCTGCGGAATGCGGTGAGCGACGCGCTGGCGATCGGCCGCCTGCTGCAGCAGGAGCATGGCTATCGGGTGCTTTATTGCTTGAATGAAGAAGCGACGCTTGCGCGTCTGCGAGCGCTGCTGGAACTCCTCCCCCAACAGCTCGGGTCCGAGGATCGCCTGCTGCTGTACTTTGCCGGCCACGGGGTGACCGAGGAATCGTCGCCGCCCGCCCCGGGGTCCGAGTCCTTTGACGAAGGGCCGCAGGGGTACCTTATTCCCCAGGACGCGGCGCCGGGCAATGCCCAGACGTTCTTGGCCATGCACGACATGTACAGGCGGATGTGCCGCCTGGCCTGCCGGCACTGTCTGCTCATCCTCGACTGCTGCTTCGCGGGCGCCTTCCGCTGGAGCGGGCGGCGCGGCGCGCCCGGCATCCGCCGCCGGCGCCTGTACCGCGAGCGCTACGAGCGCTACGTTCGCGAGAGCGCCTGGCAGGTGTTGACCTCGGCCGCGCATGACGAACGAGCGCTCGATGTGCTCGATGGGCGGGTGATCGGCGCCCGCCAGGGGAGCGGCACTGTCCACTCGCCGTTCGCCGCCGCGCTCCTGCGCGCGCTGTCTGGAGCGGCGGACGAAAACGGCGATGGAATCATGCTCGCCAGCGATCTTTACGGTTATGTGGAGAGCCACTTCGCCACCCTGGAGCAGAAAGCGGAGCGGCCGTTCCAGCGTCCGGCCCTGAGCACGCTGCGAATCCGCGACAAGAGCGAGTACTTCTTCTTCAATCCGCAGACTCCGCCCAAGCTGGAGTCTGCGGTCAGGCTCAACGCCGCGCACAATCCCTATCGCGGCTTGCAGGAATATCGGAAATCAGATCACGAGCTGTTCTTTGGGCGCGATCAGCTCGTCGCGGAGCTCCTGCAGCGCGTGCAGAGTAGCTGGCTGATCGTGGTCCTGGGTTCCTCCGGTGTCGGGAAGTCGAGCCTGGTCCAAGCAGGTCTGCTGCACCGCCTGGACCTGGAGCTCCCGCCACGCTCCCGGATCATCGGTCCGCTGCGGCCCGGCGGCTCACCGCTGACGGCCCTGAAGCTGGCCCTTTGTCACGCCGAAGGCGGGCTATCTGCCGCCGGCAATCGCGCCCTGGCAGAGCGCCTGCGGACCTTTGCGGCGCAGGGCCCCGGGCCCGCCCTGCTGGTAGTGGACCAGTTCGAAGAGCTGGTCACTCTGTGCCATAACGACCCGGAGCGCCGGCTGTTTCAGCGCCTGCTCACAGACCTGATCGCGGATCAGGTGCTGCGGGTGATCATCACCCTGCGCAGCGACTTCGAGCCGCAGTTCGCCGGGGATGCCCTGCAGCCTTTCTGGGCGGGCGCGCGCTTCGTCGTCCCGCTGCCCGGGCGCGACGAGCTGCGGCGAATCATCGAAGGCCCGGCAGAGCTGAAGGTGCTGCACTTCGAGCCCCCGGAGCTGGTCGAGCG
The DNA here is from genome assembly GCA_937879845.1 of uncultured Myxococcales bacterium. Classification (GTDB taxonomy): domain Bacteria; phylum Myxococcota_A; class Polyangia; order Palsa-1104; family JAEUJZ01; genus CALFML01. The sequence goes on from CALFML010000265.1 coordinate 3,311, forward strand.
GCTGGTCAGCGCGGTCCACCAGATGCCGGGCGCGCTGCCGCTACTATCCTTCACGCTCAGCGAGCTGTATATCCGGCGGCTCCAGCGGGCCGCGGACGACCGCGCGCTCACTGCCGCCGACTATGACAGCCTCGATGGCGTAATCGGATCCCTGCAGCATCGGATCGAGGCGCTCTACCTCTCCCTGCCGATGCACTCGACGGACGAGCGGCCGACGCAGGCTCACATGCGCCGCCTCATGCTGCGCCTTGTCTCCATCCAAGGCGGTGAGCGGACGCGCCGCCGCATTCCGCTGTCCGAGCTCGAGTTCGGCGATGAGCGCGAGAACGCCCGCCTGCGCGCCCTGCGCGAGGCGCTGCTCGATGCACGGCTCCTTGTGCAAGGACAGGACGATTCCGATGGCGGCGCTGCGTACATCGAGCCGGCGCACGACGCGCTTGTCTGCGGCTGGTCGCGTTTGTCGGACTGGCTGCACGAGGAACAGGAACAGCTGCTCTTCCAGCGCCGCCTCACCCAAGCGGCGGCGGAGTGGACCAGGGGCCAGGGGCCGTTGTGGGACGCCGATCCGCGGCTCAACCTGGCGCGCAGCCTGACAGCGGAGCCTGGCCGCTGCAACGCCGCCGAGAGCGGCTTCATTGGCGCCAGCGATCGCCGGCGGCGACGTCAGCGCAGGCTGCTGGTCAGCGCGGTCGCGGCGGCGTTTTTGGCCATCAGCACCGCGGCAGGGATTGCCTGGCTGCAACGGCAAGCGGCGGTCGAACAGCGGAAGGTGGCGGAACAGAAGCGCAGGGAAGCGGACGACCAGCGAAATGTGGCGGAAAGGCGGCGGCGAGAGGCGGATGAGCAGACCAAGCTGGCAGTGAAGTTCGCAGGCGAGCGGGATATTGCTGCCCAGAAGGCCGACAACAGCACGCAGCAGGCACAGAGGAACGAGCGCAGAGCGCAGGCCCAGGAGCAGATAGCCAAGGAAGCTCAAGCCGATGCGCTGCGCGAAGCGCGGCAGGCCCGCGACCTGAATCGTCTCCGGGTGGCGCAGGAGCACCTGGCGGCGGATCCGACGGCGGCGTGGCTGTATGCGATGGAGATTGAGCAACCCGACGAGCGCTGGCAGGAACTGGTTGCGCAGATTGCCAAAAAGCCGCTCTGCATCGCGGTGTTAAGCGGGCATGCGGGCAAAGTCGCCGATGCGCGATTCAGTCCCGATGGCCGCTGGATCGTGACAGCGGGGTATGACCGCACGGCCAGGCTGTATCCCAGAAGCGGGGAGGGGCCCTTGCCGCCGCCGGTGCGGCATGGCGGCTGGGTGACCACGGCCGCCTTCAGCCCGGACGGAACATATGTCGCAACCGGCGCGGACGACGGCAGCATCGGTTGGTTTCGCCGCAGCCAGACCGAGCGCGCGGCAGTCCGCAAGCGTCATGAGAGCATGGTCAACGTCCTCACCTTCAGCCCGGATGGCCGCTACCTGGCGACGGCGGCGTTGGATGGGGAGGTCCGACTCTGGCGGGTCGGGCCGGAGCTGTCGTTGCTGCGGCGCTTGCAAGGCCATGGCAGTGAGGTGTGGGCCGTGACGTTCAGCCCTGACAACCAGCATGTGATTACGGCGGGCAAAGACGGAACCATCCGCAGGTGGGCCGTGGACACCGGCGGGTGGATCGATACGCTTCCCGGGGTCCCGCGCGGCCAGGTGCGAACGGTCGCGTTCAGCTCGCAGGGGCGCTACTTGGCCGCGGCGCTCCTCGACGGCGAAGCGCGCGAGTGGGATATGTCCGGGACACCGCAGCAGAGCGGAGAGTATTTCTCCGCGCAAACCCAGCGGGTCGACGCGGTCCTGTTCGGCCCTCCCGACAGCACGCGAGAGAGCGGAACGCTGCTCGCGCTGACTCCAGAGGGCCTGCGCACGGCCTGGCGTGATGGCTCGCGCGCGGCCCACCTTTTTACCGCGGTAAAAGGGGCGACAAGCTTCGAGCTCTCGGCCGACGGCCGGTATCTGGCCGCCAGCGCGATCGAACCGGATAGAAAGGTCGCGGTCGTGCTGCCGCTAGAGGACGGGCAGCCTGGGCCGCCTCGCTCCCTGATCGGCCACACCGGGGCAATAAGATCCATCCACCTGTCCCAGGCCGATGACGACAAGCCGGGTTTGTATGCGGTCACGGCTGCGGTGGATGGCACAGCTCGGGTGTGGAGCCTGCAGCCTCCCAAGCTGCCGGCGCGGCGGTCTTTGACCAAGCCCTTGCTTGAAGAGCTCAAGCGCTTCAGCAGCGTCTGCCTGAGCACCGAGCAGTATCTGGCGATCGTCGGCGATGAGCGCCAAGCGGAGCAGCTGTGGCGGAGCTGCGAACAACATCATGGGCGCCCAGTAGCGCCTGCAGAACAGAATCGCAACCAGACCGCGCAGGCCGCGCGCACACGCCTGTAAATAGGAGAACCGTAGCCATGCCCGATCGACCCCTCCGCCGCTTGGTGCCTCCGCTCCTCCAGGTCTTGTTCCTAGCCGGTTCGCTTAGCGCCTGTAGTGCACTTCTTGAGAGCATGGAGCCGCAGTATGCCGGTAGTCCCTGCGCAGCTTGCGTCGCCAGCGCTTGCGCGGATGCGATCGCGGACTGCCAGAACGACACCCGCTGTGCCGTCTATCTGGAGTGTCTTGGCCGGTGCTCCCCGGCCAGCGGCGGCGATGCCGAGTCAGCCTGTGACGCCGGGTGCGGCGCGCTCGTGCCGGCAGGGGGTGTAGATGCCCTGGCCCAGGTGAGAGCGTGCCGCGAAGAGGGGCTCGGCTCCCTGTGCCGGAGCTGCGGCCGGGCGCCGCTTGCCGACAGACCACTGCATCGACTCCTGAACCAGCGCTGCAGCGGCGTCTCCCCGCCGGCTGCGGACATCGATGATCGTACAAGCTGTCCCGTACCACCGGCGCCGGACCGGCTCAATCGCTGCGCCACTTCCTACTGCTGCCAGAGCTGGGACACCTGTCAAAACAATCCCGATTGCAAGGCCTTGAATCAATGTATGCATGACTGCCCAGCCGCAAGCGATCACTTGTGTAACCGGACCTGCGAAGCGAAGCATGAGCAGGGGGTCGTCGATTACAACCAGATGGTCCTGTGCACCAGCTATTATTGTCTGCCCTGTCTGCCAAAGCCTATCGTCGATTCCTGCTCGATCTGCCTGGTAAGCCGCTGCCTTGATGCCTGGTACCAGTGCAACACGAACCTGGAATGCATCAACCTGAACCGTTGCATGACAGGCTGCACTGACGGCCCCCCGGCGAGCGTCGTGGACTGTCAGCTCGCCTGCTATGCCGCCTATCCCGATGAAGCGCAGAGCCAGCAGCAAGGTCTGGTGGGCTGCTGGACTTCGCTCTGCGCGCTGGAATGTCAACCGGGTCAATGAGGAAACATGAGGACTGCTGAGATGACCTGTTACTCACATTCCGGGTGTAGCTTGGTTGCGTTTCTTTTGGTGACGGCCGCTGCTTGTCAGCCGGCCCAGCACGTCATCTACATCGACACTGATGCGCCCATCGCCGGGCAGATCCTGGCGGAGCCGCGGCTCTCTCCGGACGCCGCCATCGACATGGTGCGGATCGACACGCTGGGCGCCCATGGTGAGCTTATAGACGTATGCATCATTCAGGCGCCTGATCCTTCGGACTGGCCGATCTCGTTTGGCGTGGCGCCAGGTAGTGTCGATGGTCCCTATTATGTCCGCGTTCGCGGCTTCCGGTCGATGCGCTCAAACCAAAGGGACGCTGCCGGCTTCCGCAGCCGCTGCGGCGGAGCACACCCGCAAGCCGAGCCAGCCTCTATCAACGAGCCATGGCCGGAGTCTACCATCGATCGCGTAGCGGCGCTGCCGGCCATTGGTTCCTCTTTGTCGCGGTGGCGAATCGATCTGTCGCTTTCCTGCATGGGCGCAAGCCCGAGCTTTATTGACAGCACCACTTGCATAGACGGGTCCGAGCGCTCGGCCCCGTCTGCCCGAGCCATGCCCGAGCAGACGGACAATCCCACGCGCAGCGAGGTCTCAACGTTGGCGTGGGAGAAGGACTGTGCGCCGCCGCCGCCCGGCGTGCCGGACCGCATCTGCATCAAAGGCGGATTCAGCCTCCAAGGCGATTACCGCTACGTCAACTATGGCGATGACAAAGTATACGACCCGGTGCCCCTGCGCGCCGTCCATGTCGCTCCGTTTTATATCGACCAGACGGAATATACGGTAGAGCGCCTGCGCCGGACTTTGCTGACCCATCCGGAGATTGCTCCACCGGTACCGGAGAATGAGCAGATGCCGATGTACCAGCCGTACTGCACCTGGACCTTGCCGAACCCGCAGCTGCCCGTAAACTGCTTTCAGTGGAGGAGCGCCCAGGCTGCCTGTGCCGCCGCGCAAGGGAGCCTGCCTACCGAAGCGCAGTGGGATCACGCCGCGCGCGGCCGCGGCCGCGGCCGGACCTATCCCTGGGGAGAAGAATTCCCGGGCTGCCAGCGCGGCAGCTTCGGCCGGAAAACCGCTGGTCCGATTGCGGTGCAGGCGTGTGCCGGGGAAGGTCCGGAGCCGGTGGGCTCCCATCGCTCCTCGCCGACCAATGGGGGCGGCGATGAGAGCTTGGATCGCGTCGTCGATATGGGCGGGAGCATGCATGAGTACCTCATGGACTCGGTCAGCGCCTACGCGGAGCGCTGCGGCCTTTTGCGCGGCGTAACGGAAGATCCGCTCTGTCTGCGCCCGGATCGCAACGGCCACATGGCGCGCGGCGGTTGGTGGAGCGCCGGACCGGGGATCGCCGCGGGGGCAATCCGCTATCCCGCCGTGAACAGCAGCATTATGGGGTTCCGCTGCGTGTATCCGGGAGTCAAGCCATGACCACTTTGAACGTGCGCTGTTTTTCCGTGCTGGCCATCGTGGTCGGTCTTGCCATGGGCTGTGCTCCGGAGCAGTGGGTGATCGTGCTTACCACCGACGCGCGCGTGCCGCAGTTCGGGGACCAGGCGATGGTCGAGATTTTCGACGCCGCCGGGAACCTGGCTTGCAGCAGCTGCCGACGCCAGATCGCCGCCGGCAGCAGCGAGCAGTGGCCGATCTCGTTTGGCATCTGGCCCGCGGCTGTGTCCAAAAGCGGTGAGCTGCATGTCCGGGCGCGGCTCTTTCGCTCGGATCATGTCTCGGAGGAAGACGGTCAGCCCAAGGCGTTTCTCGACGCAGTCGGTTCCTTGCCGCTGCTCGCGGAACGGGGAGCCACCGGCGCCCATCTGCATCTGGCGATGGCGTGCTTTGGCGTCGCCAGCGAGCTTACGCCCGGGGCGATACAGACTTGCGATCCGCGCACCGGACTCCTGGCTCCGGAAACGGCGCTGCCGACCCTTGCGGCGGGCGACCCGCTGCCGCTTTCGGACTCTTGGCAGCCGGGCCGGCAACAGGACTGTCCGACCGCTGCGCCCCCGGGTATGGCGTGCGTGCCCGGCGGCGCTTTCGTCCTTGGCGGGGTGCACTTCAACAACCTTGGCCCCAAGCTCGCGATTAGCCACGAGCGACTGGTCGTCTTGCGTCCCTTCTTCATGGACGTGCGCGAGTTCACGGCCCAGGATCTGGCGCTGCTGCGCCGGGATCCCCGCAACGCGGGGCTCCCGCTGCCCACGTCCGCGACGGACATTCCGCTTTTGTGCACGGCCACTAACCTGGATAGCGACAAGAACAATCCCTTCCCGATTAACTGCATCAGCCGCGACAACGCAGCTCGCATCTGCGCCGCGCAAGGCAAGCGCCTGCCGCGTGAGGCGGAGTGGGAATACGCCGCCGGCAATGGCCAGGCCGAGAACACCTATCCCTGGGGCGATGGCGATCCGCGCCAGGTCTGCCAGCACGCCGTCGTCGCCCGCGGCCACATATTCCCCGAGGACTTCTGGCAGCTCGGAGACTGGTCCGACTGCCGGGTGCGGACCGACGGCGCGCTGCTGCCGCCGTTTTACTCGCCCGTGTGCAGCGATGCGGTAAACAAAGTCTGGCCGGACTGCGCGCAAGTGCATCTGCATGAGCTGAACCGGTTCGGAATACAGGATCTGGCCGGCAACCTGTCAGAGTGGATCGCGGACGATTTCGCAAGCTACGACCATCCCTGCTGGCAGCCTGCTGTACCCGGCAGAAACTGGCTCGATAACCCGCAGTGCCGCAATCCTGCCGCCGGTACGCAGCGGGTTCAGCGCGGCGGCTCCTGGCAGTTTCCGCCGAATCAGGCGCAGGTGCCTTCCCGCGCCGTCATCCCTCGCGATGTAATTGTCGTCAACAACATGGAGCTCCAAGGCAGCTTTGGCATCGGCTTCCGCTGCGTGAAGGATTTTTGACCGTGCCTCGGCAGCGGCAACAAGATAAGCGCCCGCGACCTCTACACGCGCTGCGGCCCATGCCGGGCCGGCAATGAGAAGGGTGGACCCATGCGGCTTTTCTACAGCTATTCCCAGCGCGACCAGCGGCGGCGGGCCCGCTTGGAGGCGCACCTTGCGCCGCTGCAACGCGAAGGCCTTCTCGACCAGTGGCACGACCGCTGCATCGTGCCCGGTGCCGACTTCCAGGCGGAGATCGATCGGCATCTGGAGGAAGCGAATCTCATACTCCTTCTTATCAGCCCTGAGTTCATCGCCTCCGACTACTGTTACAAAGAGGAGGCGCGACGGGCGCTGGCGCGGCATGCGGCGGGCGTGGCGTGGGTGATCCCGGTGATGGTTCGGCCGGTGGACTACGCGGAAACCCCCATCGCGCGGCTGCACGCCCTGCCCAAGAACGCGCGTCCGGTGAGCACGTGGCGCGACCCGGACCGCGCCTGGCTGGATGTCGCGCAGGGAATCCGTCGGGCAATCGCCGCACTGCGGCAGCGGCGCGCGGAGGCGCAGCTTCTGCGGACGGAGCTTAGCGAGGATGCGGAGGGAACGCGAATCTACCTGAGCTCGGAGCTATTCGGCTTCACCAAACCCTGGCGCGTGTCGCTGGCGCTCCCGGCCGGTGCGGTGCTCGATAGCATCCAGGCGGCGCTGAAGCTACCGCCTGGCCTCGATCATGGCGGGCGCATTGGCATGTCGTTCGAGTATCATCTTGTGCATAAGAGACGCCAGCTCGCGCGAACCCGGACGCTCTCGGCGCAGGGAGTGCAGAAAGAGGATGTGCTGGAGCTGCAGGTGAATGTCCGGCCGTTCGCGGCAAGCCAAACCATCGCGGTGACCGGGGAGGTGATGACGTACCGGGGGTGGCAGAGCGCAGCGCCGGGCGGGCCGCAGTCGGGGACCGGAGCTGCAGACCAGACAGCCCGGCGCTTGCTGGAGGGCTTGGTGGCGCGGGCGGGGTGGTAAAGGGCATCGATCCACCACGTCCAGATGTTTTACCTGATTGTCATTTCCGAAGGGATTTGCTACGGGGAATGGCTTGTCGAGTGGGGGTGAGGCTAGGGGATCGCCGCGGCCAGCTCTGCGGCCTTCGGACTGCCGACTCCGGTGGCCAGGTCGTAGCCGGTGCTGACGGCGCAGCCGCCAGAGCCTCGCTCCGTGATGTCATGGAAGGCGTTGCGCATCGCTTGATTCTGGTAGGCCAGCGAGTTGATAAACCCTACCTGCGCCTTGCCTTGCGCCTTGCGGGCCTGGTCGACCAGCAGCATCGTCGCCGCAAACACCGGGGCGGAGCCGGAGGTGCCGTCGGCATAGGTCCACTTGCCGGTGAACTTTACCCACGACGGGCCGACCACCATCGAGACATCTGCGATCGTGCGCTGGCCTTTGGCATTGGCATAGCTCCCCTTTTGCCACAGCGGCTGCGCGAATACGCGGGACAGCCCGCACCCGCCAAGCTCCCAGCTCTGCTCATGCTTCCAGGTCCCATCGGGGTTAAACTCGACGTTGGTGCCGCCGACCGCCGTGACATAGGGAGAGGAGGCGGGAATATCGACCTGATTGGAGTCGCCCGCCGCGGAGACCACGGTGATGCCCAGCGCGGCGGCGATAAGCGATGATTCATAATACGTGCTCGCCGCTGCTACCGGGCTGCTCGCCTCCGCATGGGCGAACGAGTCCGTGAGGACCTGCGCCTCGTTTCGGGCCACCGCTTCATTGAAGACGTAGAGCAGCGTAGTGTCGGAAGTATTGGGGCCGCCGTAGAAGATCAGGTTGGCCTCTGGCGCCATGGCACCGGCGAGCTGGAGGTCCAGCGCGGTCTCCAAGCCGCGCGTGTACATCGGCTCCATCGGCTCGACGATGGTGGGATTGCTGCGCGTAATCCCGAACGTCTGCCACATCGACTGGAGATCCGAGTTCTTGGCCGTGGTGGCGCCGATGACGCCAAGGGTCATCCCGGCTCCTTTGTAGCCCTGCGCATAGAGCTCGCTCAGGCCGTAAGCCGTGGCGATCTGCGATGGCACAATGTTGGTCGACACCATGCTCGGCGGGGTCTTGTCGATGGGCGCGGTATCGGGCGGCAGCGTGTCGGGCGGCAGCTCGACATCCGGCATGATCAGGCGCTTTATATGGCCGACCAGCGGCTGCGGCACGTCAAACTGGACCAGGGGGGCGAGCGTCCAGTCGCGCACGCTGCTCGCGGCGCGCTGTACGTAGTGAAGCTCCACGCCGAACGCCTTATTCCAGTGATCTACGTCGCCGGTATAAAATAGGAACATACGGTTTGTCGCCGTGCGGGCGATCGTAAATCCCTGGCTCGTCAGCCACGCCGCTGCCGCGTCGAGATCCGCCTGCGCCGGGGCATAGTTCGCCATGAACTCCTCGACGCTCATATACTTGCGAAACTGCGGCGAAGCCGGATCGTACATCGCCGCCACGCGGGCCTCCAGCTCGGCCTGGTTGCGCAGCGAGAAGGTGACAAGCGCCCGGAACGGCTCGTCCAGATAGGGTGGGAGTCCTTTGTCTACGCCAAGCGGCCAGTAGTTCGCCGGAACGGGCGTCTCCGTCCCCTGCACTGTCGGCGGAGAGACCAGGGGGGCCGCCCCGAGCGGCGGGCTCGGCTGCCCCGGGGTGCTGCCCCCATCGGGGCCTGGCGTCCCGCCACCGTCCGGCGCGGGCAGGTCCGGGCGCGCAGTGTCAAGCTGCGGGTTG
>CALFML010000266.1 GCA_937879845.1 uncultured Myxococcales bacterium
CACCGGCTTCACCCTGGAAGAGAGCCCGAGCGGCACCCGCGCCGAGGTCGCCCTGGCCGCCGATGCGACCGGCCAACATATCGTCATCGGCTTCAACGACAGCCGGGGCTTCCGCGTAACTCCGGTTTCGGTCTCCGGGTTCATGTACTCCGATGACGGCGGCAAGACCTTCACCGACGGCGGCCAGCTTCCGAGTCTGAGCACCGCGGTGGTCTACGGCGATCCCGATGTGAAATACCTGGGCGCCTGTACGTTCATCTATTCCTCGATCCTGATCGTCGAAAAGACCATCGGCATGGAGACGGTGCAGATTCAGAGCATGGGCCTGCATCGCTCCACGGACTGCGGCCACACCTGGCAGGGACCCTTTGAAGTCACCGGCGCCACGGATGCAAACGGCGCGGCGGACAAAGAGTTCATGGACGTGGATCCGGACACCGGGCGGGTGCTCATGAGCTGGACCGACTTCGCCGACACCGGTACGGAGATGTCGGTGACGTACTCGGACGATGCGCTCACGGCGACGCCGCCGACCTGGTCGGCGCGCAAGGCGATCTCGGTGACGGCGGCGGACGGCCAGGGCTCGGTGCCGCGCCTGGCCGGCAACGGCTCCAAGAATGCCTATGTCGTGTGGACGCGCTTTCCGCGGCCGGGAAAGTTCGGCGGTCTGGGGGATCAGATCGCCTTTGCCCGCTCCACGGATAACGGGGCGACATTTGGCACTCCTATCAATCTAGGCGAGGAGTTTTTTGCCATGGACTATGTCCTTGGCAACGACCGCGTCCATAACTTCGCTTCGCTCGCGGTGGATAACTCTTCCGGCCGCAGCAAGGGCACGATCTACGTCGTCTACGCCAACAACAACAATCGCGACGGCGCCGATGTGTATGTCCAGCGCAGCGTGGATGAGGGGCTGACCTTCTCCGCGCCGCTTGCCGTAAGCAGCCGGCCCGGCGCCGACCGGGCGCAGTGGTTCCCTTATGTGACGGTGGATAAGGATACCGGGCGGGTCTACGTGTTCTTCATGGATCAAGGGATCGCTGAAAACGGCGATCTGACCGAGTGCTCGTTTACCTATTCGGATGACGGCGGGGTGACGTTCAGCGCCCCCGAGCCGCTGTCCAGCCGGCCGTTCCATGCCGGCTGGGGCAACGACAACTCGCAGCCGAACCTCGGCGACTACATCGGCGGGGTGGCGCAGAAAGGCGAGCTGTTCGCCGTCTTTGCCGCCACCCACCGCCCGGCGGATGGCTTCGTCGATGGCCAGCCCGGCACCCAGCTCGGCGTGCCCGAGCCGTTGTTCCGCCGCACAAGCGGCGGCAGCGAGACCAACACCGTGCCGCTGTCGCTAGCCAGCGTGCGCTTTAGCGACAGCGGCGGCAACGGCAACATCGATCCCAACGATCAGGTGAGCCTGCGCCTCGGCATCCGCAACTACGTAACCAACTCTCTGAACGCCGCCGACCTATACAACATTCGCGGCCGCCTATCGACCCGCACCGCCGGGGTGCGCGTCCTCAACAGCCTCTCTTCCTTCGGAAACATCGCCGCCGGAGATACCGGTACCAGCAGCCGCGATTTTCTGCTGCAGCTCGATTCCTCTTTTGTGCCGGGAACGGCGATTGAGCTGGAGCTGTTCGTGGTGGCAAACCTCCGCGGCTCGGCGACGCTGCGCTATACGCTCTTTACCGGCACGCCGGCGGCGACGACGCTCTTATCCGAAGACTTCGATGGCGCGACCACAGGGACGCTGCCCATGGGCTGGCAGTCGCAGCACGGCGCCGGGGCCAATACGGTCAAATGGACGACTAAAAAGGGATTCTGCGGCGCGGCCTCCAACACCGCGTTTCATATAGATGCAATCGACGGGCCGGCGGGCGGCGATCCGACGCGCTGGGAGGGTCTGTGGAGTCCGCTGCTGACGATTCCCGCCAAGTCGGACTACGTGGAAGTGGACTTCGATGTCTGCTTCAACACCGAAGACGACGCCAACTTCAACGTCCTAGCCTATGACGGATTCTTCCTGCGGATATCGGACCTCACCAAAGGGCGAACGGCGCGCACCGTCCTAGTCGAAGCCTTCGCCGATGACTTTACCACCGGCGCCGTATCGCGCTATCCCAAGCACCTGCCGCGCGGCGGCGGCGCCTACTTCTCCGATATGTCGGCCTGGGCGGGGGACTCGCAGGGCATGCGCCATGTGCACCTGCGGCTTCCCGGCATGGCCGGCAGCACGGTGCAGCTGCGCTTCGAATACACCCAGGATGGCGCCGCCACCTGTGCCGATACCGCGCATGCCGGCGACTGCGGTGTCGCGGTGGATAATCTGGTGGTGAAAAACGTCCTTGCGGTGAAGCCGTAGGGGAACCGCTCTGGTTGTTTTTCGGCGCCGCCGCCAGAGCGGTTTTCGTCCGCCCGCCCAGTCCATCCCGGCATATGAATTGCTCCTTTGATCGATTCATCGATCAAGTGGAGTCAGCTCGCAAGCAGGGAGGGCCAGACCATGTGGAACAAGTGGTTGATTGTTGCGGTTTTTGCCAGCTGCGCCGGTTGTACCCACGCTTGGCCGGCGCGGTTTTCGGACCGCGGAGTTGCCGCGCACAAGGAGGCGGCTCGTCACCACGAAGCCGCCGCGCAGGCTCTGTCCGAGCTTGCGACTCCCATGGCCAAAAAGCAGGTGAAGATGCACTGGAAGATCAGATACATCACCGCCATGAAAATCAACGTGCCCCAGATCTTGTGCGTCACGATGCGATCCATCCGGTCGCTAAATGTCTCCCCGAGGAGCGGCAGTTCCGTGGTGGCGGCCTGCTGGATTTCGGCGACGCGGGCGTACCGCCATTCGATCGGCGCGCCGCGCCAGTCCACGTTGGCGGCATCAAGGCGTTTGCGCGCGGCGGTGACGGCGTCTTGGATCGCCTGTGGGTAATGGGTACTGGAGGACGCGAGCGCCTTTTCGTTGCTCAGCAGCAATAGTGCTTCCGCCGTGGCCTGCAGCTGGCGTTCCTGATAAGTTTTCGCGAGCAGATCCGCCAGGCTGGTGGCTTCGATGCGAAACAACCCGGGCAGTTGGCAGAACAAACGGGGCTTGATCTCGGCGCTTTTTTCCAAAGATGCAACGATCTGGGTCC
>CALFML010000267.1 GCA_937879845.1 uncultured Myxococcales bacterium
TGCACAGCGAGCAACTGGTGGAGCTGGTGCTCAAGCTCGACCGCCTGGGCTACGAAGGCGACTACAGCTTCGAGGTCTTCAACGACGACTACGTGCAGATGCCGCTGGACTTCGTCGCGCAGCGCGGCCGCCGTGACCTCCAGGTTCGCGGTGGTGCTGGCGGTGAGGTAGCGCGCGGTGATGCGCGCTTTGCCGATGCTTTTGGCCGTTGCCAGACCGCGTGAGTTGATGCCTGCGACCCCGGTACCGGTCGTGTCCTTGATCGACCAGGCGGATAGGGTCGTCACGTCCTGGGTCGTGCCGTCGGAGAACGTCGCGGTGGCGGTGAACTGCTGCGTCAGCCCTTTGGCCACCTTGGGCGCGGTCGGGCTCAACGCCAGTGACTTGAGCGTCGCCGCGGTCACAAAGACCGTGGTCTGCACGCTGCGCCCTTCATACCCCGCAGTGATGAGGTAGCGGCCCGGCTGCGCGAGCGCGATGAGCCCCGGCTCCGCAGCGGGTACCGTCACGGCGCGGCCGTCCGGTCCCGCCACTGTAAAGGTCCCAAGTCCGGTCAGCTCGCGCACCCGGCCGCTCGCCTCCATACGGCGCAGGGAGAACTGCTGCGCCGTTCCATGCGCGATCTGCGGGTTGGTCGGAGAGAGGAAAAGCGGCGACGGTGCGGAAGGTGTCGACCCGCCGGTCGGTACGGCCGCGGCCGGCGCCGCAGACGGGACTGGAGCCGGAGCCTCCGCTGCTCCACAGCGCAAAAGGGCCAGCGCCAGAAGCAACGGTGCGCCTCCGCGGGCGAGTCTTGTCGTGCACCGCAAATCAGGATCCTGAAGCCGAGGTTTTTGCATGGGTTCCTCTCGAATCGAAAAAGGTTCCTACGATATCAGGGCCGCCCGACAACACCAAGGAACAGCCCGCGCGGCAGGCACCCGCGCCGCTCGGCAGCTCGGCGCCAGGGCCGACTATTCCCCCATCGCCTTGACGATCACGCGCTTGGGCCGCTGGCCGTCAAACTCGGCGTAGAACACCTGCTGCCAGGGACCCAGATCGAGCTGGCCGCGGGTGATAGGCAAGAGGATCTGATGCCCGAGCAGGAGGTTCTTCAGGTGCGCGTGTCCGTTGTCTTCGCCGGTGCGGTGGTGGCGGTAATCAGGACCCTCGGGGGCGAGCTGCTCGAGCCACTCGCCGATGTCTTCGATGAGGCCGCCCTCGGCGTCGTTGACGTAGACGGCGGCCGTGATGTGCATCGCCGACACCAGCAACATGCCTTCACGCAGCCCGCTTTGGGCGGTGATGTTGTGCAGGCGGTCGGTGATGTTGATCATCTGGCGGCGACGCTCGGTATGGAAGGTCAGGTACTCGGTGTGGAATCGCATGGACTCCTCTACCATGAAGGACGTGCTCGTGCACCCATGAGTGCCGATCCCGCGGCAGAGCCCTCGCGTATGGAGGATCGGCGGCGCTACTGGGCATTGCCGCTGGAACCGGAGCCTTTTCCCTCATGCTCCATTGTGGGGTCGTGTAGCCACACCATCTTGAGTCGCCAGCTCAGTGGCACCCTTCAACCGCAGAACAAAACTCGTCGTGGGCGATCGAGGGACCGGCATGCAGCGCTAGATGCGGATATAGTGGGTATGCATGGGGAAGCTGGCTGCTTGGCTGTGACAGACTACAAACCCCTTGGCAAGCATTTGGTGTCTATCGAGGCGGACACTGTTGTCGTGGTGTTGCGGGGGACAGTGGAGTTATCCGAAGTGCAGGAGCTGGCTGGGATTTTCACACAAGTGCACAACCGGCTTGGGCGGGTGTTCGTACTCCCTAATGTACAAGATGGCGCTATCCCACCGCTAAAAGTGCGCCGATGGCTCGTCCAATGGCTCGAGAAAAACCCCGTGCTTACCGCTGGTGCGGCATTTGGCGCCAGCCTGCCGTTGCGGACTATTTTTTTGCTGCTCATGCGTGCCGCGGCGGCCCTTAGAAGGATGGAACTTCCGGTGGTGGCAGTAGCGACCGAGGCAGAAGCACGAGAGTTTATCTCCCGAGTTCGCGCCAACCTCGTGGTGCAGCTTCGCTAGACCGCCTTCCAGCTTCTCTTGTAAGTGGCCAGCGCTCCGTTACGAGGTGACGGAGCCGTCGGCAGTACCGCCATTGAGGTCAGGCTCTACGGGGGATAAGTTGCGAAAAAAGGCACACCGCCACGCATGTACAGGACTGCCGACTTGCTTGGCAGATGCAGGCAGGTGCCGCGCGCAGCTGACCTGATGCTTGCCGACGCCCTCCGTCGAAGTGTACGTAGGGGGCCCCGCTAGCTCAGCCAAACCATCTGAATGTCTATTCGAGCTACAAATGGCGTGATCGAGGATTGCTCTCGCTGATTTAGGTATATTGGTGAAAGTAGTTTGAGTCTGGGATGATGGCCGGGGGGCGAAAGGGGAGCTCGGTATAGTGCCGTCCTTCGGATGCCGTATTGAGGCGAAGTCACTGGAAAAAGGAGCCGTAAATGGGAACTTTGTTTCGTCAATGCGCTGCGGTTATGTTGCTGGGCCTTGGGGTGGCGAGCGGGTGTGGGCCGAACGACACAATGAACGGACAGCCTATGACTGTAAGCCTTTCGGGGGCGGTAGAAAAAGGGCCTTTTGTCCTTGGCTCGACGATCAATGTCTCGCCCCTGGACAGCAGCCTAAATCCGACCGGCCAGGTCTTCAATACCCAGACGACCAATGATCTCGGCCAGTTCCGCGTCGACTTCATGGCTTCGGGAAGGGTGGCGCTCGAAGGGAATGGTTTCTACTACAACGAGG
>CALFML010000268.1 GCA_937879845.1 uncultured Myxococcales bacterium
TGTACGTAAAGACCCTGAACGAGCGCGGCGAGCTCACCGAGCCCTATCGCGACGCCGGCGACCTTGCCCGGCACTTCGGCAGCGCGGCGCAGTGGGCCCAGGCGGTCGCGGCGCAGGCGCGGGCGGCGAAGTTCAACTCGCTGGAGCGCGTGTTCGCCGGCCTTGTGATCATGCCGCTTCCGGAGCTTGTGGCGGTGCTCGCCAAGCCGCATTTTTCGTCGAGCGAAGAGCACGATCGCCTCATGGGGAAGCTGCTCCAAGAGCGCAACGATGATCCGCTGGCGCTGTTCAACGCGGCGCTCAAGATCGCGCGCGATGCCTACCCCGGTAGCTACGTACGCGAGCAGCTGCTGCTCCACGCGCTGGCGCGCCTAGGTGAGAGCGGCCAGCCGATTCCCCCCGGCCTGGAGTCCGGGCCGACGTGGGAATCGTTCCAGTACTGCGTGCCGCCGTGGCGCGGCAGCATGCCCCTGCGTCTTGTCTACCGCCAGGCGATCGGTGCCCTTGGACGCGACCGGGTGCTGGCGCTCATCCACTCGATCATCGAAGAGCCGTACGGACAGATGCGGGCGCTCAGCCTCCTTTCGGTGCAGTTCGACGAAGCGCTGCTGCAAAAGCTGCTCAAGACCTGTCCTGATTACTGCTTGACGGACGCAAGCGCGTTCGGGGCGCTCGGCCAAGCGGCGATTCCGACGCTGCTTGCCGCCCTGGCCGAGCCCGGCGAAGGGGCCGATTACAAAAAGCGCCAGGCGGCGCTCGGGCAGTGTCTGCGGGCGACGCTCGGCTTTATCGGCGCGACCGGCGGCGAGTTTGCGCCGGAGCTCGATGGCTGGCTGTCCTGCTTGCCGCAGGAGAGCTACTGGGCCGATGAGGCACGCTCCATCTTCCTGAACACGCTCAAAGCGATGCCGGAAGAGCGGCGCATCGCGGCGCTTACGCGGCTGTTTGCCGAGACACCGCAGGTCGAGCGCGCGTTCTTGGGGGTACAAACCGTCGCGGACCCGGGCTTCCGGGAGCGCGCCGCGCATATTCTGGTTTCGAAGTTCGGACAGGTGCAGGAGACTAGTACGCTGCAGCAAGGACTCCGCGCGCTCGGCGAAAAGGGACTCTCCTATTTCCCTTCGGCGCTCCGCAAAGAGAAGCCCGATACCAAGATCTTCGGCGAGCTGCGCAATGCGTTCGGCTATGCCCCGGTCGAGTCCCTCATGAAAGAGCTGAACGCGGTGGAAGAAAAGCCGCTGGCGCGCCTGTTCCGCCTCGCCGGCGAGTATGCCGGCCCCAAGGAGCGGGTCTATCTGCTGCAGCGCCGCGATCTCAATGAAGAGGTTCCGCCGGCGCGCGATGGCAGCTTCTCCTTCAGCCGCGGCGCCGGTCCGATCGTGCCCGATGCGGGCAAGACGGACGGGGCCAAAAAAGCGGCTCCGCCCAAGAGCCGCAAGGGACGGAGCACGGGCGACGCGGAGCATATTCTGACCCTCGATCTAGAAGAGATTCCAGAGCTCAAGCCGCGCTTCCCGGGCGCGCGGGCCCTGTCCCTGCTTGCTCCCCATCCCGAAGACGGCGACAGCTGGGACGCCGCCGAGCTGCGCCCCATTCCGGACGGCGCCGCCGCTCCCGCCGGGAAGAACCCGATCACCGTAATGCCTCTTGACGTTCCCTCCGCCATCTTTGAATCGAAGGCATGTCAGGATCAGCCGGTGCTAAAAGAGATCCGCGGCCTTGTGTTCAATCAGCCCGGCTATGTGCTCGGCGAGCCGATGTACATTCAGGAAGATGAGGGGGACTTCGACTTCGTCATGCAACTGGCAGAGCAGATCGGCGGCTTGAACCTGGGCGACTCCGGATCGCTTTATGTGTTCGAGCACGGCTCGTTCATGCAGTGTTATTAGGCGCCGCACCTGAAAATCCGGAGACCGCGTATGTCCCCTCGCCCGTCCGCTCGTCACCTGCAGCTGCTCGCCGCTGCCGTCGCTTTATTTTCTTGCGCGCCGCTGCCGGTCGCTCCGCCTTCGCCGGTCGTCGCACCGGCTGCAGCGCCTGCGCCGATCAGCGCCGAGCTTGCGGCGTACACCATCCCGCCGCCGCCGGAGTGGACCGATAAGTACCTCCACTCCGACCCGCAGGCAGACATTCGCTACTTCCGCATCAAGAAGCTCATGGCCGACTTCGGACTGTCGCGGTTCCAGGCCATCGAGCTGCAGAACCACTACCGCGATCTGACGCGCCAACAGGTCGCGCCGAGTCAGGCCTTCCCCAAAGCCCTGGCCGCGGTACGCGCCGGTCAGATGGGCAGCGGGGTCGATCTCGCCAAGCTGCAAGCGGCGCCTTTTATCGTCGTGTTCGATCTGGATGAGACGCTCTACCAGCGCTCGCCGACCTATCACAGCGGCGGCCAGGGACCCCAGTGGCGCGACTTTTCGATTCAAACCGATAGTGGCGAGTCGTTCATCAAGCTGCGGCCGGGCTGGGAGCAGGCGCTCCGCCGCATCCGCGCCCTGGGCGGCATGGTCATCCTGTTCACGGCCAGCCCGGACATGATCGCGGAGGCGGTGGTGAGCAACTGGCGCAGCGGCGACACGCCGGTCCTTTCCCTTGTAGATGGGCTGCTCAGCAAGAGCCACCTTGTTCTGCAGGAAAAAAGCGACGGCGATCCGGTCGTGCTGCCGTCCAAGGACCTGCGGGCTTTCGATGAGAAGCTGGAGCGGGTCATCATCATCGATGACAATCCCAAGCTCATCATCCAGCACCACCGCCAACGCCTGATCAAGAAGTTCCAGGCCGACCCCTATCTTGCGGCCAAGCTCTCGGGCCACGGGCTGGCGGCGCCGTTTGAGCAGGCGCTGCCGGCCGTGGTCGCAGAGATCGAGGAGTCGCTGCAGTACGGCCGCGACAACCACATTCCGTTTGCTCCGGCGTACCTTCCTTATACGCTGCTCGGCAGCGTCCTTATGGAGGCGCTCCTCCAGAGCGGAATGACGCCGGCCGCGGCGCGCACCTACGTCCGCCAGAACCCCGCGCTCGTGGACGAGAGGTTCTGACCGGCGGCGCTCAGGCCGCGAAGCCGCCGTCGATCTTGAGGCTGGCGCCGGTGATGAAGCCCGCCTCCGGACCCGCAAGGTAGGCGACCATGGCGGCGACCTCATCATCCTTGCCGTAGCGCTGCACCGCGATCATCGCCGTCAGACCTGCGGCCATGGCGCCGTTAGCCGGGTTCATATCGGTGTCGGTCGGACCCGGCTGGATGTTGTTGACCGTGATGCCGCGCGGGCCCAGGTCGCGCGCCAGCCCGCGGGTCAGGCTGGCCACCGCCCCCTTGGTCATGGCGTAGGCCGAGCCGCCGGCAAAGGGCATCAAGTCGCTGTTTATGCTGCCGATGTTGATGATCCGCCCGCCTTTGCCCATGTGGCGGACCGCCTCCTGCGTCGCCACGAACAGTCCCTTGACGTTGACCGCGAGGATGCGATCCAGATCCTCCACGGAGAACTCGTCCACCACGCCCAGGCGCAAGATGCCGGCGTTGTTGACCAGGATGTCGATCCGGCCAAAGTGCCGCGCCGTCTCCGCCACCGCGCTGCGCACCGCGGCGACATCGCCGCTGTCGGCGCGCACCGCTTTTACCTGGCCGCCGCTCGCGCTAAGGGATGCGGCCAGCGCCTCAGCCTGCTCGGCGGAGCCGAAGTACGTAAACGCCACGGAGGCGCCGTCCCGTACCAGGCGCTTGACGATGGCCGCGCCGATGCCGCGTGAGCCGCCAGTGACCAGAGCTACCTTGCCCGAAAGAGCTGCGTTTTGCGTCGTCATGATGAACTCCTTTTTTGGTGTGTGTTTCGTGCTGCTGACAAAAGCTAGGATGGCATCAACAAAGGAGTCCTTGTAGTCATAAATTGGTTGTCTTACTTTCAACTAATGGTTGAAGATGCGGCATGGAGTCGCTGAGCAGCATCGAGTGCTTCGTCCGCAGCGCCGAGGACGGCAGCTTCTCCGCGGCGGCGCGGCGCCTGGGCCTGACGCCGGCGGCGGTCAGCAAGAGCATCGCCAAGCTGGAGACGCGCCTTTCTGTGCTGCTGTTTCAGCGCAGCACGCGCCGTCTCACCCTGACGGAGTCCGGCGAGCGCTTCCTGCGGGAGGTCAGCGCCGGATTGACGACGATTCAGACCGCGGTGTCTAACCTCGCAAGCGCCGATGCGCAGCCGGCCGGCACGCTGCGGGTGAGCCTGAGCCCCGCCTTCGGACGCGACTACATCTTGCCGCTGCTGGGCCAGTTCCTGGCGCGCTATCCGGCGATCATCGCCGACTTTTGCCTGGAGAGCCGCCAGGTGGATCTGGTAGCCGAGGGCTTTGACGCGGCGATCGGCGGCGGCATCGAGCTCTCCTCCGGCGTCGTCGCCCGCGAGCTCGCCCGCGCCCAGGTCGTCGTCGCCGCCGCGCCCGCCTATCTCGCTCGCCGCCGCGCCCCCAAGACCCCGGCCGAGCTGGCGACGCACGACTGCATTGCCCGGCGCTCGCCGCAATCGGGGCGCCTGCGCCCGTGGAGCCTGTCAAGCCGCCTGGGCGAACAGACCAGCGTCGAGCTCACGCCGCGGATCATCCTCAGCGACGCCGATGCGGTCTGCCACGCGGCGCAGCTTGGCCTGGGCGTGGCGATGATCCCCATGCCGTACGCGCTGCCGCACTTGCGCCGCGGTACGCTGGTGCGCCTTTTGCCCGACTGGTGCTCGGACATCGGGACCTTGTCGATCTACTTTCGCCAGAGCCGGCCGCTGCCCAAAAAGACCCGCGCGTTCGTCGATTTCGTCGTCGCTGAGTTCCGCCGCCAGAAGCTCGCCGCGCAGCTTATGGCCGATTGAACCGGCAGCAATCGGCAGCAACCGCGCAAGCGCTCCGCAGCCTGTCCGCAGCTTGCCGGTCAGCCGACCGTAGCGCCGAGCACCACCTTACGCCAAGCTGTCGGGCTGACTGTCTTTTCTTACACTTGCCCCACGCGGCCGCGGCCGCCAATCCG
>CALFML010000269.1 GCA_937879845.1 uncultured Myxococcales bacterium
GTTGCCGATCCCGACCCGCCATTTCTTTTCGTTCTCTAGGATCGTGAACTGCGCCGTAGGAGCGGAGATGGTGATGTGATCGCCTTCGATCAAGTGGCGCATCTGCTCTGCGAACGCCTCCCCGAAACCGGAGTGTCCAGTGTGACACATGAACAGATCGATTCGCTTCAGGTGCGCTTTCAGGTACTGGAAGTGGGCGCTGTACTTCTGCACGAACTCCGCCGCGGTAAGCCACCGTCCGCGCTCCACCAGGACCACCGGCTTTTGCCGCTTCCCATGGGTGCACAGAATCAGCCGGCCATCAAAGACGGTGGGGATGTAGGGCTCGTTCACCCGATCGCTGAGCACGACCTTGGTGAGGCCCGAAACGGCGAGCGTGGCGTCCTTGAATGGACCGCCCTGGCTCTTTGGCAGATAGAGCAGAATCGGCATAATCTTCACTGCTTAGATGGACGCCTTGGCAAGGCTTAATCGCTAAGAACGCCCATCAAAACCTACTGCGGTGGCCGTCGTCCATTCAGGGCGGCCTCCGGGCTCGCGGCCAAAAGGCCGTTCCGCGCGCTTTTCACCGCGGCTGTCCATCCTCGCTGCGGTTTTGATAGGCGTTCTAAATGAATTCTACATACAACCTCACTACTGTATCAGCGCTTGGTCCGTACAAACAAGCTGCTTGCAACCAAGTCAACGATTGCCAAGCGATGGCAAGCAAGCAAGCGCTGGGGCCGGCCGGCCTTGCCGCAGAAACGTCTGCCAATCCCTTTCTGCTTCGCGGCAGGCCGCCTCTGTCTCCGCATTGGGCGCTCGTCTGCTTAATCCGACACCGACCTGCATCTTCGTACCCAACCGCACCCGAAGTCGGCCGTATCCGCCGCCGCACCGCAGCGCCTTGTCTGCTTTGTTTGCCGGCGCGGACTTGCGTATCGGCAGATCCCCACGAGATGTTCGTATCGCGCTCAGGCGCTGGCGTCTTGGCTAATCCGCATAGGACAATTGCGCTATCTGACAGGCTCGCAAGCGCGGTTATCGATTTAGCCGGTCCTGCCTCTGCCCGCGCGGTCCGCGTCTGTCATCAAACTCTCGATAGCTCGCATAAAAAATCACATTTTGTCACACTCGCCCCGTACCGGACCTCGCTGTATAAACAGCTGCCATCGTCGCTGCAAAAAGATTCCTTGAAACTCCACTTCTTGTAGACCGGTCGCCGCGCCGCGCTATCGCTGACGGCGGAGGTTCCGGCCGGGGCCGCGGCTGCGGTCAGCCGTACATCCGCCGCGCCACTGGTCGCTGCGGGCGCGGTCGCAGTGGCGGTGGCTCCTGGGCTCCCCGCTGGAGTCGCAGCGGGTTTGGCGTTCGCATCTGCAGGAGGGGTTGGGGGCGGCAGCATGCTGGCGGGCGCTGGCTCGGTGCCGCCTTGCTCCGCCCGCATCCGCTCCGCCGCATCCAGAAGGGCGCGGGTCTGGGTGATATACGAGGTGAGCTCGGCCTTGATCTCCGGCTTGGGGTTCGGCTCGACGCGGAGGTAGAACTCATAGAAGCCCAGTGCGTCGCGCGCGTGCCCGAGCTTGCGATGGGCTTGACCGATGTTGAGCAGCAGCCGAGGCAGCTGCTTTAGCGCGTAGGCGGCTTGGAACTCCTTGATGGCGCCTTCGAACTGGCCGCCGTCATAGAGGCGCAGCGCGGATTCATAGTGCTGGCGGAACTCCCGCGTCGAGTCGGCGCGACCGACCCCCGGGCGTATCGCGAGCAAGGATCCCAGCAGCACGAAAACGAGCAGCCATCTACTTGACGATACGCAGCTCGTCATCGCTGAGTTCCTCCGAAGAAGATTTAGTGATGGAAGTTCCGGCCAGCGAGCCCCGCCGCTTCCCGCGTCCGTGCGCGTCGGCGGGGGCGCGCGGCAGCGGCCGCAGCTGCTCATTGAGCTCGACATCGGCACTCTGGGACAGGGCAATTTTCTGCTCTGCAAAGCCGCCGTGTTTAAGCAGCAGCTCCACGGTCTCGCCCCCTTTGGCCAGCTCGGTCTGCCACGGCGTGACTCCGAGCACCGCCCCATCTTGGACGCGCACGACCTGCGCCCCTTCGGGCTGTGAGGTGACGCGCCAGTGGATCATGGCTTTCGCCGCGGCAACAGGCGGGGTGGCGGGTCCGCTCGCGGGCGGCGCAACGGCCTTCTGCTCCACGACAGCGCCGCTGCTGTTCTGCGGCCGGGCCGGGGTCCTGCGGCCCGTTTGGACCAAGACAACAAGCAGGATGCCTACGGTTCCAACCGCGGCCGCCGCGATGGGCACAAGATGCCGCCGGCTTGCTGGCTTAGGGGGCGGCGCGGCTTGCGCCGTAGCGGCGCGCAGCGTGGTTGGGGTTGCCAGCATTCCGGCGACCGCATCCGGCCAGCTCGCCGGCGGCGGCGTCTTATCTGGATTGTTGTGGCTCCCCGCTGGCAATAGACCCACCGGAGGAATCGAGCGGCCCGCTCCCATCGCCTCAAGCTGCGCCATCACCTCGCTCATCGTCGGCCGCTCATCGGGACTCTTGGCCAGCATGGCGTGAATCAGCTGCGTGAGATCGCCGGGCAGCGTGGGATCGAGCTCGCGCAGCGGCGTCGGCGTCATGAACAGGTGCATCGCGATGAGCTCTCCCATGGCTTCAGCGACCATGGGCGGACGCCCGCTCACCATCTCATACATCATCACTCCCAGGGAGTACACATCCGACTTCCCGGAAATCTCGCCCATGCCGCGGCACTGCTCGGGCGACATATAGCGCGGCGTGCCCATGAGCGCCCCGGTCTGCGTCTTGACGATCGACGCCTCTCCCGCCTCCGTCGGTCCCTGGCCCTTGGCGATGCCGAAGTCGAGAATCTTGGCCCGCTCCCCGCCGATTGCCTCCGCATCGCGGACGATCATCACGTTGTCAGGCTTAAGGTCCCTATGGACTATTCCCTGGGCATGCGCCGCGGCCAGCGCAGAGGCGATTTGGCGGCTCAGGTTGATCACGCTGGCGCCGAGCCGTCCGCCGCTGGCCTTGAGGCGCTTGGCCAGTGACTCGCCCTCCAGGTACTCCATGATGATGTAGGCGGTGTGGTCGGGAAGCTGGCCGAACTCGAACGTGTACACCACGCCTGGGTGCTGGATCATGCTCACCAGGCGGGCCTCGGTCAAAAAGCGGTTGACGGTGTCGAGGTGGCGCGACAGCTCAGGATGCAGGACCTTGATCGCGACGCGGCGGCCGATCTGTTCGTGGACCCCTTCGAATACTACGCCCATGCCACCTGCGCCAAGCTTGCGCACGATGCGATAGTTTCCGACATGTTGGTCGATCATGCCCCACTACCTACCTGATTGGC
Source organism: uncultured Myxococcales bacterium (assembly GCA_937879845.1). GTDB lineage: Bacteria > Myxococcota_A > Polyangia > Palsa-1104 > JAEUJZ01 > CALFML01. Next base: position 3,344 of record CALFML010000269.1, read on the forward strand.
AGCGCCGTCCTGACCGAGCGGCTGCCGTCTATTTTATCAGACCGCAGCGACGAAAGCCGACAATTCGCAGAGATGCCGGGCGCGGACCAAATAGGAGTGCAGTTTAGCTGGGATAGGAGTCGCCGCGCCCGGGATCGGGGTCGAGCGTCCCTTCCGGGATGATCCGCCCGAGCGCCGCCTGCGCCGAGTCGTCGAAGCAGCCGTCCTGCAGGTAGCGGCACAGCGTATCGACCCACAGCCGCGACCTCGCTACGGCTGCAGCAAAGCGCTGCGGGAAGTCTACGGCGTCGAATAGCTCATGGCGTTCGCGGCGCTTGGCGGCAGACGGGGCCACGGTCTTGCCAAATGGGCTGACCAGGAGGCGGACATAGCTCCGGTAGCCGCTCGTCCAATTTTGGTAGCGGACCGGCCCTGGGGCCTTGTTGTGGCAGCGGAGCAGCACGCCGTGGACGGCGCTGGCCACCGGCCCGGGTTCGCTGAGCGGACGCAGATCGATGGCGATATGCTGGCGGAGCGCCTCGGTCCCCATGAAGTCGAAGCCCAGGCGCTGCTCGTGAAAGAGGATGCTCTGGAACTTCTCGACTTCCTGGTGCTCCTGTCCCAAGGTGGTGCCGAGGCGCTGCGCCCGCTGCCGCGCCATCGTGTTGATGAGCGCGTGGGCGGAGGTATCGACCGCGGCATGGGAAAAATAGCCGATAGCCAGCGCCTGCAGGGAGTGGCCGGCGCTGCGGGTGGCGGCGTGGCGCTGCAGCTGCGCGCCGGCCTCGGCCAGGGTGCGTCCGACGGCGATGGGCGTGCAGTGGTGGAACGTATCGCCCCACGGCGACGGACGCTGAGGGCGGTGCAGGACGTAGTTGAGGAGCGCCCGCGGAAACGACTCGAAGTAGGGCAGATCGACGAAGATCGCCCCCAGGCGCGCCGCTTCGCGTAGCTGGGGGCCGGCGGTCAGCGCCGCCACGAGCGGGCCGGCATCGGCCAGCGTGTCATGCAGCGCGGACAGGTGGATGGCTTCGGCGGGCATCGGGCTGATTGTAGCCTGGGTCAGCCGCCGGTCGGTCGGTTGCCCAGGCGCGCCACGCGGCTTTTCTTGCCGGACAAAAGCGCGCCGTTTTTTTTCTGCGCCGCCCGCGTGCGCTGGGCCAGGTTCCCGGTCGCGCGGGTGAGGCTGTCATGAACCGCGCGCCCATCGATGAGGGTGAGGAGCACGGGGCGCGTCGCCAGATCGCGCGGCGGCGGGGCCGTCGGGTCAAGCTCGATGCGTCCGCCCAGGACCGTCAGATCGGCGGGGCGGCCCGCTTCGATGGCGCCGAGCTGATTTTCGGCAAACCCGGCGTAGGCCGCTTCGCTCGTGAAGGCGCGGATCGCTTCGCCGATGGACAGCCGCTGATCGGGGACGAAACCGCCGGCCGGCTTTTCCGCGAGATCCTGGCGCAGTACGGCGGCGTGCAGGCCGCGGCGCGGATCGGCTTCCTCGACGGGAAAGTCGGAGCCGGCGCACACCCGCGCCCCCGAGTGCAGCAGCTGCTGCCAGGCGTAGGCCAGCGTCAGCCGGGTCGGCCCGAGCCGCGCCGGCGCCCACTCCATATCGCTCGTAGCGTGCGTCGGCTGCACCGAGGCGATGACCCCCAG
>CALFML010000270.1 GCA_937879845.1 uncultured Myxococcales bacterium
CATCGGAGCAGCGGCGGCCTTGGGGGTCGTGTTACGGGTCGGCTGGACATGGTGATCGAACTTGCTGAGCTGTAGAGTGGTCATGGGAATTCTCCTATCTGTTTTCTGGTTGGCTTGTTGTTCAGCGACTGACGGAAGGACTACAAAGCAATCCCCATACCAACGCATCTGATCAGTCTTACTGAGAGAGTCTTGCGGCGCGCGATGGAAGTTAATTAGGATTCCGAACGGACTCGCAGAGTCCACTCAAAATCGAAGGATTTCGCGGCGGAGCCTGTCGCTCGATTTGTCGTATTAGAACAGAGGCATGGCGCTGCACCGGCCGCTTCAGAGTGATCGGAATGAGCGCGGTCCGCAGGCCGATTCGACCCTTCTTGCCCGGGCAGACTGGTCGTGCCCGGCATACTCAAATCAAGAAGAATGACGTCAGAAGTGGTCGAGTCTCAAGCAATGAGATCAGTCTTCGCATTCCTAATGACGTTGTCTGACATTGGCGTGTATGTGCACGCGCGCGAATGAACCGCCGCGCGCCGGGCCGGAGACTTGCGCCGCATGGCCGGAGATGATAGAGGCAGCCGTCTCTCCGGGTCGCAGCCTCAGCATCGGTGTAGTCAAATATTCCGATCGGACATGTCCTGAACATGTTCCAATTGGAAACAGTAAATTCGGAGAATCCGCATGGGGATTGCCCTAGGCGGCCGGAGTGGAGCAGCCGGCCGCGGGACGCTTCTCCGCTATCAGAAATACAGCCGCGACGAGGATCGGAGAGTCGAGTTCCGAGCCCGCGCGGCTATCTAATAAGAACGGGTAGCTGATATAATTGGCCCAAATCTAGCACAGTCCTTGGGACTGCCTGCCTAGCGGTTTGCCCTCTATGTAATCCAGGCGCCTCATCATGTCCGAGCGCAATAACACACTGTCAACCAACGACGCCACCATCCTCGTCGTAGACGATACGCCGCAGAACCTGAAGCTGATGGATGTCATCCTGAGCCAGGCCGGCTATCAGGTCGTCCGGGCCGGCAGCGCCGCCGAGGCATATAAGGCGCTTGCGACTTCGCTTCCGGACTTGATTCTGCTCGATGTCGTCATGCCTGATACGGACGGGTACTCTGTATGCCTGGAGCTCAAGTCCCGGCCGGAGACCAGCGGCATTCCCATCATCTTCCTCAGCGGCCTTAGCGAGCCAACGGACAAGGTAAAAGGATTCAGCGCCGGCGGCGCCGACTATGTGACCAAGCCGTTCCACTCCGCCGAAGTGCTGGCGCGGGTGACGCATCATGTCCGGATGGTGCGGCTGCAGCAGCAGCTGGCGCTGGAGAAGGAGCAGCTGAGCCGGGCAAACACCGAGCTGGTCCTCGCCCAGCATCAGACCGAAGAGGTCTTTGCGGTGTTGACCCAGCACCTGCGCTTGCGCGAGCTGGACGGCAAGTATGTCCTACAGGACAAGATCGGCAGCGGTGGCAGCGGCGTGGTCTTTCGCGCCATCCGGCTGGACTCGCAGCAGCCGGTGGCGGTCAAGATCTTTCGGCCGGTGGGCGCGGCGACCACGCAGCAGAAGCGCGATCGGTTTCGCCTGGAAGGGATTTCGGCACGGCGCCTCTGCCATGCCAACGCCGTCGCGATCCTCGACTCGGGCACCTCGCCGGAGGGCGTCGACTACCTGGTGATGGAGCTGCTCAGCGGCCATCCGCTGAGCGACGAACTCAAGTCCAAGCAGCCGCTCCCCCTAGGGCGCTGCTTGCAAGTCATCATCCCGGTCTGCCGACTCTTGATCGCGGCCCACGATGCCAACGTGGTCCACCGCGACGTCAAGCCGGAGAACATCTTTTTGCACCACGGGAGCTCCGGCGAGATCGTCAAGGTTCTGGACTTCGGCATCGCCAAGCTGATTGGCGAGGACGCGCTGCGGCACACGGGGCTAACCTCCGCCGGAACGATCATCGGCACCCCGCTGTACATGTCCCCGGAGCAGCTCAAGGGCGAGCTGTGCGACGGACGCGCGGATGTCTATTCGGTCGGCGTGGTGCTGTACGAGCTGCTGTCGGGCGACGTACCGTTTCCATCCACAGAGAGCCTCTTTAGCATCATATTTGCGCACCTGAGCAAGCCCCTGCCGAGCTTGCGTGCCCGAAACCCGGCCGTGCCCGAGGCGATCGAGCGCACCGTGATGGCGGCGCTGGTCAAAAATCCCCTGCAGCGGCCCACGGCGCGGGAGTTTCTGGCTGAGCTCCTGCGGGCCGCGGCAGAGGTGCTGGGCGATGAGGCGCTGGACGCACTTTTGACCGCGAGGTAGCCGCTGACTACCTCCCCCGTTCGAGCACGGCGGCGACTTGCGCCGGCAGCTTGCGGGTGTTGATGGGCTTTACGATGTACCCATCGCACCCGGCCGCCAGCGCCGCTTGGCGGGTGAAGTCCTCGGGAAAGGCGGTGACGGCGATGATCGCAATATGCTGCGTCCGCGGATCGTCCTTGAGCCGGCGGGCTAGCGTCAAGCCGTCGACCCCGGGCAGCTTGAGATCGAGCAGGATGGCTTCGGGCGCCGAGCGCACGATCTCCTCGATGGCATCCACTGCGGCCGCGGCTTCGCTGACGGCGTTGCCCTCCGATGCCAGGACCAGCTGCGCCAGCTTCAAGCAGACAGGTTCGTCATCGACCACAAGAATCTTCACAATGAAACCTTGGATTTAATTAGTTGTGAGACAAGCTGCGGCAGATGCCGCGTATCGATCGGCTTGGAGATATAACCCTGGCAGCCCGCGGCCAGCGCCTTGGCCTGGTCCCCCTTCATCGCGAACGCGGTGAGGGCCACGATGCAGATGTGCTTTGTGGCGTCATCCGCCTTCAGCTTTCGCGTCAAGGTGAGCCCGTCCATGCCGGGCAGCTCGATATCCATCAGGATGAGGTCGGGGAGGGACTGGCTGATCGACCTCTGCGCTTGTTCGGCATCCATGGCTTGCGCGACCTGATAGCCGGACCACTCCAGCAGATCCGTAGCGAGCTTGAGGTTGATTGGATTGTCATCGACTACGAGAATTCGTCCATTACTCATTGCCGAGCACCTTGTTAAAGTGGCGCGGCAGGTCGACCGAAAAGACGCTGCCTCGGCCGTATTCGCTCTGCGCCGTGATGCTTCCGCCCTGAATCTCGACGATTTTCTTGGTCAGCGCCAGGCCCAGACCGGTGCCTTCGAAGCGGCGCGCGGTGCCGGTCTCCAGCTGCTCGAACTCCCGAAACAGCCGCTGCATATCTTTTTGCTTGATGCCGATGCCGGTATCCGTCACCTGCAGGCGGACCCAGTCGTCCGCATACGCCCAGGCCGCGAGCTCCACCTTGCCGCCAGAGTCGGTGAACTTCACCGCATTGGCCAGCAGGTTGTAGCAGATTTGCTTGAATTTCTGCTGATCCAGACAGACGAGGTCAAGCCCGGCGCCGATGCTCCAGGTGATGTCCACTTGCTTTTTGCCCGCGACGGCCTGGATGATCGCGCAGACTTCGGCGATGGCCTCCGCCGGTGCGAACTCCTCGGGATTGAGATCGATCTTGCCGGCTTCGACTTTGGCCAGATCCAGCACGTCGTTTATGAGCTGAAGGAGGTGCTTGCCGCTGTTGTAGACATCGGTCAGATATTCCTTCTGCTTGGCATTGAGCGGACCGGGTCTTTCATCGATCAGGAACTCGGTAAAGCCGATGATGCCATTTAGCGGCGTGCGGAGCTCGTGCGACATGTTCGCCAAAAACTCACTTTTCATCCGGCTGGCATCTTGCAAGGATTGCTCAAAAAGCTTGCGCTGGCTGATGTCGCGTATGGAGCTGCAGATCAGCCGCCCTTCTTCCGTCTCAAGGGGGCTGAGGCTGATCTCGACCGGAAACTCCTTGCCGTCCCGGCAGCGGCCGAAAAGTTCGAGCCCCAGATCGGAAGAGCGTCGTGTAGGGAAAGA
>CALFML010000271.1 GCA_937879845.1 uncultured Myxococcales bacterium
TCTCGCGCAGCACCGTCAGGCCCGGGATCATCAGATCCGTCGGCGGGAGGTTGGCGCGCCCGCGGTAGAGCAGCGTCAGCGCCAGCCGTTCGGCGATCAGCGCGTCGAAGCGCGCGCCGATGACCAGCACCGGGCTGCGGGTCGGGGAGTTGGTGACCGTCTGGTAGAAGAGCGATCCGCCGAAGACGCCCAGATCGATCTGCACGGGGTAGACGGCGCGGCAGCGCGCGAGCGCGGCGCGGCCGATGGGGTCCTCGGGGGCCGCGCGCTCGAGGGCCGGCAGGGCCTCGCCGCAGCGCTGCTGGGCGTCGAGGAGCACGCCCAGGCCGCGGTTGGCCTCGCGGCTCGCCGGGGCCTGAGCTTCCGCCGGTCGCCTTCCGAGGGGCCGTCCGGGCGCGCTGCAGCCGCACCCGGCGCGGGCGCGCAGAATGAGGTTGCAGCCCTGCATGGGGGGCTGCATGTTCTTCGGCGGCATCGCTTTGTGTGCATTTATTTTAGAAGGCGCGCCGGAACCATCCTTGTCCAAAAACGCCTGCACCTCGGCTCGCGCCCGCGACAGCCGCTGCCGCAGCGCCGCTGAGGACAAGCCGAGGACGCGGGCGGCGCGGTCCTGATCCATCCCTTCGACGCCGACCAGCAGCAGGACCTCACGCTGAGCGTCGGCGAGTTGATGGATCGCCTGCTCCAGCCGACGGCTCAGGTCGCCCTGGACCGCGTGCTCAAAGGGGGTTTCGGGGACAGACGCGGGAGCCAGCCGATCCGCGCCGCCCAGCATCATCAGCTGCAGCCGCAGCCGGCGGAACAACGAGGTCCGTCGATGGCTGCGGTAGCGGTTGCGCGCGACGGTGAACAAGAATGCACCAAGCTCTGTGTCCGGACGGAGCTGTCCAGCGTGCCGTGCCAGCTGCAGAAACGTATCTTGAAACAGATCGTCAGCCAGCTCCCGCCGTCCGCAGAGCCGCATAAGGAACGTGTAGATGCGCCCTTTATACGCCTCGTAAGCAGCTGTGAACGCCCAGGGCTCCCGGCGGATGAGTCCCGCGACCAGCTTGGCATCCTCGGCATCGTTTTCGTCTCCGGAGACTTTTGGCGGAGACTTTTTGGCGCTCACGCAGTAATCAACCCGCAAGGAGGCTCGATGTGACAAGAAAAATTTTTTGTCACAAATCCGGCGATCGCGAGTTGTACCTATCAAATTGCGGCTGGCTGATTTGCTACCGCGCTCGGTGGCCCGGTGAATCCGGATGCCATGATTTTTTCAGACTGGAGTACGACCATGATGACCCTTATGCAAGAAGGCGGCGTTCCGATGTGGTTTATCCTCGCGTTCGGGCTGGCGGCGCTGGCGGCAGGCGTGCGCTATGCGGTCCGTCCGGAGGGCAAGCTCCGGGCCCTTATGAGCGGCATGTCGATGGCCACGCTGTTTGCCACCCTGGCAGCGCTGGCTGCGGACATCGGTGCGACCATGAACGCGCTGGCGGGGCGGCGCGTGCCGGACATCAGCTTGGAAGTGCAGCATGGGCCGCTCTTCCTGCTGACCGGCCTATCAGAATCGATGAGCCCCTTGATCATGGGTTTTGCCCTGCTCGCCCTTACCTCGATGTTCGGCGCCGTCGGACGGTTCCGCGAAGAGGCGGCCGTGAAGAACGCCTAAAATATGGAGTCTCAAGACTGGGGCAGAGCTGCAAAGCGCGCGACAGGCGCCCCAAGAGGAACGACTCAGGAAGTTTGGATCGCTGAGTCGTTCCGCGAAAGTACCGTTTGTATCCCAGGGGGCAGGTCCTCGGACGTTTCAGGTCGCTGGTCCGAGGTCTACCATCTCTGGCGGAAGTTCTAAACCATCAGCTGGAGCCTTCAGTCTGTCTCGCCGAAGTTCTATACCCCATTCTCGATGTTTCAGGATGCCTGTTCAGCGTTCGCGAACGATGTTAGATGTTCGAAGATCGGATTTGGAAGTTCCAAGCTAGAGCCTCGACGATTCCCGCCAAAGACAAGAAGCTCTGGGCTAGCTGCTGGATGTTTTCTGGCTAAGGCAAGGAACTCTAAGCCGGAATCCAGATACTTCCAGCCAAAGGTAAGAAATGCTCGGCTAGAAGCTGGATTCTTCCAGCCAAAGGCAAGAAGCGCTCGGCTAGAAGCTGGATGGTTCCAACTAAGGGTAAGAATCGTCCGCCTAGAAGCTGGACCCGTCCAACCAAAGGCAAGAAGCGCTCAGCTGGAAGCCGGATGGTTCCGGCTATAGGCAAGAGGCGCTCGGCAAGAGGCGCTTGGCAGTAACTAAACCGCGCCTCGCAAAAGACCCGCAGTTTCGGGCTGCGCCGCGGTCCTGTCGCCTACGGCACCCCGCTGCTTGCGCAGCAGGGCCCACGCCTCCGGTGCCACCCCCTCTCCTGGCAAAACTTCGGGTTTCAACTGGGGCGCGGTTTGGAACCGCAGTCTGTAAGTCACGGTTTTCCCAAAGACTTTTTTTGTTACCGGCGACGTGAAAGTGCTATCGTCGGCAGTCGTGTCTGTGACCGTGCCTTCGACAGCAGAACCCGCTAGCTCCTTGCCCTCGGCCAAGCCGGGTTTTTTTTATCGATGGGGGGTGCTGCTGTGCGTCAGCCTTCCTGTGTTCGGGAACTACTACACCTATGACGCACTGGGCCTGGTCGCTGATCTGCTCAAGCGAGACTTTGGGATCACCGATGCGCAGTACGGGTTCCTGTCCGGCATCTATAGCATTGCGGCGGCAATCATACTGCTTGTGGGCGGAGCGGTAATCGATCGAATCGGTAGCAAGCGCTCGGTCTTGTACTTTGCCGCGATTGCGGCGGCGGCTGGGCTCATCATCGCATTTTCCCCAAGCTATAAAGTCATGCTCGTTGGCCGGTTTTTGCTCGGGATCGGCAGCGAGCCGCTGAGCGTGGCCGTGACCACCGCGCTGGCCCGGTGGTTTCGCGGCCGCGAGCTGGCCTTTGCGCTCGGCCTCAACCTGACCCTCAGCCGGCTGGGCACCATGGCCGTAGACCGATCGCCGCAGTGGGCAGGCTGGGTCTATAGGGAGGGGAACCTCCGCGGGCCGCTTGTGTTGGCTGCCGGGCTCGGACTGCTGTGTACCTTGGGGGCCGTAATCTACTATGTGCTAGAGCACTTCGCCGAGCGCCGCTGGAACCTCGGCCGCACAGGCCCCACCGATAAGCTATCGCCGTCGGATATCCTTGGCTTCGGCGCCCCTTATTGGCTGGTGACCGGACTGTGCGTCACGTTCTACTCCGCCATCTTTGCGTTTCAGTCCTTTGCGACCAAGTTCTGTATCGAAGCGCATGGCGTACCGCGCGCCGAAGCCGGAGCCATGCTCAGCTACTTGCCGGCGGTGGCGATGGTCGGGACGCCGCTTTTCGGCCTGCTCATCGATCGGGTCGGTCACCGCTCCCTGGGCCTTCTGTGCGGGGCGCTGTGCATGGCGCCGGTCTACTTCCTTCTGCTCCGCCGGGATGTGCCGCTCTACGTGCCGATGGCGCTTATGGGGTTGGCGTTTTCTCTGATACCGGCGATCTTGTGGCCGGCGGTGGCCTATCTGATCGAAGAGAAGCACCTGGGTACGGCGTACTCGCTCATGACGCTGCTGCAGCAAGTCGTGCTGTTCTTGGTTTCATCGGCAATCGGGTGGGCTAACGATCTTGCGGGAGCGAGCGCGCAGAATCCGGCCGGTTATGCACCGGGGATGTGGATCTTGGCAGGCCTATCGATCGTCGGCTTGCTGCTGGCGCTGCTCCTGCACCTTATTGAAACGCGAAAGAATGTTCGTATTCTGTCGCATTCCTCGGTGGACTAGGAGCAGCAGCGCGAGGCGGAAGGGCTACATGCCGGCGGGAGTCGGGGCCGCGTACCCCTCAGGATACATGACGTAGGCCGCGCGCCCGGAGTGGCTCCAGGCGTTCTCCAGCGCCGTGCGTGGGTAGACTAGGCGCACTGCGGCGTTATTCGGGGCGGCCGGATCGTTGACGATGGCATCGCCGTGCTTGTCGAAGCCCCGCAGCACAATGAGATGGCCGGCGGTCTGCGAGATCGGCGCCCCCGGAAGCTCACCCGGTTTGAAGGCGATGCTGAGGATGAGGGGAATGCCGGCTTTGATAAACGGCTCGGCATCGCTGAGCGAGTAGAACCGGGTGACGTAGCCGGTGAGTCCGAACGTCGCCGCGTGGGCCGTATTGAAGGGCCAGTTGCCGGTGCCGCGGTACACCGAGTCATAGCAGCCGGCCGCAGTATCCGGCACGGTCTGGTTAAGGGCGGGGTCTGCGGTCGTGAGCCCCCAGTACGCCATGACCATGCTCGTCGAGGTCGGGCTGCACCACACCTCGCCGCCGCCGCCGTAGCCTTGCCCGCGGTACTCAGGCAGCTCCTGGGAGCGCTGCGGAATGTTCAGCTCGCGGCCCCACACCGTGGCGTCGGGGATGGCGCGGGGATAGGTCTTGCGATCCTTGGACGACACGGCAGCGACCATCCGCACCGACGGCGTCTCGGTCGGGGCCGTGGCGAATAGGGTGATCCGCAGCTGGTAGGCAGCCGTCGTGCGGCTGTTCTTGAGGATGAAAGTATCGGTATCAACGTAGGCGTCGGCGTCGGAAGAGCCCTTGACGCTGTGGCGGCTTACCGTCGAAAAATCCGCTGCCCAGATCGGCAGGCTGTACCAGCGCGACCAGCCGCTCGGCGTCAGATCGCGGATGTGCATGGCCATCCAGGTCTTGCCCGGGGTCGCCGCGTTCCATGAGGCGATGACGCTGCTTATCGGCTGCCCCGGATGAATCTCCGGCGACATGAGGGTGCCGTAATAGAAGGAGCCGCCATTATAGTAGTTTACCCCCGTCGGAAGGCCGGGAGGCTTGGGGTCGCTGCCGGCGCACAGCCCACTCGGCGCGTCATAGCGGGCGGCTCCACCGTCGATTTCGTCGGCGCTGCAGGGAATCGGCGTTCCCTTGCTGGGGCCGAGCTGGACCGAAGCGCCCGTCGGCGTGTCGCGCACCATCGTGCCGTTGAATGTCCAGCCGGCGAAGTCGGCGGCACGCTTGTAGATGACAAAGTGGTTGTACTGCGGGTCCGGATCGACGGGCGTCGCGCTGCTCAGGTCCGGGGCCTTGGGGACGGCGAGATCGGCCGTCGCTCCCGCCGGACCCGGCATCGGCTCAGGACCGGAGGTGGCATCGCTGGGTTTGCATCCGCCGCCGCCGCCGGCCGTAAGCAAAGTGACAAAGGCTGCCACGGAGATTCGCGGCCAGGTTGCCGCGCTCCTGAACGCGGAGCGGTTGCGCGGCAGTCCATCGCACTCGACAAGGTTTTCGCGGGCTCGGCTGGACTTGCTGCTCGTGGGCTCGCTGCTGCGGCTTGGGAGAGGGATACAGGGATCAGAACATGCCATGAGTTCCTCCGAACCTTGCGCCTCTATCGCGGCGGGTTCATTTGCGAGTGAGCCGGCATTTTATCGAGGCATTTCCCAAGCACAAGCAGCAACCTGCAGGCGGAGCAGCCACTTGGCGGCCGGAGCCGGGGTTTGTGAAACTGCGGGTTGAACCGGGCTCGCCGGTTGGCGTACGATCGTAAATACGGTGCGAAGCGCGATGCGCGCGGGCCGGGGGAGCTCATCGAACGACTCGGGCAGGGAGTCGGCAGGGCCGCCGGACCGACCCGGGCGCATGGCGGCTTGGGGCGCTGGGCAGAGCTGACTCCGAAGTGAGGTACTGCGTGGAGCAGGCACAGTTAGATCTCCTCTCCGATGACGTCTGGACCCGGCTCGCCGCGGCGGAGTCGCTATCTCCGCTGGCTGCGGCCGGCCAATATGCGCTGCGCGCGGCGTTGCTCAGCGACCGCGATGCGCGCGTGCGGGCGCAGGCGGCGGCGACCCTGGGCAACGGTCCGCCATCGGACACCGCCGCCGGCTGGCTCATCGACGGACTTGACGATCCGATGCCAAGCGTGCGGGAGGCATGCCTGCGGGCGCTGAGCGGTCACCGGGCTCAAGGCGCTGCGGCCGCGGCGGCGCGGCTTGCTCAGAGCGATCCGGTCTGGTGGGTGCGCCGATCGGCGATTCTGGCCTTGGCGATGATCGCCGAGCTCGAATCGATTCCGACGCTGCGTCAGACCCTGAGGGATCCGTTCTGGCGCGTCCGCCATGCCGCAGTGCAGGCGCTGGGGATGCTGGGCGATGCGCACCCGCAGGAGCGTGAGCGCATCGTTGCCCACGAGCCAGGGTTCCCACCGGCCGCGGCGGCCGCGCTGTGGTACCTGCGGGCTCGGTTTGATCCGCGCATCGACATTCACAAATTTCCCGTGCCAGAGCGTCCGGACGCCCCCCTGTGGAACGCCGATCCGGCGGTCATGACGGCGCGCTTGCGAGCCCAGACAAGCGATGCGGCAGACGGGCGTGAGCTGGTTGCGCTGCTCTCGGATCCGCATCAGCCGCTGCGGCAGCTGGCGGCGCAGCGCCTGAGCGCGCATGCCAGTGTTGCGGCTTTGCGGCTGGCGCTGCGGCACCTTGAAGTACCCGGCCTGCCGCATGCCCTGGCAACGACCTGGGCGCTCTTGGACAGCCTGGGGGAGCGGGCGCGGACCCTGGCCGGCGAGCTGCTCGCTCTTCCCGAGGCTGCACCTGGGGCGCTGTGCTGGGCCGCGAGCTGGACGGCGCGCACGGGCGGTGAAGAGCTCTTTCCCGCGCTCGCCCGGCAGACGCGGCATCCGGATGCGCGGGCGCGAGCCGCCGTCGCGGAAGCGCTGGCGCAGTGCGGGCCATGCGATGTCCGGGCGCTCATTGCCCTGCTAGACGATGTTGATGACCGGGTGCGCTGCGCTGCGGCCCTTGGGCTTTGTGAGTGCAGCGACGAGGCGGCGATCGCCGCCTTGCATACCCGGCCGCTGCATGCTTACCCGATGAAAGTACGGGCAGCGCTGGTCGCTTTGGCGGGCCGGCAGGCGGATGAGCGAGCCGTTTTGGTCTTGGCGGCGGCAACGACCGATCCGCATGCCGGGGTGCGGGCGCTGGCTCTGGCCGAGCTGGCGCACCGGGACGCGCTGAGCGATGCTCAGGCGCGGCTCAGCGATCCGGATCCCTGGGTTCGCGCTGCCGTGCTGCGTGCGGTTCCGGCGGCGTGGCCGGCAGCTCTGGCCGGTGATGCCGATGCCCACGTGCGGCGTCAGGTCGTGAAGTGGGCGGTTGCGGCGCGGTCGCAGCTGCTGGCGGCGGAGCGAACCGCCCTGGCGCAGATCGCCGCGGCATCCGCCGATGGCTGGATCCGCGCCCAGAGCTGCGAGCTGCTGCTGCCGGCGAGCGAGGCCGCGCTGCCGGTGCTGCTGCGGCTCTCCCGCGATCCGGAGCCGATGGTGCGGGCGGCGGCGGCGGCGCAGCTCGATGGGATTCCGGACTGCGATGCGCAGCTGCGAGGGCTGCTAATGCAGTCGGCGGTGCTTCGCGCCGATGAGCGCGCGGCGGCCTATGCCCGACTGCTGCGCGCGCTTGATGCCCCGGCCGCCGAACTATTGCGGACAGGGCTGCAAGACTCTGACGCCGAGCCGCCGCTGGTGCGCGACCAGCTGCACGCCACGGCGCTGCTGTTCCCCGAATCCGTGCAGCAAACACTTCCGCCCACCGAGCGCCGCGCAATCGCTGCTCTTTGCGAGCAAGGGACGGCGCCGCCGGTGCGCCCCCTTCCCCTGCCGCTTCGTTTACCTGGGCAGGAAGAGCCACCGCGGCGGCCGCTCGGGCGGACAGGGCTTGCGGTCTCTCCGCTTGCACTATCGGGGGCGCATGAGCTGACCTTCGGGGCGCTGCAAAAAGCCCGGCAAGCCGGAGTGAACCTGTTCTTCTGGGAGCCGGGCGCGCAGATGGCAAGGATATCAGGCACTTGCATCGCGCGGGCAAACACCGTAAGACAAATTTGACGTCGCCCCGTCGAGTACCTACACGCCACCGATGGACGACATTGGGACGACGTCATCATGGTACGATGACAGCGGGAAACTCTGAGCCATGGGCGACATCGTACGTGTGGAGCGCCGAGGTAAGTTTGT
>CALFML010000272.1 GCA_937879845.1 uncultured Myxococcales bacterium
CTTCCGATCTCTGAAAGTCGGACGCAGCATAGTGGCGGAGGTTCCTCTCATCCAGGTCGAAAAATGCGATGGTGGCGTAGGACTTTTTTCCGGCGGCGCCGCGCGCGGCCGTGACCGCGGCCTGCTCAGTCACCGCGGGGGTCGTCTCTTCCAGGCGCAGCTCGTCGTCTTCCATGAAGTAGCGGCCGCGGAAGAACAAAGCGCGAGTGGACTTATAGCGGCCCGGCGCCACGGCGCGGAAGCCGCCGGTGCCTTCGATGTCCTGCGAATCTAGCTTTTCGATGAGCCCGAGCACCCCGCCATCGCGCGAGTGGACGGTCCAAGAAAACAGCGGCAGCGCCAGATCGAGCGGCAGGACGTAGGTCGCGATGTGGGAAGCGTAGCGCTCGGCGTCTTGGACGTTGAAGATCGAGCTGCGCGGCGCGTCGGCGCGCAGGGCGCCGAAGTTATAGAACATGAGCATTCCCCGATCCACGGGCGGCACCCCCGTACGCGCGGCGTACTTGATCTGATGCAGGCGGATGGTGGCGGACACCCGGATCCGGCGATTGTGCAGCTCCTGCGCCAGCCGCGAAACGAAGCGAAAGTAGCGCGAGCGCGTCCCATCGGACCAGTCGCAGTCGAGCTGCACCTCGCGCAGCGGGATGGCGTTTGCCTCGGCCATCTTGCGAATCTTCAGCCAGGCGTGATCAGCCAGCGCGTCCACATCGGCGTAGGGCGTGTTCAAAAAGACCCGGTTGGCGATGAACACCACCGGAACAATCTCGACGCCAGCGGGCAGCGCGGCGCTGAGCTGCAGCGGCGCCACGGGCAGCGCGGCGCCGGCCGGCTCATCCCAGTCGATGTCGAAAAAGCGCACATAGAGGCGGGAGATGCGATTCTCGGCCAGGCTCCGGGCCAGCATGGGGGAGCCCGACCACTGCGTCTTCCAATAATAGAACGCCCGTTGCTGCACGCCGCCGCCGCCGCCTTTGAACCGCGGCCATGCCTTCCACGCCCCCAGCGCCGCGGCCAAAACCAGAATGAGTGAAGCGGAATACAGGACGTACGTCCGCACCCTGGCAGGTGACGGAAGCGCACCGATTACGCAAGGCACGGAGCGATGCTCCCGCAGGACGGCCAGCCTGTCAAATCGCCGGCATACCAGCGGGAATGCAGACTGAACATTTGCCCAATGCGGCCGGCCTGCGAAGCGGCGGCGGCATCAGCGGCAGCCAGCCCCCGTGCCGGTAGGCGTCCGCCGGGTGATGCTCCACAGCGTCGTGTCCACATGACAGGTGATGCAGGTGTAGGGCGCCGCCAGCGTGTTCATTCCGCCGCCGCCTGTCGCAAACGTGCTGCGATCGCTCAGCGCCCCCGCATCGGTGTAAGACGCGAAGTCGAGCTGACCGTCCGTGCGCAAGGAGGTAAAGAGCACCTCCGTCTCCCGTACTGCATCGGCGACGATCGTTTCCGCTATGTACACACCGGCCGCGGTGTTTTCGTACAAGCGCCGCGGACCGTTTTTAGGACGGGCGCAGGCAATCGCTTGCTGCGGCCAGGTCTTGTAGTCGCCATAGCGCCGGCGCAGCTCCGCCAGATCCGCAGGCACCGGTCGCGAGCACGGATAGAAATAATGCAGCCCGCGCCGCAAGAACGTAAAGTCGATGCGTCCGGCCGTTCCTTTTGCCGCGGCGAACAGAACCGCGCGCCCGAGTCCTCCTTGTTGCAGTGCCTCCTTATGGGAGATGCCGGTCCCCTGGCTGCGTCCGAGCATGTAGTTGATCAGGGTGATCGTCAGCTTTCCTTCGCCGCCGTAGTCGAGCGGATCGGCGAGCTGCGATGGATCGAGCCCGGCGAGTTCGTCGGCGTAGCCGGGCTGGGCCTCCGCGACATCGGGCTTCAGCGGCGGCCCCGGAAGCGTGCTGCCGCAAGCAACCGGCGGTTCCAGGACAGGCGGGTTCTGGGCATCGGCCGGAGCGGCCTGCAGATCTGCGGATACGGCGAGATCGGGCCGCGGCTCCTCGCTCTGGGGGTCGTCGCTGCGGCACGCCAGGAAGCTGGCGGTACACAGGCATGCGACAAGGTGTACCCGCGCTATGCGCATGGGACTCTCCGCTGGTTTAGCAAGGATGACTGCCGCAAAGCCGCTCTCGGGTTCACCTCTTTTACTAAATTGTGAAAAGGAATGACAAACTCTTTCCGAGCGAGTCAGCGCGAGCGCGGGAAGCAGTCGAGCGGAAGAGGCGGGATGCGCTTTTCAGGGGGCGCTTATCCACT
>CALFML010000273.1 GCA_937879845.1 uncultured Myxococcales bacterium
TACGAGATACATTGGCGTGACTGGAGTTCAGACGTGTGCTCTTCCGATCTTTGACTGGGACTTCCCCAGCCTGCTCGCCTTCGGGGAGTCGCTGTCATGACCGAGCCGCTGTTCGTCCAGACCGACCTCGCCGCCGCCGTGGCCGCGCTCAAGGCCGACCTGCTAGCCAAGGACGGCCCGCAGATCAGCACCATGCGCAACTTCCGTTTCGCCATCCTTCCATACCGCCCACCGGAAGAGTATAAGCTGCGCCAGCACATGCGGCGGCTTACCGACGACCTCTTGGCCGAGGGCTGGGGTGTCAAGTCGATCTCCCTGCAGCAGCTGCTGCTCGACCGAATCCGCGCCACCGGGGCCGAGGCCATCGACGCGCTGATAACCCGCGAGCGCAAGCTCTACGAGAAGGACCCCGAGCGCGCCCTTTCCTATCTGCGTGAGAAGATTGCCCCGCATATCGAGGGCGAGCGCGGCATCGCGGCCGACGTGGTGCGTCTCATCGACAAGTTCTCGACCGACTACCCCAATCAGACCGAGCGCACGCTGGTGCTGATCGGCCGCGCCGGCGCCCTCTACCCGTTCTTCCGCTCCTCGGCCCTGCTCAAGTTCATCGATGGCAAGACCCACAACATTCCGGTCGTGCTGCTCTACCCGGGCGAGCGGCGCGATACGACCGCCCTGTCTTTCATGGGGGAGCTGCCCTCCGACCGCGACTACCGCCCGCGGATTTATCCTTAGCGGTAGGCCTTAAGGCCGTAGGAATAAGACCCAGAACCCCGCCAAGGACGACACCGCCGCCCAGCTACCGAGGTCCTATTGGATAAGACCCTGCGCATCCGCGACCTGTTCGCTCTCGACGTCACCCGCGACATTCCGCCGGTGGTTTATTTTCATGAGCAGAGCCCGCAGAAGCTCGCCGACGAAGTCGCTGAGTACATCATCACCGGTGGCTACCCCGACTCCGATCCCCGGTCGCAGCGGGTGCGCTCGGGCATTCACGAGCAGTTTGTCCACCTGCTGCAGGCGATGGCGCGCGAGCGCGACAAGCCCGGGGGCCCCGAGCTTCCTGCCTCCTGGATCTCCGGCTTCTACGGATCGGGCAAGTCGAGCTTCGCAAAGCTGCTGGGCCTCGCCCTTGACGGCGTCAAGCTCCCCGATGGCAAGCCGCTGGCCGAGGCGCTGCTGCGGCGCGATGACTCTCCCCGCCGCGCCGAGCTTGTGACCGCCTGGCAGGAGCTGCTGCGGCCGATTGAGCCGATCGCCGTCGTCTTTGACATCGGCGCCGTCGCCCGTGACAACGAGCACATTCACTCCGCGGTGCTCCGTCAGGTCCAGGCGCGCCTGGGCTACTGCAGCAAGAGCCACCTGGTCGCCCAGTACGAGCTCAAGCTGGAACGAGACGGCAGATGGGAGGGCTTCCTGGCCGCCGCGCAAAAGACGCTGGGCCGTCCCTGGGAGCAGGCGCGCGATGAGGAGCTGGTCGACGATCACTTCTCCCATGTCATGCACGTCCTTGATCCGAGCCGTTATCGCGAGCCGACGAGCTGGATTGACAGTCACGCCGGCTCCGCCCTGGATACCGGCTCCGCCGTCAAGGAGGTGACCGATGCCATCGCCGCCATGCTCGACCTGCGCGGGGTGGGCAAGACGCTCTTTATCGTGGTGGACGAAGTAAGCCAGTACGTCCATCAGGACGAGGCGCGCATGCTGAAGCTCCAGACATTTGTCTCGCACCTGGGGCAGAAGCTCAAGGGGCAGGTCTGGCTGCTGGCGACCGGTCAGCAGAAGCTTGAGGACACCAGCGAAGCGCACAACATCGGCAAGCTCAAGGACCGCTTCCCGCCGAGCCTGCGCGTCCACCTATCGACGACCAACATCCGCGACGTCGTCCACAAGCGCCTCCTCAAGAAGGCCCCGGGCAAGGAAGCGGGTCTGCGGCAGCTTTTCACCCAGCACCGCAGCGATCTCAAGCTGTATGGCTACTCCTGCGAGCAGATCACCGAGGAAGACTTCCTGGAGGTCTACCCGATGTTGCCCGGCCACGTCGAGCTGCTGCTGCGGCTCACCTCCAGCTTGCGCACCCGCTCGACTCGCGTGCAGGGCGATGACCACGCCATTCGCGGCCTGTTGCAGCTCTTGGGCGAGCTATTTCGTGAGCAGAAGCTCGCCGACCAGCCGGTCGGCTCTCTGGTCACGCTCGACAGCATCTATGAAGTGCAACAGTCCGCCCTGGACCCTGATGTCCAGACCACGCTCGCCCGGCTGTTTAGCCACCCCGAGATCTGCGGCGATGTGATGGCGCAGCGGGTCGCCAAGGCCGTGTCGCTCCTGGAGCTGATTCAGGAAGAGGTTCCCACTACCGCTGACCTCATCGCCAAGTGCATCTACGACCGCCTGGGTCGCGGCAACCAGGTCCCCGCGGTTACCGAAGCGCTAGAGAAGCTGCGCGCCGCCAATCTCCTTTCCTACTCGGAGAAGCAGGGCTACAAGATCCAGAGCTCCGCCGGCCAAGAGTGGCAGCGCGAGCGCGACGAGTTCGGCGTCGGCAGCGAGCAGCAGAGTGAGCTCGTCCTCGGCAAGCTCGGCGATCTGATCGGCGGCGTCGACCGTCCGCGCTACAAGGGCCGCCCGTTCCCCTTTTTGGCCTTCTACAGCGATGGCAAGCAGTCCAGTGATGTGCGCATCAAAGATCCGCGCGACGACGCCAACGTCCAGGTCGACTTCCGCTACCTGACCAGCAAGGACGACCGGGCTCCGCACCTGTGGGTCCAGCGCAGCGATCCGGCTCACGAAAACGACCTCCTGCGGGACAGGCTGATCTGGGTGGTCGGCGATGCGATGGGCCTGGGCGCCGGC
>CALFML010000274.1 GCA_937879845.1 uncultured Myxococcales bacterium
ACGAGATACATTGGCGTGACTGGAGTTCAGACGTGTGCTCTTCCGATCTCTCATAGTACGAGTTCACGACCTACGGCGGCGAACGTCAAGCTGCCTGTGGCAGCAAACCGATAAGGCGCCGATACGCCTACAGTTCCAGACTTGGCAGACGTTGCCGCCGCTGCCCTTGGCCGCACACGCGGCAGCCGGCTTCACCCCGGCTGCGGCTGATTCGAGTCCGGCGGGGTTTAGGCCGCAACCTGGCTGCGGGCGCTCTCACGCAGCTCCGCGGCCTTGGTCGTGCGCTCCCAGGTAAAGTTCGGCTCGTTACGGCCGAAGTGGCCGTAGGCGGCGGTGGGGCGGTAGATCGGGCGCAGCAGATCGAGCTCGCGGATGAGCGCGGCGGGCCGGCAGTCGAAGTGCGCCCGCACGAGCGTCTCCAGCGCCTCATCGCTGATGCGGCCGGTGCCGAAGGTCATGACGTTGATCGAGACCGGCGCCGCGACGCCGATCGCATACGCCACCTGCACCTCGCAGCGCGTCGCCAGACCCGCCGCGACGATGTTCTTGGCAATGAAGCGGGCGTAGTAGCAGGCCGAGCGGTCCACCTTGCTCGGATCCTTGCCGGAGAAGGCGCCGCCGCCGTGCCGGCCCCAGCCGCCGTAGGTATCGACGATGATCTTGCGTCCCGTCAGGCCCGAGTCGCCCATCGGACCGCCGACGACGAAGCGGCCGGTCGGGTTTACCAGGAAGCGCGTGCTCTTATCGAGCAGGTGCGCCGGGATCTCCTTGCGGATGACTTCTTCGATCACCGCCTCTTTCAGCGTCTTGTGCTCGACATCGTGAGCGTGCTGGCTGGAGATGACGACGGTGTCCACCGCGACGGCCTTGTTGTTCACGTAGCGGACGCTGACCTGCGACTTGCCGTCCGGGCGCAGGAAGGGCAGAAGGCCGCTCTTGCGCACCTGCGACAGCCGCCGCGACAGGCGGTGGGCCAAGGCTATAGGCATCGGCATCAGCTCTTCGGTATCGTCGCAGGCATAGCCGAACATCATGCCCTGATCGCCGGCCCCCTGCTCATCGGGGTTGTAGACGCCCTGGCCATCGACGCCGCGGGCGATGTCGGGCGACTGCTGCTCGACCGCCACCAGCACGCCGCAGGTCTGGTAGTCAAAGCCCATCTCCGAGTGGGTGTAGCCGATGTCCTTGATCGTGCTGCGCACCACGGTCGGGAAGTCCACGTGAGCCTTGGTGGTGATCTCGCCGGCGACCATGACGTAGCCGGTCTTGCTCAGGGTCTCGCAGGCGACGCGCGCGTGGGGATCGGTGGTGAGGATGGCGTCGAGCACCGCGTCCGAGACCTGATCGCACAGCTTATCCGGGTGGCCCTCGGTGACCGACTCCGACGTGAAGATGAAGTTAGACATGCGTACTGCTCCTGTAAGCTGGGAAAAGCGAGCGCTGACTTTATAGCCAGGAGGTTCTCGGGATGGTGGCTTTTCTGCCTTTATCTAAATGATCATCCGCAGGACGCGCTCCCGCGCCAGTGCTTGCGTAGGTTGTCGGCGTTTTGAGCGGGTGTTTTCGAACGAACGCGGATCAAAAGTCAACGTAAATGAAGCCGCGATCTTCGGACCCGGCAAACAAAAGCAGCACCACGAGCAGCGTCGCAATCAGCAGCCCGAGCAGCGCATGCCCAGGCAGCGAGTCCCAAAAGGCCCCGCGCGGCGGACCGGCTGCGGATCGGGCGGAGTCGGAACTGCGGTTTTTTGACACGATTATTCAGGCGCAGGTTGTAAGGGATCGGCCCTGAACCTTAATTCAGGGATTCAAGAATTCGAGGCCGCGGACCCGCTAGCCGTCAGCCGCTAGTCTAGGGCGACGAACTTGAGCGCGACGATCTCGTACTCTTTGTTGCCCTTGGGGGTGCGGACTTGCACGCTGTCGCCGACCTCGCGGCCGATGAGGGCGCGGGCCACCGGCGCGGTGATGCTCATCCGCCCGGCTTTGATGTCGGCTTCGTTCTCGCCGACGATGGAGAAGGTCTGGCGCTCGCCGGTGTCGGGATCTTCGATGGTCACGGTGGCGCCGAAGACGACTTTTTTGCCGCTCAGGGTCGTCGGATCGATGACATCGGCCAGGGCGACCAGCTCCTCGAGCTTCTGCAGCCGGCCCTCATTATGCGACTGCGCCTCTTTGGCCGCGCTGTACTCGGCGTTTTCAGAGAGGTCGCCGTGCGCGCGGGCCTCTTCGATGGCGCGGACGATGCGGGGGCGCTCGACTTCCTTGCGCTGTTTCAGCTCGTCTTTCAGCAGGTTCAACCCGCGTCGGGTCATCGGATATTTGTCAGGCATCGGATTCTCTCTGGTCGCAGAGGGTGACGAAAGCCTCGCGAGTCTGTAGCCCGCGCAGCCAAAGCCACAGCATGCCCGTCATGAGAAAAGCCGCGCAAGTTGAAAAAGTTACCTACTAGTGGCGCAGGGGGCGGCTAAGGGGCTTTGGGCACTTTTCATGGTATTCTAGGCGCGTGAGCGTAGGCCCCGCAGATCCTAAATCTCTACAAGCGCTGCCCACCTGGGTGGTCGGCTCTCCCATCCCGCCGGGGGTCCGCATCGGCAAGCTGCTGCAAGGCGAGTACCTTATCAAGGGCATCCTCGGTGAGGGGGAGCTCGGGGTGACGTACGAGGCGGAGAACGCCCGCCTGCGGCGCAAGTTCGCGGTGCTGATGCTCAAGCGCGAGCTCAAGCCGACGCAGGGCATGATGCTCCAGGTCCGCGACGATCTCCGGCACGCCGAGCCGCTGATGAACGCGGGGATCATGCCGGTCAAGATGATCGTCGACCACATGATGATCCCCGGCTTCGCCACCGAGCTTCTGGAGGGCGAGACGCTGCGGGCCCGGCTGTCGCGCGGGCCGCTGCCGCCGCCGCGGGCGCTGGCGACGGTGCTGGCGGTGGCCAAGGCCATGGATGCGCTGCACAAAGCCGGGGCGGTGCACGGCGACCTGCGGCCGGAGAACATTTTCCTCGTCCGACCGGGGGCCAAGAGCGCGTTCGCCGGGCGGGTGATGGTCGTCGAGCACGCGCTGCATGCGCTGCGCCGGCGATCGCAGGGGCTCGATGATCAGCTGCCGCTGTACAAGCTCATGTACCGGCCGCCCGAGTGCCTGGCCGGTGAGAGCGGGCCGCACGTCGGCGGGGATGTGTTCGTGCTCGGCGCCATCTTGCATGAGTGCCTGACCGGACGGCCGGCGTTTTACGACGAGGTCGCCGATTTCGTCATCGATAACCTGAACCAACCGCCCAAGCCCGTCGCGCCGAACCCAGCGATTGGTTTGACGGCGGAGCTGGCCAGCACGCTCAGCGTGCTCGTGGCCAGCGCCTGCGCCCGCGATCCGCAGATGCGGACGCCGGACATGGCGGAAATCATCGTCGCCATCGAGCAGGTCGTGCAGGGCGCCGGTCTCACGCTGCCGACCGTGGTTACGGAGGAGCCGCAGGCGGCGCCGCCGACGCCGCCGACGCCGACGGCGAGCCGGATGAACCGCTTGCTCAACCGGCTCTCCGGCGTGTTTCCGCAGGTGCCGCTGCCGCCGGTGGCGGATACGGCCAAGAGCCCGCCGGGGACCGCGGCAGCGGCGGCGGGCGCAGGGTCGGCGCAGCGCAACACGGCGCCGCCCGGGTCGGGCGCGCCGGTGCCGGTTGCACCGCAGGCGATCACCTTGCCGCCGCTCGCCGCCCCGCGGACCAAGGTGACCCGGCTGCTGCAGAAGCTCAGCGGCGTGTTTCCGGTCTTGCAGGTATCGCCGGACGGCAATCTGGAGACGCGGCAGTCCAGCCAGCCCAAGCTGGCTGGCATCGGAGCGGCCAGCTCGCCAGCCGGCCAAAGCTCTGCCGCCGCGGCCCCACCGCCCGCGGCTGCACCCCCCGAAGTAAGACCGAGCGAGCCTGCCCCACCGTCTGCGGTTCCGCTCACAAGCGCTGCGGCCCCCGTCTCGGGGCGCACAGAGGCGGTGGCGCCGCAGTCGGCCCAGCCGACCCTGGTCCTGAGTGAGAAGACGGCGCGGCCGGTGACTCAGCCGCCGCTGCTCAAAGATCAGCCGACGCCGCAGGTGCAGAAGGGGCCGCAGGCTCTCGAATCCCCGGTCGCGCCCGCAGCCGAGCCGCGGCCGGCCATGGTTGAAACCGCGACGCAGCCGCTGCTCACCGATAAGCCGGCCGCGGACAGTGCGGCGGCGCGGACCAAGACGGCGCCGCCTTTGAGCCCGGCTTCCCAGACCCCAGCGGCTTCGCCGTCCGCCAAAAGTCCCATCGCCGATGCGGCGCGGCCGGCCGCGGCGGAGGCGGCACCGCCGGCCTCCACGGCGAGTCCGGTGGCCGGAACCGCCGAGCCGTCGCAATCGGTCAAGAGCTCCGAAGTCGCCAAGGCGCTCGCGCTTTTGCGCCAACAGCAGCAGGCCCGGGCCGCCGGCGTACCTTTTGATCCCGCGCGCGCCGGCGCCGGACCGGCGACGCCGGGGTTTGTCGTCCCTTCATTTATGGCTCCTCCGGCACCCGCGGCCCCTGCCGGAGGGACGCCGGCGATGGGAGTCGCGGTGATCGCGGCCAAGGGTCCGGAAACCCCGAGCGCCAGCTCGCCGCACCCCGCCGCTCCGCCGGTCGCGGCAACCTCGAGCCCTGCCCATCCACCGATAGCAGAGCCGCCCGCCGCGACCGTGACCGCCGTCGCCGCCGGACCACAGGGCGCGGCGCCCGGCGCAGCGGCAGAGGCCGTGACCCCGGCGATCTCGCTGCCCCCGTCTGCGTTTTCGCCGACCGGAGAGCGTCCGCCCACGGCACCGGCGTCGCCGCCGACGATCGCTTTCGATTCCACGCTGCAGCCCAATGACCTGGCGGATTTCGTCGAAGCGGCCAAATCGCTGGTGGACAGCCGGCAGGGTCCGACGACGCTTTCGGAGATCCCGACGCGGCCCGCGGCCATGGCGGGGGTGGAACCGATTCCGCAGCACATGGAGGCCAAGACCCAGCCGGCGCTCCGGCGCCTGCCGATCACCGAGCAGGCGACGCAAGCCAAGCTGCCCACCGACTTGTTCGCGCTGGCCGACTCCCTGAAAGCGCCGCCCCGCGATCCGGCCGCGCCCGATCCGGCGGCACCGGCGAGCGTGCCTTTGGCCAGTGCTCCGGCGGCCGATACGGCTCCGGTGGTGCTTCCCGCCTCCGCCGCCGTTCCGGGTCCGGCGCCGCCGGCCGCTCCGCCGTTTAGCGCACCGCCCGTACCGCGCGACAGCATCGTCGAGCTTGACCCGGCGAACCTGGGAGCGGATCTGCCGCCGCTGACACCGGCTGCGCCGCCGCCCCCTCCGCCCGAGCGACCGGCGCGGCCGCGTCCGCCGCGGGTGAGCCAGCTCATAAAAGCCCTGCAGCAGGGTCAGATCGATCCCCTGCAGGCGATGCAGCAGGCCAGCGGCAGCCCGCGCGAAGCGGCCCCCGCCGGCCCGCGGGCGACGGGAGCGAATCCCCTGGCGACCGGCGGCCAGCCCATCGGGCCGGCTTCGGCCGTCGGCTCCGGCCCGGCGCAAGGACGGATCTCGCCGGGACTTATGCCGATGGCTCCGGCGCCGCCCAAGTCGCCGACCCCCGAGTCGCCGTGGGGCACCGGGACGCAGCAGGTTACGCCGGCGCCGCGGCCGGCGGCACCGGCGCCCCTAAACCCGAGGCTGCGCAGCTTCATCCTGCGTAACCAGGAGCTCGTGGCGGCGGTCTTCGGCGCTCTGCTGGTGATGCTCCTTGGGATTGCGTTTCTGCTGCTGCGTTAGTCCTCCGTCAAACAGCAAAGCGGCAAGCGCAGCGCTTGTGCGGACGAACTCGCTACTTTCTTCCGATCGGCTATCACGTTAAAATCCGAATAGATTTTAGCGACTTATCGCGATGGCCATGGGGCAGAAAAGCAGCAGGTAGCAGCGCGCATGGAAGGCAAGCGAATCGGCAACTACCGCATCGTGCGGCACCTGGGCAGCGGGGGCATGGCCTCGGTGTTCGAGGCGGTGCACGAGCCGGCCGGGATTCGCGCGGCGCTTAAAGTCCTGCACCCGAACCTGGCCAACAATCCCGATGTCGCCTCGCGATTTCGCAGCGAGGCGCATGCGGCAAACCTCGTCCAGCATCCGGGCCTGGTCCGCGTCCTTGACTGCGGGCAGCTGGACAGCGGCCTTTTGTACCTGGCGATGGAGTACCTGGAGGGCGTGTCGCTGCACGCGCGCCTGAACCAGGTCGGCGGCGGACGGCTGCCGCCGCTCAAGGCCGTGCACATCGCCGCCCAGCTGGCCTCGGCGCTGTCGGCGCTGCACGCGCGCAAGATCGTCCACCGCGATCTCAAGCCCGAAAACATCATGCTCATCGCCGACCCGAGCGCGCCAAGCGGCGAGCAGGCCAAGATCCTCGACTTCGGCATCGCCAAGCTGGCGGCGGCGGACGCGGCGCCGGGGGGTCTTGTGACCCGCACCGGCATGCTCATGGGCACGCCGACGTACATGGCGCCGGAGCAGTGCCGCGGCGCGCGCGGCGTCGATGATCGCGCCGACGTCTACGCGCTCGGCGTCATCCTCTACCAGACCATCGCCGGGCAGCCGCCGTTTTCCGCCAGCGGGCCCGCCGAAGTGATGTCGATGCACCTGTTCGATGAGCCGCCGCCGCTGCGCGGCCACGTGCCGCAGCTGGCGCCCGAGCTGGCGCAGCTCTGCCACCAGCTCCTGCGCAAGCAGCCCGCCCAGCGCCCCGCCATGTCGGAGGTCGCGCGCCGCCTGACCGAGCTCGGCAACCTGCCCGACGACTTTACGGCCGTGGTGCCGCTGCTGGATGTGCCGACGATTGGCGCGCCGCTGCCGCTGCCGCTTTCGCCGGGGCCCATGGCGATGCCGACCCTGCTGGTCGCGGAGCGGCCGCCGGCGCTGACGCCGCTCTTGTCCTCCGAGGCGCTAAACCCGCTCACCGATCCGCATACGCGCCGCACCGTGCTGCCGCGTCGGCGCGGCGTGTGGTTCGTGCTGGCGGTGCTCGTGGCCGCCATAGTGGGCGGCGGGCTGCGCTGGTTGATGGGGCCGTAAGCAGCGGCGCGCGGATCCGGGCGGGTTAAATCGTTCCGACCGACGTTTTCTTGGCGTCGCCGGGCGGCGGGCTAGTGCAAAATGGCGGCGCGCGTGCCAGCCGGCCGCGAGGCTCCCGTGACTGCCATCCTCACCGTCCAGAATGTCGAGAAAAGTTTCGGCTCCCGCCGCGTCCTGGCCGGGGTCTCGTTCGCCGTGCACGCCCAGGATCGGATAGGTCTTGTCGGTCTGAACGGCTCCGGCAAATCAACGCTGCTGCGCTTGCTCGGCGGCACGTGGGGAAGCGGCGGCGGCGCCGCGGACGTGCTGAGCGATGCGGCCGATGGTCCGGACGCGGGCCTCATCACCCGGCGGCGCGATCTGCACGTCGAGTATGTCTCGCAGGAGCCGCGGCTGCCGCCGGAGCATACGGTCATGCAGGTGCTGCGCGCCGGTCTGCGGGCGCACGCGGCGGTGCTGGCGGAGCTTGAGTCCATCGGGCAGCTCATCGAACAGACCGCGGGCGACAAGCGCGACGCGGCGCTGGCGCGGCAGGCGGCGCTGCATGAGCAGATCCAGACCCTGGGCGGCTGGGATGTCGAGCACGAGATCCGCGGACTCGCCGCCGCGCTGCAGCTGCCGCCGCTGGAGAATTCGATCGGCACGCTGTCCATCGGCGAGCGGCGGCGGGTGGCGCTCGCGGCGGCGCTGCTGGCCCGCCCGGAGCTGCTGCTCCTCGACGAGCCAACCAACCACCTGGATGCGCGCACGGTGGAGTGGCTGGAGGCGCGGCTGCGGGCCCAGCCCGGCGCGCTTGTGCTGGTGACGCACGACCGCTACTTCCTCGACCGCGTCGCGACGCGCATCCTCGAGATCGATCGCGGCCACCTCTACGCCTACGAGGGCAACTACCACCGCTTCCTCGAAAAACAGGCCGAGCGCCTGGACAACGAAGCCAGCCGCGAGCACGAGCGGGCCATGTTCGTGCGGCGTGAGCTCGACTGGATCCGGCGCGGTCCCGCGGCGCGGACGACCAAGCAGAAGGCGCGCATCGATCGCTTCAACGAAGCGGTGGCGGAGAAGCCCGGAATCGACGACCGCCAGCCCCTGGATCGGAAGATGGTGCTGCGGCTGCCGACGGGCGGACGGATCGGCAAGACGATCTTGGAGCTGCGCGGCCTTTTCAAGTCGCTGGGCGGCAAGCGGCTGTTTTCCGATCTGACCCTGCTCATGAAGCCGGGCGACCGCATCGGCATCGTCGGCGGCAACGGCGCGGGCAAGACGACTCTCCTGCGCACGCTGCTCGGCGAGCTGCGGGCGGATGCCGGGGAGGTGGTGATCGGCCACAACACCCGCATCGCCTTTTTGGATCAGGGCCGCGCCGAGCTGAACGACGAGCGCAGCGTGCTGCAGGAAGTCTCCGGCGACAGCGATAGCGTGATTCTGGAAGACGGCCCGGTGCACGTGCGGACGTTCCTGCGCATGATGCTGTTCGACGACCGCTTCGCCGACGCCAAGGTCGGCACGCTGTCGGGCGGTGAGCGCAACCGGGTGCAGCTCGCCAAGCTCCTGCGGCGCGGCGGCAACCTGCTGATACTCGACGAGCCGACCAACGACCTCGATCTTTTGACGCTGGGGGTCTTGGAGCAGGCGCTGGTCGAGTTCCCCGGCTGCGCGCTCATCGTCTCGCACGATCGCTGGTTCCTCGACCACGTCGCCACCGGCATCCTCGCCTTTGGCGGCGACGGCCAGGTCACGTTCTATGAGGGCAACTACAGCGACTACTTGGAAAAAGCGAAGGCGCGCGATGCCGAGCGTCCGGCGCCCGCC
This sequence comes from uncultured Myxococcales bacterium, assembly GCA_937879845.1. Lineage (GTDB taxonomy): Bacteria > Myxococcota_A > Polyangia > Palsa-1104 > JAEUJZ01 > CALFML01. The sequence continues at coordinate 8,891 of CALFML010000274.1, forward strand.
CCGCCGCGCCCGACCGAGCGGACCGCGGCCCCGGCGCGCCCCGCGGATCGGCCGCCGTCGCCGCGCCGGCTGACGTTCAATGAGCAGCGTGAGCTTGGCAGCATCGAAGAGAAGATCCTGCTCGCCGAGCAGCAGGTGGAGGACCTTCAGGCGCAGCTCAACCAGCCCGCCGTATACCGCGAGCGCGCCGCCGAGGTCCCGGCCCTGGTCGCGGCGCTGGATGCGGCCCGCGCGCAGGTGGAGAGCCTGTATGCCCGCTGGCAAGAGCTCGACGCTCTGCCCAAAAAATGACGCCGAGCTGCGGTCCGATCGCGGCGAGCGAAACAACCCTGCCTTGAGGCTGCCCATGCGCAAAGCCAAGATCGATCTCCACTGCCTGCTTGAAGAGCTGCGCCGGCTCTATCCCGATGCCAAGTACGAGCTTGATTGGCAGACGCCGTTCCAGCTGCTCATCGCCACAATTTTGGCCGCCCAGTGCACCGATGAGCGGGTCAACCGCGTCACCGCGACTCTATTTCAGAAGTACCCCGACCCCGCCGCGTTCGCCGCCGCCGATACCGAGGAGCTGGAGGCGGCGCTGCAGCCCACCGGCTTTTTCCGCCAGAAGACCAAGACCGTGAAGGCGGTGTGTCAGGCGCTCCTTGACCGCTTTGACGGGAAGGTGCCGGCGCGCATGGAAGATCTGGTCTCGCTGCCGGGCGTCGCCCGCAAGACCGCCAACGTGGTGCTCACCACCGCCCACAAGATTCCCGCCGGCATCATCGTCGATACCCACGTCCGCCGCGTCAGCCAGCGCATGGGCCTGTGCACGGCGGAAGACGCGGAGGAGATCGAGCAGGAGCTGATGCAGATCGTGCCGCAGGCGCAGTGGTGCTTCCTGGGACCGGCGCTGGTGCTGCACGGGCGGCACACCTGCACCGCGCGCAAGCCCGACTGCGCCGGCTGCGCCCTGCGTGAGGTCTGCCCGCAGAAGCTTTAGCTTTCTCTGATAGAGGTTGATTGAGGTTTGCCGATGAGACCGTCCTGCCGAATCGTACTCCGCTATGTTCTGGTGCCGCTGCTCGGCGCCGCCGTGCTTGTCGCCGCCGGATCGACCGGGCCGGCGTCCGCTGCCGCCACCGCCCAGCGCGCCCCCGCCGCCGCTTCGTCAGAGGGACCGCTCATCGCCGCGGAGCTCAAGGACAAGGACGACGCCGAAGTGACCCGCGCCCTGTCCGAGCACTACGTGAAGTACGAGCACCGGATCGCCATGCGCGACGGCGTCCGCCTTCATACCGTGACCTACGTGCCCAGAGAGCGGCGGCGCACCTATCCGATTCTGCTCCTACGCACCCCCTACGGCAGCGGTCCGTACGGAATCGATAACTATCCCGAGGACAGAATCCCCCGCAGCATCCGCATCTACTTACGGGAGGGCTACATCATCGCGCGCCAGGACGTGCGCGGACGCTACATGTCGGAGGGCTCGTTCGTCGACATCCGCCCGCGCGCCGCCAAAGGCGGCACCGACGAAGCGACCGATGCGTGGGATACGATCGACTGGCTGGTGAAAAACATCCCGGCCAATAACGGCAAGGTCGGAGTGTGGGGCATCTCCTATCCAGGTTTTTATGCCGCGCAGTCGGCGATCGATGCCCATCCGGCGCTCAAGGCGGTGTCGCCGCAGGCGCCCGTCACCGACTGGTTTATCGGCGACGATTTCCACCACAACGGCGCGTTCTTCCTGGCGCCGGCGTTCGATTTTTACTCCGTGTTCGGCAAGCCGCGGCCTAAGCCCGTCAAGCGGGTGAGGGGGGAGTTTGAATACGACGCCGGCGATGCCTATGAGTTCTTCCTGGGGCTCGGCTCCCTCGCCCACGCCGACGAGAAGTACTTCCACGGCGAGATCGCATTTTGGAACGATGTCATGGCGCACGGGTCGCGCGATGAGTTCTGGAAGGCGCGCGATCCGCGGCCGTATTACAAGAACGTAAAGCCCGCCATCCTCACGGTGGGCGGGCTCTTCGACGCCGAAGACTGCTGGGGCGCGTTTGCCACGTATCGCGCCTTTGCCACGCAGAGTCCGGGCAACGAGGTCTCGCTGGTGATGGGTCCGTGGTCGCACGGCGGCTGGGTGCGTGCGGAGGGAGACCGGCTCGGCGACGTGACGTTCGGCAGCAAGACCAGCCACTACTATCAAGAGCAGATCGAGTTCCCCTTCTTCCAGCGCCACCTGAAAGGCATCACCACGCCCGGAACCGCCACGGGCGCCGCCGGGCAAAAGGGCGCTTGGGTGTTCGAGACCGGAATCAACCTCTGGCAGCACTACCCCGCTTGGCCGCCGCCGGCCGCGCGCGCCCAGACGCTGTATTTTCACGCCGGCAGCGCGCTCAGTGCCCAGGCGCCGACCGCCGCCGAAGACGCGCTCGGCGCCGACTCCTACCCGAGCGACCCGCAAAAGCCCGTCCCGTATCGCGACAAGCCGGCGCTGCGCATCGATTCCGATTACATGATAAGCGACCAGCGCTTCGCCTCCCGCCGCCCCGACGTGCTGTTTTATCAGACGGCGCCGCTTACCGAGGATGTCACCCTGGCGGGACCCGTGGAGGCCAGCCTCGCCGTCACGGTCACCGGCACCGATGCCGACTTCGTCGTGAAGCTCATCGATGTCTACCCGCCGGATGTCGCCGATGCGGAGCATCACGGGGATCGCCGCTCCGAGCGCCGCTCCGAGCATGTGCGCATGGCCGGGTACCAGCAGCTCGTGCGGGCGGAGGTGATGCGCGGCAAGTTCCGCAACAGCCTGGAACACCCCGAGCCGTTCGTGCCGGGGGAGGTGGCCCAGGTCCGGGTGGCCCTGCCCGACATCAGCCATACGTTCCGGCCCGGACACCGCATCATGGTGCAGGTGCAGTCGAGCTGGTTCCCCCTGGTCGATCGCAACCCGCAGAGCTTCGTCGACATCTACCACGCCAAGGACAGCGACTTTCATACCGCGACCCATCGCGTGATGCGCACCAAAGAGCATCCGAGCAGCGTGAAGGTGACCGTGCTGCGCGGCCAGCTCCCGTAGTCCGGCGGCGCGCGGCGGCGTCAGAAACTGCGGCGCCGCTATCGCCGCCCGGCAAAGTCCCGTAGGCTTTAAGCTCAGCCCAGCGCGGCTTTTGGCAACGCACGGACAAGGAGATGGCGATGAGCAAGCAAAAAGTGGCGGCCGTACTCGGCGTGGGACCGGGGCTCGGTGCGGCGGTGGCGCAGCGGTTTGCCCGCGAAGGGTTCGCGGTGGCGCTCATGGCGCGCGGACAAGACAAGCTGGAGCCGGTCAAGGCGGCGATCGAGCGGCAGGGCGGCAGGGCCCTCGGCGTGCCGACCGATGCCGGCGATGCGGCCTCGGTCGCGGCGGGGTTTGCGGCGGTGCGGGCGGAGCTCGGTCCGCCCGAGGTGCTGGTCTACAACGCCGGCGCCTATCAGCTGGGCGGCATTTTGGATGTGACTCCGAAGCAGTTTGAAGCCTGCTGGCAGGCCAACTGCCTGGGCGGCTTCCTGGCGGCGCAGCAGGTGCTTCCGGCGATGCTGGAGCAGGGGCGCGGAACCTTGCTATTCACCGGCGCCACGGCGTCACTGCGGGGCAGCGCCCGCTTCTCCTGCCTGGCGGTGGGCAAGTTCGGACTGCGGGCGCTCGCCCAGTCGCTGGCGCGCGAGCTCGGACCGCGCGGCATCCATGTCGCCCATGTCATCATCGACGGCCAGATCGACACCCCGCGGCTGCGCGCGGCGATGCCGGATCGCGATCCGCAGACGCTCCTGTCCCCGGAGTCCATCGCCGCGACCTACTTCCACCTGCACCAGCAGGACCGCACGGTCTGGACCCAAGAGATCGATCTGCGGCCGGCGGTAGAGAAGTTCTGATGCCGACGCCAGGGGGGTCTCCTTGCGTTACCTAGGATTTGCCGTCCTGGGGCTGTGCTTGGGCGTCGTTGCGACCTATGGCGCGGCGCTCGTATGGAATCCGGACAGTTATGAGTCGGCGATTCCGCTGATCCTGGCCGGCGCGGTGCTCGGGCCGGCGGCTGGGGTCCTGTGGGCGCGGCGGATGGCGCGGCGGGCGGCTTGACGGACGGCGGGGCGGGCGGCTTGACGGACGGGTTTACAGGTAGCCGGCTTCGGTGAAGAAGCGGCGCTCGACCGCGGCGTAGTCGGCTTCGACATCCAGGCGGGCCAGGACGGAATAGAAGCCGAACTGCAGGCGGTTCATGAAGATGAGCCCCTCCCGCGGCGGCACGAAGCCGCTGTCCTTGGCCAGCATCAGCTTCTTTAAGCCGAGCGTGAAATCGACAAGGCTTTTCACATAGCGGGAAGTGATGTGAAAGGGAGAGGAAAACAGCGGCTCGAAGCACAGGCGCAGGTACTCGATCATCGCCTTCTCATAGGCGCCGCCGCGGGTCCCCAGAATCCGCGCGATGCACGCCGCAAACCCCGAGGCGTCGCGGCGCAGCGCTCCCAGATGGGCGGCCTGCGCTTGCGCAAGGTGCTCGCCGGTGATCGGCTGCACGCAGCCGAAGTCGAGAAAGACGATGCGGCCATCGGGCTGGAACAGATAGTTGCCGGGATGGGGATCGGCATTGAACATGCCGCCGATGAGGTTCCCTTTGAAGACGAAGCGCCACATCGTCTGGGCATAGGAGCGGCGCAGCTCCGGCGCCGCGGTCGCCGCCTCCTCCAGGCTCACTCCCTCCGCCAGCGTCGTGGTGAGGACGCGGCGGGCTGAGCACTCGGGAATGACTTCGGGAATCTCGATCTCTTTGTCGCCCGCATGCAGCTGGCGGAAATAGGTCTGCCGCTCGGCTTCCAAGGTGTAGTCCAGCTCTTCTTGGAAGCGCTGCTTGATCTCGGCAAAGACGGCGGCGGAGTTTAGCTGGCGCGGACCCGCCATCGCGACCAGGCCCTGGATCATGCCGGCGTTTTCCAGGTCGCTGGCGATGGCGGTGTCGATGCCCGGATGCTGGACCTTGACCGCCACCGGGCGGCCGTCCAAAAGGCGCGCGCGGTGGACTTGACCGATGGAGGCGCTGGCCAGGGGAGCGTCTTGGAAGTCGCGGAACCGCTCGGCCAGGGGGACGCCGAGCTCCTGCTCGACAATGCGGCGGATCTGCTCCGGGGATGAGGTGGGCGCGGCGGCGCGCAGCCCGCGGAGCGCGGTCTGGTAGGCCTCGCGGTGCGAGTCGGGAACCATGCCGTCGATGTAGCTGGCCATCTGCCCCACCTTGGCCGCCAGCCCGCGCAAGGTCCCCAGCACCTCCGCCGCCTGTTCCGCGGCGCGGGCCCCGCCATCGCGACTGAGCAGCAGGCTGGCGCCGGTGCGCGCCCCCATCCCCGCCAACCGCCGCAGCCGCCCGAGCCGCCCTTCCGGTATCTTGCGCTCCGTGGTCATGACAAAACCATCATACATACCAGCCGACGAGCTACGAGGATCTATGTTGCGCCGCCCGGACCCCGCCCGCCGCCGACCCGAGAGGTCGCCCGCCCCTGGTCAAGACCACCGCAGCCAACCCGAGCCGCAGCCCGCCCCTGGTAAAGACCAGCTGCAGCCAACCCGAGCAGTTGGCTGCGGGTGGTAAAGACCAGCTGCAGCCAACCCGAGCAGTTGGCTGCGGGTGGTCAAGACCAGGCGCGGCCAATCCAAGCAGTCGGCTGCGCCTGGTCTTGACCACGGCGCGGCCGGTTGTTTGCTCCCAAGCTCCGTCCGTGCGGCCTGCCTCCGAGGGTGTGGCGCTTAAATGGTGGAATTTCTAGCTACTTTCGCTTGCGCAAAGGCATCTCAGACACTATCCATTGCGCCGGTTCGCCCAACTGCTGGACCACTTGTCCACCCATCCCCGTGTGTGCAAAGGAGATTTCAATGTTCCCAGCCGATGATTTTGATCCGAGCGCTTATATGCGTAACCCCCAACTGGATGTGCCCAGCCAAATCGCGCTCGGCCGGCAGCTGTTGGCCCTGGCTCCCGTGGAGCTGCCGGCGGCGGCGCAGGTGTGCCGCAAGCGCCTGCTGACCGCCACGGCGAACTTGGCGGAGGCCTACAAGCTGACGCAGAGCGAGGACGCGGCCCTGCTCAAGCGCCCCATCGATCAGCGGGCCGACAATGCCTGGGCCTCCATCATGGCGCGGCTTGAGCCGTATACCTGGCTCGATGAAGAGGAGCATCCCGATGGGGCGCGCGCGCGGGTGTTGCTGCGCAAGCTGTTCCCGAGCGGACTCTCATTCACCCAGCTCGAATACGGGGCGCAGTGGGCCGAGGCGAGCTGGCGCATCCAGCTGCTCGCCGAGGAGAACCACGAGCCCGAGCTGCGCCGTCTGTGCGGCAACGTGTTCGTCGATGAGCTGCTGCGCTGGCACAAGGAGTACGAGAAGATGGTCGGCGTCGCCCCGGCGCGGCGCGCGGCGCGGCAGCCGGGCAGCGCCCCCCGTCCCAACCTCGCCGAGCTACGGCGGCAGGCGGTGCAAGCCGTCGTCGCCTGGCAGGCGCAGCTGGTCGCCCTGCACCTGGCCGGCCACCCGGAGGCCCGCAACGCCCTGCGCCCGACCGACGAGTACCGCGACAAACTCACCGCCCCGTCCCGCCCCGCCGCGCCCCCGCCGCCGTCCGCCCCGCCGTCCCCGCCGAGCCAGCCGGCGGCCTGACCTCCCGGCGGCGATAGACGATCCTCCCTCCCTGGGTAAGGTTGCCCCTCCATGCGCAAGCTCCAAGATGTCCTCCGCAAGCACATCCTTCGCGAGGCCCTGGAGCCTGTGGCCACCGTCGAGTTAGAGAAGCCGATCGCCTTGCTCGATGAGCAGCGCGCCGATGGTTACTGTGAGCTGCGGCCCCATCGGCCCCCTGAAAGTGTACTGCCCCATCTCGGCCTCTTGCGGCGCATAGCCGAGCTTTCATGGCGCTCCTTCATTGAGCAGTACTCAAAGACCGTCTCGGTTGACGAGCTTGATGACGCTCTGCGCAAGGTGGCCCTTTTCTACTACGGACTCAAGAAGGAGGCCAAGCGGAGGCCCGTGCAGAGGCCTACGCTGTGCATCGTATCGCCGGGCCGACCTAAGAATGTGTTGGCCGATTACGTGGGTCTCCCAGCCCCCGGCTGGCCACCCGGGGTTTATCGGTGCGCACCTGGGCTCGCACTGTGGGTGGTAGTGCTATCGGAGTTGCCCAAGACCGCCGAAACGCGGGCGCTGCGAATATTCGGTAAGCCAGCGATGCAGCTTGAGGTGTTGCGCGAGCTGAACGCGCTCCCCCTCGACGATCCGCAAAACGCGCCATGGGTTGATATTCTCGCCGATGTGCGCTACTTGCTTGAACAGGTCTACGACCTCAGCCCCGAGGAGCAAACGATCATGACTGAACTTCGTCAGCGATGGGAGCGAGAAAAGGCGGACCTGCGCTCTGCGGCAAAGGCTGAGGGGCGGATTGAGACCAAGGCAGAGTCGATCCTTGCTGTGCTGGCGGCGCGTGGCTTCAAGGTGAGCGAAGCCGTTCGACGACAAATCCTTGGTTGTAAGGACCTGCGTATCCTCGACCGGTGGCTCGCTCGTGCTGTCACCGCGTCGTCTGATAGCGAAGTCATCGCCGCCTGATTGTCTTCTTCCCTGCAACGGCTGGGGCGCCGCCTGCTGCGCGGCAGAATATCGCGGAAGGGAATTCAGCTGGCGGCTAGGCTGCGGAAGCGGACTCGGTCAGGGAATCGTCAGGACGACGCGGAAGCGGGACTTGCCGCTCATCATGCGGGCGTAGGCTTCGGCGGCTCGTTCCAGGGGATAGGCTTCGATCATCGCCCGGACGTTGGTGAGTACGCTGAAGTTTACGGTGTCCTCGGAGTCGATGGAGGTGCCGGAGGCCCAGCCTTGCACGCTGCGGTTGGCGCCTAGGAGCGGGAACACCGGGACCTGCAGCGGCTGCGGCGGCGCGCCGACGATGAGGAGCTGCCCCTGGTGGCCCAGGCCGCCGATCATGGCGCTCATCGCGTCGCCGCTGGTCACCGTCGCCAGGATCACCCGGGCGCCGCCGAGCTTCTGCAGCTCCTCGGCGACGTTCTGGCTGTCGCTGTCGATGTAGTGATGCGCCCCGAGCTGCTTGGCCAGCGGCGCCTTGTCCTGGCCGCGGGCGATGGCCACGGTGCGGAAGCCCATCTTGACGGCGAACTGCACGCCCAGGTGGCCCAGGCCGCCAAGGCCCAGGATCGCCACCGTGTCGCCGGCGCGGGCGGGGCTGTTGCGCAGCGAGTTGAAGGTCGTCAGACCCGCGCACAGGAGCGGCGCGGCGTCGGCCGGAGTGAGGCCCGCCGGGAGTCGGGCGAGGCTTGCGGCGGGGGTGACCATCGCTTCGGCGTAGCCGCCGTCGTAGCTGACGCCGGGGATCTTGAGCTGGCTGCAGTTGATGCGGGCGCCGCGGCGGCAGGCCTCGCATACGCCGCAGTGCTTGCCGAACCAGCCGACGCCGACGCGGTCGCCGACCTGCCAGCCCTGGACATCGGCGCCGAGCGCGTCGATGCGGCCGGCGATTTCATGGCCGGGCACGATCGGGTAGGGGACGCCGGGCATGTAGCCTTCTTTGGCGAAGGCGTCGCTGTGGCAGATGCCGCAGGCTTCGACGCGGACGCGCACTTCGCCGCGGCCGGGCTGCGGGATGTCGCGCT